>NZ_JBNXUM010000048.1:0-37750 GCF_050563545.1 Falsiroseomonas sp. HW251
TTCCGCTTCCAGCCGCGCGGCCTCTGGCTCTACCGCAGCGAGGCGCTGCTCGGCCTGCGCGGCGCGCGCGGCAAGCCGCTCCGACGCGGCATGCGCGGCCGCCGCGCGGCGCTCGGCTTCCGCGCGCGTGTTGCGCAGCCGCGCTTCCTCCGCCCGCGCTTCCTGCTCGGCCTGCGCGGCCGCGCCGCTGGCGGCGAGCGCCTCGGCAGCATCGGGCACGGCGGCGAGCGCATCGCGCGCGGCCTCCAGCGCGGCAGTGGCCTCGGCGATCTCGGCCTCGAGCCGCGCGAGGTCGGGCGTCAGCGCCGCAAGCTTCGCTTCGGCTTCCGCTGCGCGCGCGGCGACACGCTCGGCGGCGGCGACGGCGGCCGTTGCCCGGCGCTCGGCCGCGCTCCGCGCGTCGCGGCAACGCGCTTCCTCGGCGCGGGCGAAGCCTTCCTGTTCCGCGGCCTCTGCACGCGCATTCAGTGCAGCGGCCAGCGCGGCCTCGGCCTGGTCGAGCAGGATCTGCGCGGCGCGCAGCTTGTTGCGCTGGGCGAGGCGGACCGCCCCCGCGCTCGGCGCGCCGGCGCGGGCGCAATGCCCGTCCCAACGCCACAGCGCGCCATCCTGCGTCACCAGCGCTTGGCCCGGCAGCAGCAACGCCTGCAGGTCCGCGCCGTCCATCCCGCGCGGCAGCAGCCCGATCAGCGACAGCGCGCGGGCGAGTGCCGCCGGCGCCTCCACCAGGCGCGACAGCGGCGTCGCGCCACCCGGCAGCGCCGGCGGCTCGATCGGCGGCAGCATGCGCCAATGGCGCGGCGCCGCCTCGTCCAGCGCGGAATCCAGCGCCTCGCCGATCGCCACGCCGAGCGCGGCCTCCAGGCCCGGCGGAACGCCGATCTGGTCGAGCACCGGCGTGACGGCGCCATGCGCGGCCTGCACGAGGTCCGACAGCGCCGCGACCTCGGCCTGCGCGCGGGCGCGCGCGCCTTCGGCTTCCGTCGCGGCGGTGCGCGCGGCTTCGTGGCGCTGCGCGGCGGCATGGCGCGCGGCTTCGGCGCCGGCCAGCGCCGCGCCGCTCTCGCGCAGCGCCGCTTCGGCCATCTCGGCCTCCGCAAGGGCGGCGGCGGTCTCATCCTCCGGCACGTGGGAGGCCAGCGCGGCGTCGCGCTCGGCGATCATGCGCTGGTGCTGCTCGGCCAGGCGCCGCGCGGCGGTCTGCGCGGCTTCCAGCGCGGCGCGGGCACGGGTGCCAGCGGCCTCGGCGCCGGCGGCGGCGGTGCGAGCTTCCTCGTGCCGCGCGGCCGCCTCGGCACGCGCATGTTCCGCCGCGTCCAGCGCGGGGCGGGCCGCGGCGAGCGCGTTGTCGGCAGCGGCGAGTTCGGCCTGCGTGGCCTCGCGCTCGGCATCGGGGACCAGTGCCGCGCGCGCGGCGTCGCGCTCGGCGGCGACGCGCTGGTGCTGCTGCGCCAGACGGCGGGCCGCGACTTCGGCGGCGTCCAGTGCGGCGCGGGCGCGCGTCTCGGCTTCCGCGCCCTCGGGCGCGGCCCCGGGGGCGGCCTCCTGGCGCGCCTGCGCGGCGGCACCCACGGCCACGGCGCCCGCGAGCGCGGCTTCGGCGGCGGCGATCGCGGCCTCGGCCTCGGTCACGCCAGCGGCGGCTGCGTCCAGCGCCTCCTGCGGGACACGCGCGGCCTCGGCGCTCGCGGCCTCGGCCGCCAGGCGCGAGCCCTGCTCGGCGAGCCGCCGCGCGCGGTTCGACGCCTCGGTCTCGGCATTGGCGAGGGCGGCGGCCTGGGCGGCGGCTTCGGCCGCGAGTTCCGTCGCGCGATCGGCGGCCATCGCGGCCTCGCGCACCGCGTCGGCGGCCTCGATCTCCGCGGATTCCGCGGCCTCGGCGCGCGCGGGAAGCGACGCCGCGGCGGTTTCGAGCTCGGCAGCTTCCGTCTCCAGCCGCGCCACCGCGGCGGCGGCGTCGGCCTGCAGCCGCGCGGCGTGGTCGGCGTCGCGCGCCAGCGCGTCGCGGCGGCCGGTGGCGGCGGCCAGCGCTTCGCGCGCGTCATGCTCCTCGGCGTCGAGCGTCTCGGCCTCGACGCGGCGGCGTTCCAGCGCGGTGCGCGCGACCGCCTCGGCCTCCTTCGGCGCGGGCAGGGCCTGCTCGGCGGCGAAGGCGCGGCGCGCCGCCCCTTCGGCCTCGAACTCGGCATCGCCGGTCGCGGCGCGGGCCTTGTCGAAGGCCATGCGGGCCTCGGCCAGCGCGGTGACGGCGCGGGCGCGCAGGATGGCTAGCCACTCGATCTCCGCCCCGCGCACCAGGCCCGAGAGGTTGCGGTAGCGCGCGGCCTGGCGCGCCTGGCGCTGCAGCCCCTGCCGCGCGCCGTCCATCTCGTTGAGCAGGTCCTCGGCGCGCGAGAGGTTCGTCTCGGCCTGTCGCAACTTGAGCTCGGCCTCGTGGCGGCGTGCGCGCAGGCCGGCGATCCCCGCCGCTTCCTCCAGCACCGCGCGCCGGTCCTCCGGCTTGGCCTGGATCAGCGCGGCGACGCGGCCCTGGCTGACCATCGCCGAGGATCGCGCACCGGAGCCGATATCGGCGAACATGGTCTGCACGTCGCGCGCGCGCAGTTCCTTGCCGTTGACGCGGAACGAACTGCCCGCGCCGCGCTCGATCCTGCGCGCGATCTCGAGCTCCGCGGCGTCCTGGTTCGGCGGCGGGGCGAGGCCGGCGGCCTCCTCCAGCGTCAGCACCACCTCGGCGAAGTTGCGCGACGCGCGGGAGGCGGTGCCCGCGAAGATCACGTCCTCCATCTCGCCGCCGCGCATGGTCCGGGCGTTGGTCTCGCCCATCGCCCAGCGCAGGCCCTCCACGATGTTGGACTTGCCGCAGCCATTGGGTCCGACGATGCCGGTCAGGCCCGCCATGACCTCGACAACGGTCGGCTCGGCGAAGGACTTGAAGCCGGCGAGGCGCAGCCGCGTGAGCCTGGCGGTGCGCGCGGCCTCGATCTGCGCCTCCGTCCGGCCGGGCTCTTCCGGCGGCGGGTTCTCCTCGGCGGGAGGCGCGGGGGGCAGCGCATCCATGCGTCAGCGCATCTCGCCGACGATCTGGGCGAAGCGGTCATACGCCATGCCGCCGGGGACCACGCGCGTGCCGAAGACGAAGGTGGGCGTGGAGTTCACGTTGTACTCCTGCTGCGCCTTCACCCGCGTTTCCAGGATGCCGCGCGCCAGCGCCTGGTCGGCGATGGCCGTGTCGTAGGTCTCCCGCGACATCCCGGCGACCGAGGCGAGCTTCCAGAGCTCGGCGCGGGGATCCACGCCACGGGCGAAGGCCCAGCGGTCCTGCGTCGCGAACAGCGTGGAGACGAAGGCGTCGTACTGCGCGGCGGGCAGGCTCCGCGCGACCATGGCGGCGAGGAGGGCGACCTGGTCCAGCGGGAAGTCGCGCAGGATCATGCGGATGCGGCCGGTGTCCACGAGCTGGCGCTTGACCTGCGGCCAGGTGTCCTTGTGGAAGGCAGCGCAATGCGGGCAGGTCAGGGAGAAATATTCGATGACCGCGCGCGGCACCTCGGGGTTGCCGACGATGCGCTCGGCGAGCCGCGGGTCCGCCGCCGGCTCGGCGGGCGGGGTGGCCTGGTCGGCGGGCGGCGCGTCCTGCGCCTGCTGCGCCCAGGCCACGCCGGGCAGGGCCAAGGCGGAGGCGGCAAGGAGGAAGGAACGACGGTCGGTCATCCGGGGGCTCTCCGGCTCTCGGGGACTCGGGGGCGGTCCCTCAACGACCCCGATAGACGCGGGAGGCGAGCTTTTCCAGAGCTTGACGAAGCTCGCCCTCCGGCAGGTCGGCGAGTCGGCTTGTAACGGTCTCCGGGACCGGTTCCGGCGGCGGGGCGGCCCGGGCGCGCGGGGCGGCAGGGCCGGCGGGCGCCTGCTGCACGAAGCGCAGCCGCTCCACCGCGACCTTGCCGAGCTGGGCGTTGATGCGGGCGACCAGCTCGGGCGCGAGGTGCTGGAGCTCCATCGCGACCGGGCCGGCGCAGGCGAGCGTCAGCGTGCCGGCCGACAGCCGCAGCGGGGATGTCACGGCGGCCAGCGCCGGGCCGACGATGGTGCCCCAGTCGGCCAGAAGCTGCGCGCCGGCGGGGCTGCGCTTGCGGAAGGCGGGGCGGGTGATGCCCGGTACGAGCGAGGAGAGCGGCAGGGGGGCTCCCGGGAATCGGCGGCTGTCCCCATCCTTGCTCACGCGTGGCTCCCTCATCCCAAGACCTGCTCGCCTGGTACGACCGGCACAAGCGCACCCTGCCCTGGCGGGGGGTGGGCGGCCGGCCGGATCCATACCGCGTCTGGCTGTCGGAGGTCATGCTCCAGCAGACGACCGTTGCGACGGTGGGGCCGCGCTATGCGCGGTTCCTCGCGCGCTTCCCCGACGTCCACGCGCTGGCGCGGGCGGAGTGGGAGGAGGTGGCCGAGGAATGGGCGGGCCTCGGCTACTACGCCCGCGCGCGCAACCTTCATGCGGGCGCCAAGGCGCTGGCCGCGCGCAACGCCTTCCCCGGCACGGTGGAAGCGCTGCGCGCGATCCCGGGGATCGGCGCCTATACCGCGGCCGCCATCGCCGCGATCGCCTTCGACGTACCGGTCGTGCCGACCGACGGCAACGTGGAACGGGTCGCCGCCCGCATCCATGCCGAGGCCGCGCCGCTGCCGGGCGCGAAGAGGACGCTCGACGCGCTGGCGCAGCGCTGGATGGAGCAGGACGCCGCCCGCGCCAGGCCCGGCGACTTCGCGCAGGCGCTGTTCGACCTCGGCGCCACGATCTGCACGCCGCGCCGCCCGGCCTGCACGCTCTGCCCCTGGCGCGAGCCCTGCGAGGCGCGGCGCCAGGGCATCCAGGAGACACTTCCCCGCAAGGCGCCGAAAAAGGAGAGGCCGACGCGCCACGGCGTGCATTTCCTCGTCGAGGACGCGCGGGGCCGCTGGCTGGTGCGGCGCCGGCCCGAGACCGGCCTGCTCGGCGGCATGCTAGAGATCCCGGGCACGCCATGGCGCGAGGAAGGCTGGACGCGCCAGGACGCGCTGGCCCATGCGCCGATCGAGGGCCTCCGCTGGAGCACCGTCCCGGGTGAGGCGGAGCACAGCTTCACCCATTTCGAACTCCGCATGACGCTGCTGCGGGCGACACATGCCGGCGCGGCGCCGGAGGGCTATGCCTGGATGGAGCCCGACGCCGCGCGTGCCGCGATGCCGACCGCGATGAAGCGGCTGGCGGCGCTGCTGGAGGGGCGTCCGACGCCGTCGTGACTTACGACCTTGGGTGGCGTTTCCGACAGGGTATGCCCCAATGAAGGGTATTGGCGGCGGCGCTCATGGCGTCGCGCGCCGCGCCAAGCGACAGGGAAGGCTGCCAGCCGATGGAAGAGCAGGGCGAGCATCCCGGCCATTGCCCGATCTGCGACAAGGACGTCGCCTTCCGGAAAGGGCGGCACTGGCGCGACCTGCAATGCCCGTCCTGCAAGTCGCAGTCGCGCAACCGCGCGCTCTGGCTGGCGCTGAACGGCGCCTTCCCGCGCTGGCGCGAGCTGGCGATCGACGAAGGCTCGCCGGGCTGGGATCCCGTGAGCCAGCGCCTGGTCCGTGAATGCGCGCGCTATACCGCGACGCAGTTCCGCGACGACATGACGATGGGCTCGATCGTCGAGGACGCGCCGCTGCCCTGCAAGCGCTACCGCGTGGAGAACCTCGAGCGCCAGGGCTGCGCGGACGGCAGCTTCGACCTCGTCGTCACGCAGGATGTGTTCGAGCACATCTTCGACCCGCGCGCCGCCATCGCGGAGACCGCGCGCACGCTGCTCCCGGGCGGTGGGACGGTGCTGACGGTGCCCGTGGTGCGGAAATTCGCGCCGTCCCAGCGCCGGGCGCGGCTGGCAGGCGGCGCGGTCCAGCACCTGCTGCCGGCGCAGTACCATGGCAATCCCGTCAGCAGCGGCGGCGCGTTGGTGACGATCGACTGGGGCTACGACATTGCCGCCATCCTCGGCGAGGCGTCGGGTATGCAGTTCGCGATGCAGACCTTCGAGGACCCGGACCTCGGCATCCGCGACGAGTGGAACCAGTTGCTGATCGGCCGCAAGGCGCTGCTGCCGTCGCTCGCCTGAGGCCGGCGCGCCAGCCGTCAGAATTACGCCCCTTGCGCCACCGCCTCGTCCCGCAGCTCGTCGAGCAGCCGCAGCTTGCCATCGCGGGTCTCGAGGAACCAGAAGGTCCAGCCGTTGCAGGAGGGCGCGGCCTGCAGTTCCGCGCCGACCTTGTGGATCGAGCCCGCGGCCGCACCGCAGCGCAGCGTGCCGTCGGCGCCCACCACGGCCTTCCAGCGGCGATGTCGGTCGGTCAGCACGGCGCCGGCCGGCACCAGGCCGCGCTCGACCAGGACGCCGAAGGCGATGCGGGGCTGCTCGCGCTTCGAGGGCAGCGCGAGCGCGGCCGATTCCGCGATCGGCTCGACGGCCGCGATGCGCTCGCGCGCGGCGGCGGCGTAGGCCTCCTCGCGCTCGATGCCGATGAAGCGGCGGCCGAGGCGGCGGGCGACCGCGGCGGTGGTGCCGGAGCCCAGGAAGGGATCGAGCACAACCTCGCCGGGCTGCGTGCAGGACAGCAGCACGCGGTGCAGCAGCGCCTCGGGCTTCTGCGTGGGATGGAGCTTCGACCCGTCTGCGGCCCGCAGGCGTTCGTGGCCCGTGCAGAGCGGGATGAACCAGTCGCTGCGCATCTGCAGCTCGTCGTTCAGCGCCTTCATGGCCTGGTAGTTGAAGCGGTAGCGGCTCTCCGGCCCGCGCGCGGCCCAGATCAGCGTCTCATGCGCGTTGGTGAAGCGGCGCCCCCGGAAGTTCGGCATCGGGTTGGCCTTGCGCCAGATCACGTCGTTCAGAATCCAGAAGCCGAGGTCCTGCAACGCCGCGCCGAGACGGAAGACGTTGTGGTAGCTGCCGATCACCCAGATCGTGCCGTCCTTGCGCAGGATGCGGCGGCACTCGCCGAGCCATTCCCGGGTGAAGGCGTCATAGGCCGCGAAGTCGTCGAAGCGGTCCCATTCGTCGTCCACCGCGTCCACGACGGAGCTGTCAGGCCGCCGCAGCTCCCCCTTCAGTTGCAGATTGTAGGGCGGGTCGGCGAAGACCGCGTGGACCGAGGCCGGCGGCAGCGAGCGCAAGGTCTCGATGCAGTCGCCGACCAGCACCTGGTCGAGCGTCAGGTCGAGACCCGTACCCATCGTTGCGCCCGCACCCCCTGCGACTCGGCCGAGCACCATGCGGTGGCGGGACTCGCGCCGTCAACAAACCCCGTTCAAAGAAGACAGAGCTGATCCACCGGCGCGAAGCCGCGCCGGTGATGGGGCGTCGGGCCAAGCTTCGCCAATGCCTCCCGGTGCATCGCGGTCGCGTAGCCCTGGTGGCTTGCGAAGCCATAGCCCGGCCAGCGCGCGTCGAGCCTGGCCATCGCGCGGTCCCGCGTCACCTTCGCCAGGATGGACGCCGCGGCGATCGAGAAACATTCCGCGTCGCCGCCGACCACGCAGCGCACCGGGCAGGGCAGCGCCGGCGCCTGGTTGCCGTCCACCAGGGCAAGCTCGACCGGCCCCAGCCGCGCCAGCGCGCGGGCCATCGCCAATTGGCTCGCACGGAGAATGTTGATGCGTCCGATCTCGGTCGCCGACGCCGCGGCGACGCCGAATTCCAGCCGGCCCTCGCGACGCGCCGCCAGGATTGCGTCGAAGGCTGCGTCGCGCTTCGCCGGGCTCAGCTTCTTGGAATCGTCGAGCAGCCTGGCGAGCGCGCGCGGCGGCCTGGCGACGAAGACCACCGCCGCGGCCATGACCGGCCCGGCGAGCGGCCCGCGCCCGGCCTCGTCCAGGCCGGCGACGCGGCCGCCATGCTCCGACTCGTAGCGGAAATGCGGCATCGACTTGGGATAGCCCGCGCGGGGCAACCTGTCTCGCCGCCGACGCGTTGCCCGCCGACCCAGCGGAGGAAGACGGCGATGGACGGGAAGAAACTGGCGCTCGCCGCCGAGGAGGTGCCGGCCGTGCCCTTCGCCATCCCCGGCGCGACGGGCGAGTTCCGGATCCAGCTGCTGAACGAGGACACGGCGTCCGGCGTGGTCACCTCCATCATCCACCTGCCGCCGGGCGGGCGGATCCCGGCGCACAGCCACCGCGCGGGGGCGGAGATGCACTACGTCCTGGAAGGCGACCTGGTGGAGGCCGGGCGGTCGCTCGGGCCCGGCGCCTTCCTGACCCATGCCGCGGGCCAGGTGCACGGCCCGCATGAGAGCCGCAGCGGGGCGAAGGTCCTGACCGTGCAGTCCTGGCAATCGCGCGACGGCAGCTACGATTTCGAGCCGGCCGGGGAGGAGATGATGGCCGAGGCCGGGGCGAAGGGCGGGCAGCGCCGGGGCGCCGATCCCCGCGTGCCAAACCAGGGCGCGCCGAAGCAGGGCGGCATGCGGAAGGTGGACGAAGGGGCGCAGCAAGCCGCCCGGCAGGATGAGAGCCTGCCGGAGGCCAAGGGCTACTCGTAGGGACCGGTCGAGAACACCGGACGGGTCGGCTCCGCGCGGCTTTTCCGCCCCTGCCGGGTTGCCAGACTCGCCGGGGCAACCGGCATCTGCTGCGCCCGGCGCCTTGCATGGACGAAAAATCCGCTGCGGATCCTCAGCCGCCGGCATTTTCGACCGGTCCCGGACCGCATGACAGGCGCCGCGCGGTCGCGGCGATCCCCGCGGCCAGCGCCTGCCATTGGACGGCGGCGCCGGAAGGTGGGTCGTTCAGCAGCGCGCCCGCCTCGGACAAATAGGGGCAGGCCGGCGTCGCGCCGCAGCGCGTGACGGCGGCCAGCCGCGCGCTCGCCGCCAGGAAACGAGGCAGCCGGTCCGTGCCCGACGCGCGAAGCCCGTCGGCTTCGGACAAAAGGGGCGCGTTGTCCCGGCAGGCCTCGGCGCCCGGTCGGGCCTGGCGGCGGGTGAAGAGAGCCAGGGCATAGGCTTCGCGCCAGGGGCGCGGAGGCGCTTCGGACGCGGCAATGGCGGCGCGGCCGGACTCGACCGCGCAATCGAGGAAGGGCCGGCGCGCGGCTTCGGACAAATTCGCGGCGCCGGCCTGCAAGGCGCAGGCACGGGCGCGCAGCGCCTGGCGCTGGGCGCAGATGGGGTCGCGCCCGTCGCAGGCGGGCACGGGCTCGGCGGCCAGCGCCGCCCAGTCGCCGCGATCCGCCCGGTCCTTGGCAGCGTCGAGGGCGTGGATCGCGCCGGCACAACCCGCGAGCAGGCCGGCGAGGATGGCCATGGCGAAGGGGAGCCAGCGTGGTGTTCGGCGCCGGCGGTCCTTTTTGCGCATCGCCCCCCTCACCCAGCCCTCTCCCCCCTGCGTGGGGAGAGGGCTTTCCTCGGTCCGCAGCGCGGCTGCCACAGTCCAGGCCTTGCGGTTCATCGGGCGGCCTCCGCCAGGGCGCGCTCGACCTTCGCGGGCGCGTCTTCGGACAAGGTCGCGGCCAGGCGGCCGAGGGCCTGGACGGCGCCGCCCGCGCCCCCCGTGCGCAGTCGGTCGAGCTCGGCGCGCAGCACGGGCTGCGGGACCAGGGAGCCGGCCACTGCGACGGGGCGGTGATCGGCGGCGTCGAGCAGCCCGTCCAGCACGACGCGGCGCAGCGCGGCCACGGCGGCCTCGGCATCGGCCGGGGCGATCGCGGGATGCTCGGCCTGGAGCCAGGCGTCGCCGTCGGGCTCGAGCAGCCGGGCCAGCGCGCCTGCGGCCGCCTGCTCCGGCGCGGCCGGCGACAGGCGGTCGGCCAGTGCCGCGGCCATTACCGGGCTTTCGGACAAAAGCGCCCGCGCGGCCTCGCCATCCCAGGCGCCGGCGGGGAGGAGCTCGGGCGGGACGGGGCGGTCCAGCACGCGGGCCATCCAGCGCGCCTGATGCGCCCGGCCGACCGCGGCGGCCTGCACCGCGCCGAGCAGCAGGCCGCCGGCGACTGCGGCCGGGCCCAGCGCCAGGCCAGGGACGGCGCCGAAGGCGCGCAGCACGGGGGAGAGCGCCTCGGCCAGGCCCTCGGGCTTCGGATCGGCCATCGCGGTCTCGACCGCGGCGGCGGCCTCGGTCGCCGCCTGCGCGGTGCGCAGCACCTGGTGCAGCGCCGGGGGGAAGCCCGCTTCCTCGCCGGCGTCCTCCACCGCCTGGCTGGCAGCGGCGAGCGCGGCGGCGAGGCTCGGCGCGTCGGCATGGCGGAAGGCGGCCTCGATGGCGGGGGCGGCCTGGGCGGCGCCGTCGAGGACCGCAGCGGCTCGGCTGGCAGCCTCGCCCAGCATCGGGACGGCGGCACGGGCGGCGTCGGCGCCGGCGGAGAGCGCCGTGGCGACCGGCGTTGGCGGCTGGATGGGGGGCAGGTCGGTCCGGCGGGAGACCGGCTCGGCGGCGCCGCGGCTGCCGAAATAAAAGCCGATGACGCCGCCGAGGATGGTGCCGAGCTCGCCCGTGCCGCCGAGGCCGAGCGCCTGGGACAGCACGAGGGCGGGCAGGCAGAGCAGGACGATCGCCACCGCGAGTGCGGCACGGACCGAGCCCTCGGGCAGGCCGGCCGGGCTGTCGCGGAAGGCGGCGAGGCGCTCGGCCGGGGATGCCTCGGCGGCGAGGCGGACGAAATCGGCGCGCAGCGCGGCGGCGTAGCGGCCGATGCCCCAGGCGACGAGGGCGACGAAGCCGAGGATGGCCAGCGGGGTGGCGGGGACGGGGGCGCCGGGGTCGGCGAGGGCTGGGGCGGGGAGGAGAAGGGCTAGGAGGAAAAGCGGGTAAATCTTGGCGCGCATGGCCGGGTTCCCTCTCGCGTACTACGCGAGAATAGGAACAAAGTCTGATCAGAGTCGAGGGAAATGTTCCTGATGCGTTCTCAGGCACCTTCTCCGCCCCGCGCAAGCAGGGGGAGGGAGCGAGAGTGCGGAGACTTCAGAATGGCTCGCTGACGAAGCACCCCCACCCGGCCTCCCCCGCTTGCGGGGGAGGAGAAGGAAGGCGGAGGAGAAGAGGGGCCGGCTACCGCCTCAGGCGTGCGCCAGCAGCGCGCGGATGCGGTGGCAGTCCTCCTCCGGCACCTTCAGCCGCAGCTCGATCTCGCGGCCGATCGCGCTGAGCTCGGCGCAGTGGCGGTCCACCGGGCCGTCGCGGACCATCGCCTCGAGCGCGAGCTTCGCAGCCTCTTGGCTCGGGAAACGCCGGCGCAGGGTGACGGCGTCGAAGGGCGCGGGATGGTGCTGGTCCATCATGTGCTCGGGCGGGACGGCGCGGGCGCCGCCCTCGGTTCCCATGCTGGCGGGCGGGTCGCTGGCCGGGAAGGTCTCGGCCACGGCGGCGTCCTGCTTGTCCTGCTTGCGGTCCGGCATGGCTCTCCCCTCTCGTTGCGCGAAAGGGATCAACGCGCGTCAGCGGCGGCGGTTCTCTTCGTCTTCGAAGGCAAAGAGAGGGACGAAGGGCCAGGGCAGCGGGGCCAGCCACCAGCCCTCGGGTCGGTCCTCGGGCTGCGGCAGGCCCGGGCGCCCCTGCCCGTCGAGGGAGAAGAGGCCGGCGCGCACCGGCACGGGGCGGAAGAGCACCGTGCCGGCGGGTGCGTTGCCATCCCGCGGCGTCGCGATGCTGGCCGAGCCGCCGCTCCCGCCGGAGCCGCCGCCGGCGCCGGTGCCCGAGCCGGTGCCCGAGCCGCCGGCCGTGCCCCCGCCGCCCGGCGGCGCGGCGCCGCAGCCGCCCACGCCCATCGGGCAGTTGTTGAAGCGGTAGAGGTCGCCCCCGCCGGACAGCAAGATTAGCGCCGCCGCGGCTTCGCCGCCGACGCCGCCAATGGCGCCGACCAGGAAGGCCGAGGCCCCCTGCCCCAGCACGCCGAGCCGCCCGGCCTCCACCGCGCCGACGGACGGCGCGCCGTCCAGCAGGATGAAGACCGGCGAGGCGCCCGCCGCGATGTCGAAGGCCGCGGTGCCAGCGGCGGCCGAAGTGGGCGCGCCGAACTGGCCGAGCTGCGTCGGCTGCGACGCCGGCGCCGCGCCGGGCAGGTCGGGCTGCACGAAGGCGGGGATCGCGGTCAGGCCGTTCGCCCGGCGGGTGTCGAGCATCAGCACGGGCAGGCGCGTGTCGTCCATCGGCGCGAGGCTCATCTGGCGGCCGGCCGCGATCCCGCCCGGGGCGGCGAGCAGCACGGCGCTGCCCGCGCGCAATCCCACGCCGTCCAGTGTCATCTCGCCCAGCGCGCGCAACGTGACGGTCTCGGCCGAGAGGTTTCCCGACACGCGCAGCGGCGTCGTGGTCAGCAGCGCGAAGGCGCCGGCGTCGGCGCTGCCATTGGTCAGCGCGCCGATCGCGTTGACGGCGTTCAGCGCGACGTTGCCGCTGGCATGGACCTCCAGCGCGACGGCGGTGATCGCCGCGGCCTGCGCGACATCGCCGGCCGAGGCGACGAGCAGCGCGGCGCCGGCGCGGACCGGCGCGTTGATCGCGATGGCGCCGGCCTGCAGGGCGAGCTGGCCGGCGACCTGCGCCTCGCCCGTGATCTCGATCGGGCCGCTGGTGAGGAGCCGCAGCGAATTGGCGCGCAGCGCGACGATGGCGCCGACGACATGGCCCGGCCCTTCGAGCTGCACGTCGCCGCCGGCATCGAGCGCGAGCACCGGCGCGCGGATGTTGCCGCCGGCCTCGAACAGCGCGCCGGGGATGGTCAGCGAGACCTCGGGCGCGGCGATGAGGTTGGCCAGGCGCAGCGGGCCGGCCCCGCCCTGGGTGAAGCTGAAGCGGCCGGCGGCGCCGCCGCCGAGCGCATCCACCAGGTTCGCCCGGTCGAGCGTGACGGCACCGGCGACGGAACGCGCGAAGAGCACGGGGGCGGTGATGACGCCGCCGGGCTGCGTCAGCGCGCCGATGGCGGTCAGCGCCATGGTGTCGCCGGAGCGGATCGCCCCTTCCAGGGACAGCGCGCCGGATGTGGTCAGGCGAAGCTCGCCGGTGGCATCCGCCGAGAGCAGGCGGGGGACGGCGTTGCCGGCTTCGGTCAGCTGCACGCCGCCCCCGACGTCGAGCCGCAGCGTGCCGGCGCCAAGCGTGCCGAGCGGCGTCTGGATGAGGTCGCCGCCGGTGGTGAGCGTGGCATCGGGCACGCTGATCGGCGCGGTGAGTTGCAGCGCGCCGGAGGTCCGCAGCACGAGCCCGCCGGGCGCCGTGACCGCGCCCAGCGCGGCGATGGCATTGGTTGCGGCGGAGAGGTCGACGCGGCCGGTCGAGGCGAGGTCGAGTGTCGCGGTGCGGATGCCGAGGCCATTCACGGGCTGCGTCATCGCGCCGCCCGTCAGCGCGACGGCGTCGGCGACGATGTCGTCGGGGGCCAGAGCGCCGCTGGTGGCGATGCGGAAGACGGGGCCGCCGGCGCCGGAGACCGCGGCGATCGCGTTCTTGGCGGCTTCCAGCCGGACGCCCTCGGTCGCCTCGGCGCGCAGCGCGGCGGTGGCGATGCGGCCGCCATCCTGGGTGATGCCACCATCTGTGGCGCGCAGCGTGACCGACGCCGCGTCGAGGTCGGCGCCGGCATTGATCGAGGCGCCGCGCAGCGACAGCGTCGTGCCGGCGGAGACGGCGCCTCCGACCTCGAGCGAGGTCGTGGTCGCGAAGGCGAAGGACGTCGCGGCGGAGGAGGCGCCAAGGCCGAAGACCTGGTTGGACCCCTCCATTGCGACGGACCCGGTCAGCGCGGTGAGACGGACGTTATTCGCCTCGACCGTGCCGGTGGTCTGCGCGATGCCGCCGCCCGACAGCAGCGCCACCTGCGGCGCGGCGACGAGCCCGGTGATGGTCAGCGTCGGCATGGTCGCCAGGCTGAACAGGTTGCCGGCGCTCGACGTCGCGAGGCCCGTCACCTCGTTAAGCGGATCGGTCAGCAGCACCGACCCGGTCGCCCGCGCGCGGAGCGAGGGCGTGACCAGCAGCGCGTCGGTGTCCTGGTCGAGATCGCCGGTCGCCGAGAGGCCGATGCGCGCGGCCTCGATCCGGCCGGCGACGGTGAGCGGGCCGCCGGCCTCGACGGTGAAGTCGTCGCGCGCCTGGCCGGCGATGCGGGCGATGAGGTTGTTGGCGCCGTCCAGGATCACGCTGCCCTGCGGGGCCCGCGCGACCAGGCTGTCGGCGAGCACGCGCGACGCGTCGGAACCCTGGGTGATCGAGCCGGCATCGGCCTTCAGCGTCGCGGTGGCGCCGAGCGCGTTCAGCACGCCGTTGACGACAAGGCCGTCGGCGACGCGCAGCGTGACGCCGGCCGGCGCGGAGACGTCGCCCAGCGCGCCGGCATTGCCCGCGCCGTTCAGCAGGATCGGCGCGGAGAGCGATTCGAGGACCAGCGTGCCGCCCCGCACCGCGGCGCCGCTCGCGGACTGCGTGACGCCGCCGAGGCCGACCAGTTCCAGCGTCCCCGTGGCCGTAACCGGGGCGCGGATCTCGAGCGCGCCGGCGCTCGTCAGGCGCATGGCGTCGGCGGTGATGGCGGCGTCCACGGTCATGCCGACGCCCGAGGCCACATCGAAGCGCGTCGCGGCCTTGCCGCCATCGAGGGCGCGGATGACGTTGGAGGCCGCTTCCAGCCGGACGCGCCCGGCCTCGGCGCGCAGCGTCGTGACATTCAGCGCCGCGGTCTGCGTGATCTCGCCGGCGGTGAGGAGCCTTAGGTCGCCGGCGACGGCGAGCGGGGCCTGGATGGCGATGCCGTCGCCCGCCTGCGCGGTTGTGTTGGTGGTCTGCAGGGTCAGCGGGCCGGCGTCGCGGTCGACGGCGGAGAGCACGCGGATCCGGCTGTCGGCCTGCAGCGTCAGGCTGCCCGCGGTGGTGTTGACGAAGTCGGCCGAGACCTCGTTGGCGTTGGACGCCGTCGCGACGATGTCGAGGGTGACGGGATCGAGCAGCACGCTGCCGCCGGCGGCGCGGATCCAGCCGTCGAGGCGGAGCTCACCACGGGAGGAGACCTCGACCCGGCCGCCCGGCGCCTCGATCGTGCCGGACATCCGCGTGCGCTCGGCGGAATGCACGATGGCCTGCTCGGCGCGGATGGTCGCGCCGCGCTCGACGGTGGTGCGGGCCGAGAGCGCGGCGGGCGCGCCGATCGTGCTGGCCGCAGCCGCACCGATGGTGGCGCGCGCGGCCTGCAGTGTCGCGCCGGCGGGGACGACGACGCCGCCATTGGGCGCATTGGCGACGATGCTGCCGGCGTTGATCGTCCCGCCGGCGGCGACCAGCGTCTCAAGCAGGCCGGAAGCGGCCTGCGCGGTGAGCAGCACCTGGCCGCCCTCGGCCTCGATCGTGCCGGTGTTGGTGGCCAGCGCGGCGGCGCCGGAGGGCGCGGTGGTGACCTGGCGGGTGACATCCAGGCTGAGCAGGCCGTCGCCGGCGAGGTCGAGGGCGAAGGCCTCGGCGCCCGCGATGGCGACGCGGCCGAGGCGGGCGCGGATCGTGCCCGAATTGGCGGCGACCGGCCCGACGAGGGCGGCCATGCCGCGGTCGCGGACGGTGATGGTGCCGCGGTTCTCGACGCGCGCGCCGGCGCGGGGCTGGCCGTCGAAGACCATCCGCCCGTCCATTAAGTTGCGGTTCGTAATGTCCGACGCGGTCGCGATCAGCGACGCCACGTCCACCTGCGCGCCGGCGTGGAAGGTGACGCCGTTCGGATTGACCAGCGCGACGCCGCCGTTGGAGGTCAGGCGCCCGGCGATCTGCGAGGGGTCGGGCCCCGTCACGCGCTGCAGCGAGAAGGACGAGGCGCCGGGCTGGCGGATGTCCACCTGCTGGTTGGACCCGATGTCGAAGCTGCGCCATTCCACGACCGCCCGGTCCGAGGCCTGGTTGACCTGGGTGCGCGTCGCCGCGCGGGAGATCGTGGCCTGGCCGGCGACGACGCTGCCACCCTGCGGCTGCGCGTTCGGGGCCTGGGCGAAGGCCGCGACCGGCAGCAGCGCGGTGGTCGCGAGGAGGATGGGGCGGAGGGAACCCATGGGCCTATCCTGCCGGTCCGTGAACGCAACCTCCAGTTTAAATCGTTGATCAATGTCTGCTCGTGCGACGCGCAGGGGTGAACGGCTTGGCGCTGCCCGCCCGCCATGCCTTAGTGCCGGCCCAGGAGGAGACGCATGGCATCGAACACCGACCGCGCCGCGGCGCGCACCGGCGGGATCGCGGCGTGATGCACGTGCTCGACGCGATGGCGACGAGGCGGTCCATCCGCGGCTTCCTGCCCGACCCCGTGCCGCGAGCAACCATCGAGGCCATCCTGCGCGCGGCATCCCGCGCGCCGTCGGGGTCGAACATCCAGCCCTGGCATGTGCGCGTCACGAAGGGCGAGGAGAAGCAGCGCCTGTCGGCCGCGCTGCACGCCGCGCATGATTCCGGCCGCAAGGCCGGGCGGGAATACCAGTACTACCCGCGCGCCTGGCGCGAGCCCTACCTCGCACGCCGCCGCGCGACGGGCTGGGGCCTCTATGGCCTGGTCGGCATCGCGAAGGGCGACAACGACAAGATGCATCGCCAGCACGGCCGGAACTTCGACTTTTTCGGCGCGCCGGTCGGGCTGCTGTTCAGTATGGACCGCGACATGGAGCAGGGGTCCTGGCTGGACTGCGGCATGTTCCTGCAGAATATGATGCTCGCCGCCCGCGGCTTCGGCCTGCACACCTGCCCGCAGGCGGCGCTCGCGGAGTACCACGACATCGTCCGCGAGCACCTCGGCATCCCCGACGAGCGCATCCTGATTTGCGGCATGGCGCTGGGGCACATGGACCCGGACGAGCCTGCCAACCGCCTGGTCACGGCGCGAGAGCCGCTGGAGAACTACGTGGATTTCGGCCCGGCCGCATGACCGACGATCACCTGCTGGACTCCCGCGCGGCCTGGGTCAGGCTCGCCGCGATCGTCGCGCTTTCGACCCTCGGCGGGATCGGAAGCTGGTCGGTGATCGTGGCGCTGCCGCATGTGCAGGCGGAATTCGGCGTCACGCGCGCCGGCGCGTCCCTGCCCTACACCCTGACCATGCTCGGCTTCGGCTCCGGCATGATCCTGATGGGCCGCCTCGTGGACCGCTTCGGCGCGATGCGGCCAGTGCTCGGCGCGGCCACCATGCTCGGCCTCGGCTACATCGCCGCGGGCTTCGCGCCGACCCTGCTGGCCTTTGCGCTGATCCAGGGCGTGATGATCGGTCTCGGGGCGTCGGCGACCTTCGGGCCGCTGATGGCGGAGGCGTCGCTGTGGTTCCGCCGCCGGCGCGGCATTGCGGTCGCGCTCGCGGCGGCCGGCAACTACCTCGCCGGCGTGGTCTGGCCGCCGCTGCTGACCGTGCTGATCGCGGACCATGGCTGGCGCACCGCCCATGTCGTCGCCGGCGCGATCTGCCTGGTGACGATGCTGCCGCTCGCGCTGCTGCTGCGCGCCCGCGCGCCGGGCACGCGCGGCGGGGCGCAACTGCCGGCCGACGGCGTCGAACGCCCGCTCGGCCTGTCGCGCAACGCGCTGACGGCGGTGCTGGCCGCGGCCGGCATCGGCTGCTGCATGGCAATGGCAATGCCGCAGGTGCATATCGTCGCCTATTGCGGCGACCTCGGCTACGGCGTGGCGCGCGGGGCGGAGATGCTGTCGCTCATGCTGGCCTGCGGCATCGTCTCCCGGGTCTCGTCCGGCTTCATCGCGGACCGGATCGGGGGCTTGCGCACCCTGCTGCTGGGATCGGTGCTGCAGGGGCTGTCGCTCAGCCTTTTCCTGTTCTTCGACGGCCTTGCCTCGCTCTACGTGTTGTCGGCCCTGTTCGGCCTGGTGCAGGGCGGCATCGTGCCGTCCTACGCCGTGATCGTGCGCGAGAACTTCCCCGCGCGGGAAGTCGGCATGCGCGTCGGGATCGTGCTCTTCGCCACGCTGATCGGCATGGCGACCGGCGGCTGGATGTCGGGCCTGATCTTCGACCTGACCGGCAGCTACCTCGCGGCCTTCGCGAACGGCGTGGCGTGGAACGCGGTCAACGTGATGATCGTGACGACATTGCTGCTGCGCAGCCGCGGCGGGGCGTCACGCTTGGCGCCGGCGTAGCGCGTCGAGGCTCCACGGCCCGGGCCCTGCGGCGGCGAGGTAGAGAAACACGAAGCAGTACAGGATCGCCGCGTCGCCGCCATTCAGCGTCGGGAACAGGTTGCGCGGCGCATGGGCCAGGAAATAGGCGGCGGCCATCTCGCCCGATGCCACGAAGGCCGCCGCACGGGTGAACAGCCCGACCAGCAGCAGCACGCCGCAGGCGAGCTCGATCGCGCCCGACCACCAGGCCAGGCTGAAGAGCTGCGGCAGTGCCCCGCCCATCGGCATGGGAAAGCCCAGCATCTTCTGCGTGCCATGCAGCAGGAAGATCAACGCCGCGACGATCCTGAGCAGGCTGAGCAGACGCGGCACCCAGAGGCTGGACCAGGGCGCGGAATCGCCAGCGGGATCCAAGGTCGTGGCGGGGGTCTGCATGCGGCATCTCCGGCGTGGTGAAGGGGCCGCAACGCCGGGCGCCGCGCAGGGTTGGCGGACGATCCGCGGGCGCAGCGCTTGCCGCGGGGGCCGCGATGGGCTTGGTTGATCCTTTCGTGACAAACGGGGGACGAACAATGAGAGGCTTGCTGGCCGGGCTCTGCCTGGCACTGGGCATCGCCGGCACGGCGCACGCCGGCGCGACGCTGGACGCGATTCGCGCGCGCGGCACCATCATCTGCGGCGTCAACCAGGGTGTCGCGGGCTTCTCCGCCCCCGACAGCCGTGGCGAGTATCGCGGCCTCGACGCCGATTTCTGCCGCGCGCTGGCGGCCGCCATGTTCGGCGACGCGACCAAGGTCCGTTTCGTGCCGACCTCGTCCCAGAACCGCTTTACCATGCTGCAGTCCGGCGAGATCGACGTTCTCGCGCGCAACGCGACCCAGACGCTGCAGCGCGACACCTCGCTCGGCCTCAACATGGCAGGCGTGAACTTCTACGACGGGCAGGGCTTCCTGGTCCGGCGCTCCTCCGGCGTGACCTCGGCCCGGCAGCTCGACGGTGCCACCGTCTGCATGCAGCCCGGCACGACCAGCGAGCTCAATGTCGCGGACTACTTCCGCGCCAACAACATGCGCCTGACGCCGGTGCTGATCGAACGCCCCGACGAGTTCGTCGCGGCCTACGCCGCCGGCCGCTGCGACGCGATGACGCAGGACGCCAGCCAGCTCGCCTCCTACCGCGCGACCGCGCTGCAGAATCCCGCCGAACACGTGCTGCTGCCCGAGCGCATCAGCAAGGAACCGCTCGGCCCCATGGTGCGCCACGGCGACGACCAGTGGTTCGACATTGTGAAATGGACGCTGGCCGGCATGATCGAAGCCGAGGAACTCGGCCTGACCCAGGCCAACGTGGACGAGAAGCTGCGCGACCCCAACCCGCAGATCCAGCGCGCCCTCGGCGTGTCGCCAGGCTACGGCCGCGCGCTCGGACTTGACGAACGCTGGCTCTACAACGTGCTGAAGGCTGTCGGGAACTACGGCGAGAGCTTCGAACGCAACCTCGGCTCCGGTAGCCCGATCGGCCTGCCCCGCGGCATGAACGACCTCTGGACCCGCGGCGGCCTGATGTACGCGCTGCCGCTGAGGTAGGGCGCGCGGTCTTGCAGGGAGGCTTTGCCCCCCTGCACCCCCCACCAGGAGGCATCGGCCTCCTGGACCTGCGATCAGTTCAACGACGAAGGGGGAGGGGGACGAAGTGCCCCCTCCCCCTTCGTCGTTAAAAACTCACGGCGGGGTCCGGGGAGCCCCATGGCTCCCCGGCGGGGGCGCGGGGGCAGAGCCCCCGCGGCAAAGCGCGCGTCCCTACTCCGCAGCCGCGGCGTAGGCCTCCAGCGGCGCGCAGGTGCAGACGAGGTGGCGGTCACCGTGGACGTTGTCCACGCGCTTCACCGGCGGCCAGTATTTGTGGGCCGCGACCCAGGGCAGCGGGAAGGCGGCCTGGCTCCGGGAATAGGCGTGGGTCCAGCTGTCGGCCATGACTTCGGCGGCGGTGTGGGGGGCGTTCTTCAGGGGGTTGTCGGTCTTGTCGCTGCGGCCCTGTTCGATGGCGCGGATCTCCTCGCGGATCGCGGTCATGGCCTGGATGAAGCGGTCGAGTTCGCCCTTGGTCTCGGATTCCGTGGGCTCGACCATCAGCGTGCCCGCGACCGGCCAGGACATGGTCGGCGCGTGGAAGCCGAAATCCTGCAGGCGCTTGGCGATGTCCTCCACCGTCGCGCCGCCGTTCTGCTGGAAGCCGCGGCAGTCGAGGATGCATTCATGCGCCACCATCCCTCCCACGCCGCGGTAGAGGATGGGGAAGTGCGGCGCGAGTTTTTGCGCGACGTAGTTCGCGTTCAGGATCGCGACCTGCGTGGCGCGCGTCAGTCCCTCGGCGCCCATCATGCGGATATAGGCGTAGGAGATCGGCAGGATCGACGCACTGCCGAAGGGTGCCGCGCTGACCGGGCCGAAGCCCGTGGCGGGGCCGGCCTCGGCCAGCAGCGGGTGGTTCGGCAGGTGCGGCGCCAGGTGCGCGGCGACGCCGATCGGGCCGACGCCGGGGCCGCCGCCGCCATGCGGGATGCAGAAGGTCTTGTGCAGGTTGAGGTGGCAGACATCGGCGCCGATCGCGGCGGGCGAGGTCAGGCCGACCTGCGCGTTCATGTTCGCGCCGTCCATGTAGACCTGGCCGCCCTTCTCATGGATCAGGGCGCAGATCTCGCGGATCTCCGTCTCGAACACGCCGTGGGTCGAGGGGTAGGTCACCATCAGCGCGGCAAGTTTTTCGGCGTGCTGCTCGGCCTTCGCGCGAAGGTCGGCGAGGTCCACGTTGCCCTCGCGGTCGCAGCCCACGACGACGACCTTCATGCCCGCCATCACCGCGCTGGCAGGGTTGGTGCCATGCGCGGAGGACGGGATCAGGCAGACGTCGCGATGCGCCTCACCGCGCGCGTAGTGCCAGGCGCGGATGGCGAGGAGGCCCGCATATTCGCCCTGGCTGCCGGCGTTCGGCTGCAGCGACACCGCGGCGAAGCCCGTGACGGTGGCGAGCCAGGTTTCCAGCGTGCGGATGAGCTGGATGTAGCCCTCGGCCTGGTCGACGGGCGCGAAGGGGTGGATGGCGCCGAAGCCCGGGAAGGTCACGGGGATCATCTCCGCCGTGGCGTTCAGCTTCATCGTGCAGGACCCCAGCGGGATCATGCTGCGGTTCAGCGCGACGTCCTTGTCCTCGAGCGACTTGAGGTAGCGGAGCATCGCGTGCTCGGCGTGGTGCGTGTTGAACACGGCCGCCGTGCAGAAGGGCGAGCGGCGCGCGAGCGCATTGGGGAGGTCGCCGAAGGGTGCAATGGAATCCAGCGGCTGCGCCGGGGCGCGTGCGGCTTCCGCGATGACGGCGACAAGCTGCGCCAGGTCCTTGCGCGTGACGGTCTCGTCCAGCGCGATGCCGACGAGCCCGTCGGTGTGCCGCGCCAGGTTGAAGCCGTGCTTCAGAGCGCCGGCGATCAGCGCTTCGGCCTTGTCGCCGGCCTCGATCGCGACGGTGTCGAAGAAGCTGTCGTGCTTCACGCCGAAGCCTGCAGCCTTGGCGGCGCCGGCCAGAAGCCGCGCCTGCAGCGCGACGCGGCCGGCGATGCGCTTCAGGCCCTCGGGACCGTGCCAGACCGCATACATGCTGGCCATGACGGCGAGCAGCACCTGGGCGGTGCAGATGTTGGACGTCGCCTTCTCGCGCCTGATGTGCTGCTCGCGCGTCTGCAGCGCCAGGCGCATCGCGGGTGCACCGGCGGCGTCCACCGAGACGCCGACCAGGCGGCCTGGCATCAGGCGCTTGTGGGCGTCCTTCACCGCCATGAAGGCTGCATGCGGGCCGCCATAGCCCATCGGCACGCCGAAGCGCTGGGCGGAGCCGATGACGACATCCGCACCCATCTCGCCGGGTGGCGTCAGCAAGGTCAGCGCGAGCGGGTCGGCGGCGACGATCGCCAGCGCGCCGGCCTCGTGCGCGGCGGTGATCTCGGGGCGGAGGTCGCGGACCTCGCCGGTCGCGCCGGGATACTGCGTGACGAGCGCGAAAGGCTTTTCGGCGGCGACCGTCGCGATGATGTCGGCCGGCGCGGTGACGATGACCTTGAAGCCGAGGGGTTCGGCGCGCGTGCGCAGGACCGCGATGGTCTGCGGCAGCGCGTCGGACGCGACCACGATCCTGTCGGACTTGCCGCGCGTCGCGGCATAGGCCAGCGCCATCGCCTCGGCCGCCGCGGTCGCCTCGTCCAGCAGCGACGCGTTGGCGACGTCGAGGCCCGTCAGGTCCGTGACCATGGTCTGGAAGTTCAGCAGCGCCTCCAGCCGGCCCTGCGCGATCTCGGCCTGGTAGGGCGTGTAGGCGGTGTACCAGCCCGGGTTCTCCAGCACGTTGCGCAGGATGACCGGCGGCGTCAGCGTGCCGTGGTAGCCCAGCCCGATCAGCGACTTGATGTCCGCGCGGTTGCGCGCGGCAAGCGCACGCAGTTCCGCGATGGCTTCCGCTTCCGACGCGGGTTCCGGCAGCGCGGCCCGGAAGGTCTCGCGGATCGCCGCAGGGACTGTCTTCGCAGCAAGGTCGTCGAGGCTGCTCGCGCCGACCTCGCGCAGCATCGCGGCGATCTCGGATTCCGACGGGCCGATGTGGCGGCGGATGAATTCGCCGTGGTCCTCGAGCGCGGCGAGGTCTGCCAGCGCGCTCATGCCTCCATCTCCAGCAGCGCCTTGTAGGCGGGCTCGTCCAGCAGGTCGGCGAAGGCGGAGGGGTCCACGCCCTCCAGCTTGAAGAACCAGCCCTCGCCGGTGGGGGACGCGTTCACCTTCGCCGGGTCGTCCTTCAGCGCGGCGTTGGATTCCAGCACGCGGCCGGCGAGCGGGGCGTAGACGTCCGACGCGGCCTTGACGCTTTCCACGACGGCGATCGGCTCGCCGGGGACGACGTCGCGGCCGGCCTCGGGCAGGTCCACGAAGACCACGTCGCCGAGCGCTTCCTGCGCGTGGTCGGTGATCCCCACGGTCGCGACCGTGCCGTCGAGCCGGACCCACTCGTGATCCTTGGTGTAGCGAAGCTCTGCCATGGGTCGGCTCCTCAGCGGGCGTAGCGGTGGGGGGTGAAGGGAAGCGGGGCGACGCGGCCGGGCAGCGCCTTGCCGCGAACCATCAGGTCGAGCGCGGTGCCGTCGGCGGCGTGCTCGCGCGCGACATAGCCCATGGCGACCGGGCCATTGACGGAAGGGCCGAAGCCGCCGGAGGTGATCTCGCCGACCGCCGCGCCGCCTGCCTGGATCTCTGTATGCGCCCGCGCGGGCTGGCGGCCTTCGGGGCGGATGCCGACGCGAAGCCGCTTCGGGCCGTTGTCGAGGTCGCCTCGCACGCGGTCGGCGCCCCGGAAGTCCCAGGCGGTGCGGCGGCGCTTGCCGATGGTCCAGGTCAGCGCGGCCTCGATGGGCGACGTCGTCTCATCAATGTCGTTGCCGTAGAGGCAGAGGCCCGCTTCCAGCCGCAGCGAATCCCGCGCGCCGAGGCCGGCGGGCGCGACGCCCGGCAGCGCGAGCAGCGCGCGGGCGAAGCGCTCGGCCCGGTCGGCGGGAACGGAGACCTCGACGCCATCCTCGCCGGTGTAGCCGGAGCGGCTGACGAGCGCCGGGACGCCCGCGATGTCGAAGGCGCCGACGCCCATGAAGGGCAGCGCCGCGATGCCCGGCGCGAGCGTCGCGATGGAAGCGACGGCCTGCGGGCCCTGCAGCGCGACCAGCGCGCGGTCCGGCATCTGGCGCAGCGTCACGCCGGGCGGCAGCGCCGTCTCGATCAGCGCGAAATCCTCTGATTTGCGCGACGCGTTCACCACCAGGAACAGCCGGTCGCCGAGGTTCGCGACCATGAAGTCGTCGAAGATGCCGCCCGCCATCGTCATCAGCAGGCCGTAGCGCTGGCGGTGCGGCTTGAGGCCCTGCACGTCGGCGGGCGTGAGCTGCTCGAGCGCCGCCGCCGCGCCCTCTCCGACCAGCTCGGCCTGGCCCATGTGGGACACGTCGAACAGCGCGGCCGAGGCGCGGCAGTGCAGGTGTTCCTGCATGATCCCGGCGGGGTACTGCACGGGCATCGCATAGCCCGCGAAGGGCACCATGCGGCCGCCGAGTTCGCGGTGCAGCGACGCAAGCGGCGTTTCGAGCATGGGCGTATCGCCCGGGTCAGCGGCCACGGTGCCTCCAAGGCTGCCGCCGCCGGAAATGGCGACGGTCCGTGGCCCCCCTCTGTCCCGTGACCTGAGAGATTCGGCGCCCTGTTGCGGGGCCGCCTTTCTCCGTCGGTGCCGCGCCCCGTTCGGAGCGCGTCTTTCCAGAGGTCCCTACCCGCGCGGCCCTTCTGCCTGAGCGTTTCCGGGGGCCGGTTGCGCCTTCGGCGGAGGCCTCGTCGCGCCCGATGGGACGACTCCGCCTCTCTCTCCCGCGCGGGATCTGCGGGATGTGCGGGTATGACTCAGGGAGGGTCCGGAAGCAACCTCAGTCGAGGACGATCCAACCCGGCGTGATCAACTTCCACGTGGGCAGCGCCACCTCGAAGCGGCAGCCCTGGCGCGGCTGGTCGAGCGCACGGGAGATCGGGGCACCCATGAGATGCCCGCGCAGCAGCGCGCCGACCGCGCCATGCGCGACGACGAGGATGTCGCCCGCGGGGGCCGCGGCTTCCACCGCGCGGACCGCGCCGACGATCCGGGCCTGGGCGTCCGCCGCGCGTTCCCAGCCCCGCACGGAGTCCGTGGGCCGGGCGAAGAACGCGTCCGCCATGCGCTCGAACTCCTCCGGCGGCAGGAAGCCCGTGGCGGTGCGGTCGTTCTCGCCGAGATCCTCGCGGACGGCGACCCCGAGGCCGAGCGCGCCGGCCAGGACCCCCGCGGCCTCGATCGCCTTGCATTCCGTGCTGGCCCAGACCGACCGCACGCCGTCGAGCGTGCCCGACGCCGCGAAGCGCCGCAGTCTCGCGATCCCGCCGTCGCCGAGATGCCAGCGCGTCACCGGCACCGCGGGGTCCACCACGACCTCGGGGTGCGTGACGAAATGGAGCGTCCTCAACGCGGTCCGCGGGTGCGGTTGTAGGCCAGTTCGTCCGCGTCGAGCTGGAAGGCGATGCGCACCAGGTAGTCCTGCGCCCGCACGCCCTCCCCGATCGGCATGGTGAAGCGCACGGTCGGGCCGACCGCGCCGGCGCGGCCGACATTCTGCGGGAAGGTCACCCGGGTGGAGGATGTCGTGCGGTCCAGCACCTCCTCCTCCGCGGTGCTGACCGCGAGGAACCAGGGCAGGTCCACGGTCCGGCCCGTGGCGGCCGGCCCGCGCTCCACCGCGAATTCCGGCGTCACGCGCACATCCAGCCGCCTGGCGGAGGCGAAATCGCATTGCGCCTGGAATCCCGTGATCCGGGCATCCACGGCCATCGCGCTCAGGTCGCGTGGCCCGCCCGGCCGGAAGCGCGTGAGGTCGGCGCCATCGGCCAGGATCGAGATCCGCGGGCAGGGTGCCGTGGTGACGCCCGCCGGACCCGAGCCGCCGCAGGCCGCCAGCGCCGCCAGCCAGGCCAGCGCGGCCACCCGACACAACCCCGTGTTGATCAGCCGCATCCGGCTCTCCCTCTTTCAGCCCGGACCCGCCGCGGCTAGGTTCCGGCCGACCCTCCACCCCCCTATATCCTCGCGCGGCGCCGGGCCATCCCCGGGGCGCCATCGGAGACCCCATCGGCATCATGGACCGGCCGAGCCTGACCCTGCTGCTCGCCGCCCCCCGCGGGTTCTGCGCCGGGGTGGACCGGGCCATCCGCATCGTGGAGGAGGCACTCGCCCGCCACGGCGCGCCGGTCTATGTGCGCCACGAGATCGTGCACAACCGCCATGTCGTGGACGACCTCCGCGGCAAGGGGGCGGTCTTCGTGCAGGAGCTGGACGAGATCCCGGACGATGGCCGCCCCGTCGTCTTCTCCGCCCATGGCGTGCCCCGGTCGGTGGTGACGGAATCGCTGCGGCGCAGGATGTTCACGCTGGATGCGACCTGCCCACTCGTCACCAAGGTCCACCGGGAAGCCGCGCGCCACCATGCGCGGGGCCGCCACATCCTGCTGATCGGCCATGCCGGCCACCCCGAGGTCGTCGGCACGATGGGCCAGCTGCCCCCGGGCGGGGTGACGCTCGTCGAGAGCATCGCGCAGGCCCTGACCGTCGCGCCGCCGGACGGGCCGCTCGCCTGGACCAGCCAGACCACGCTGTCGGTGGACGACACCGCGGGGATCCTGGCGGTGCTGCAGGACCGGTTCCCCGACCTGGTCGGCCCGGCGAAGGAGGACATCTGCTACGCCACCTCGAACCGCCAGGCCGCGGTGAAGGCGATGGTGGCGAAGGGCGCGAGCCTGGTCATCGTGGTCGGCGCGCCGCATTCCTCGAACTCGCGGCGGCTATCGGAGGTCGCGGAACAGGCCGGCGCGAAGGCCGTGCTGCTGCAGGACCCCTCGGAGCTCGACCCCGCCATGGCCGATGGCCACGCGACGGTCGGGCTGACTGCCGGCGCCTCGGCCCCCGAGTCGCTGGTCCAGGGCATGACCAGAACCCTGGCCGGCCGCTTCGCCCTGGCGACGGAGGAGGTGACGGTCGCCGAGGAACGGATCGCCTTCCGCCTGCCCGCCGCGCTGGAAGCCGCGCCAGCCACCCTTGCGTCCCGGACGCTCGCGGCCGATTGATCCGCCGCCATGGCGGTCTACACCGAGGTCTCCGACGAGGCGCTGCGCGCCTTCCTGGCCGAGTATGATCTCGGCGGGCTTCTCGCCTTCCGCGGCATCGCGGAGGGGGTGGAGAACTCGAACTACGCGCTGCGCACGGGCCGCGGCGACTTCGTGCTGACGCTCTACGAGAAGCGCGTGGACCCGACGGAGTTGCCCTATTTCCTGGGGCTGATGGAGCACCTGGCGCGCGGCGGGCTGGCCTGCCCGACGCCCGTGGCGGGACGCGACGGGGTCGCGCTGCGGGAACTCTGCGGAAGGCCGGCGGCGATCTGCACCTTCCTGGAAGGTGTCTGGCCGCGGCGGGTCCGGCCGGAGCACCTCGCCCCGCTCGGCCAGGCGCTGGCCCGCCTGCATGAGGCCGGCCACGGCTTCGGGATGCGGCGGCTGAACGCGCTGGGGCCGGCGGGCTGGCCGAAGCTGCTCGATGGCTGCCGGGAACGCGGCGACGAGGTCGCGGCAGGGCTGGTGGCGGAGCTCGACGGGCATCTCGCCGCGATCCTGGCGGCCTGGCCGGCGCCCGGCGCGCTGCCCTCGGGGCAGATCCATGCGGACCTCTTCCCCGACAACGTCTTCTTCCTGCCGGACGCGGCGGGCAGGCCGCACGTGTCGGGGCTGATCGACTTCTACTTCGCCTGCACGGACCTCTTTGCCTATGACGTCGCGGTCTGCCTGAACGCCTGGTGCTTCGAGCCCGACGGGTCCTTCAACGTGACCAAGGGCCGCGCGCTGGTCGGCGCCTATGCCGCGGTGCGGCCGCTGTCGGAGGCCGAGCGCGCGGCGCTGCCGGCGCTGTGCCGGGGGGCGGCGATCCGCTTCCTGCTGACGCGGCTCTACGACTGGACGCACACGCCGCCCGGGGCGCTGGTCACGCGCAAGGACCCGCTGGAATACCTGCGTAAGCTCCGCTTCTTCGCGCGCGCCGCATCGCCGGAGGCGATCGGGGCCTGATGTGCTGATCGCGATGCCCCCCTCCCCATCCCTCCCCCGCAACAGCGGGGGAGGGAGAAGAACGGTCCGCCTCGAAGCCCTCCCCCGCTGTTGCGGGGGAGGGTTGGGAGGGGGCCACTTCTCGACGTCCTGCGAACAGCCATGACCGAAACCCTCGTCGAGATCTGGACCGATGGCGGCTGCAAGCCCAATCCCGGCCCCGGCGGCTGGGCCGCGATCCTGCGCCATGGCGAGACCGAGAAGGAACTCTCGGGTGCCGACCCCGCCACCACCAACAACCGCATGGAGCTGACCGCGGCGATCTCCGCGCTCGAGGCGCTGAAGCGCCCCTGCAGGGTCGCGCTGCACACCGACAGCGAATACGTCCGCAACGGGATGGAGCGCTGGGTGAAGGGCTGGGTGCGCAACAACTGGCGCAACAGCGCGCGCGATCCCGTGGCGAACTACGAGCTCTGGCAGCGGCTGCTGGCCGCCGCAGCGCCGCACGAGATCGAGTGGCGCTGGGTGCGCGGCCATGCCGGCGATCCCATGAACGAACGCGCGGACCGGCTGGCGACCGCCGCGCGGCTCGCGATGGGGATCTGAGCGCCCTTCCCACACGCCACACGCCCTCGTGAACCCGGCGCCGCGTGATGTCGGCGCGCTGCCGGACCAATCTCCGCCGCTCCCCCGCGTTGCTGGAAGCAGATGGAGCTCCACAAGGCCCTGACCGGGTTCGCCCCCGCCCCGCGCCCCGGCGCGCCGGCGGCGCCGATACCCTGGCGCATGCTCCGGCTGCTGCGCGTCGGCGCGATCGGGCTACCGCTGATCCTGCTGCTGGCCTCGGGCTGGTGGTCCTGGCGCGCCGAATGGCGCCGCGCATCGGAGGAGGCTCTGTCCAACGCCGAGGTCGTCCGGGAATACGTGCTGCGCGCGATCCAGGCGCAGGAAGGGGCGCTCGCCCTGGTCGACAACCTGCTCTCGGCTGCCGAGCGCGAGAACATGTCACCGGCCGCGCTGCATGAGCGCCTGGCGCAGCTCGACCAGCTGCCCGGCGCGCCGCTCAGCGCAGGCCACATCTCGCCCGAGGGCGTGCTCGACGCCACCAGCCGCCGCTTCCCCTTCACGGTGGACGTCTCCGACCGTCCCTATTTCCGGGCGCACAGGGAATCGCCCGGCGACGCGCTGCGCATCGACCGGGTGACACTGCGGCCCGGCGGGCAGGATGTGCTGGTCTTCACCCGCCGCCGCGCCGGCGAGGCCTTCCGCGGCGTCCTCTTCGCCACCGTCCCGGTCGAGGCCTTCACCAGCTTCTTCGCCCGCATCGCCGACGAGCCCTCGGCCGCCGCGTCGCTGATGCGGGCGGACGGGCTGCTCCTGCTGCGCCATCGCCCGCGGGACCCGCCGGTGCAGCTGCCGCCCGACACCGGCGTGCGCCAGGCCATGGCGACGGCCGACCGGGGCACCTTCGTCGTGCGCGCGGCGGCAGACGGGGTGACGAGGCTCTATGGCTTCGCGCGGCTGGACGGGCTGCCGCTCTATGCGAATTACGGCATCGGGCTGAACGCGCTGCGGGAACGCTGGCTGATGGGCCTGGCGCCGATCGCGCTGCTGCTCGCGCTGGCGGCCGCGCTGGCCTGGCTGGCGCTCGACCGCGCCGGCCGCGCCCTGGCGGCGGAGGAGGCGCGGCGCGACGCCGATGCGCGGCTGCGCGAGGCCCGGCGCGAGGCCGAGCTGCATGAGAAGCTGCTGCGGGAGCTGCACCACCGCGTGAAGAACAGCCTCGCCTTGGTGCAGTCGCTGGCGCGGCTGCAGGGGCCGAACGCGCCGCCCCGCGCGCTGGAGCAGCGGGTGTTGGCGCTCGGCAAGGTGCACGACCTGCTGCATGTGACGAACCTGGTCTCGCGGCTGGATCTCGCGGCCTTCCTGCGCGCGCTCTGCGCGAGCCCGGAGATCGTGCCGCCGGGGAGCGGCATCTCCATCGCGGTGGAGGCCGACCCGGTCGAGGTGGACATCGAACGTGCCACGCCGATCGCGCTGATCGTGGTCGAGCTCGTCACCAACGCGCTGCGCCATGCCTGGCCGGGCGCGGCAAGGGGCCGGGTGCGGGTGGCGCTCACCGCGCCGACGGGGCCGAACGGGCTGGCGCGGCTGGCGGTCAGCGACGACGGGGTCGGGCTGCCGGAAGGCGCCGGCGAGGGGCGCGGCCGGTCCGGCTTCGACCTCGTCGAGACGCTCGCCACCCAGATCGGCGGGCGGGTCGAGCGGCGCGTCCTGCCGGAAGGCGGGACGGAGATCGCGGTGACGCTCCCCGTCGCCGCGCCGGGCTGACCGCCGCGCACACGCCCGCTATGCCGGCGCGGCCGGCTTGCGCACGCGGCACTTGCCTCGGCGGTGCTCGAGCGGCAGTCCCATCGGGGCGAAGAAGCCGTCGAAGGCCTGGCGCACGCCCGGCCAGCGGCCGTCCGCGCAGTAGTCGTCGCCGATCAGCAGCCCGCCGGGCACGAGCAGCGGCCACCAGGCCGAGAGATCCGACGAGACGGAAAGCAGGTCGTGCCCGGCATCGACGTGGATGACGTCCGGGCGCAGCCCGTGATGGGCGAGCAGCCGCGCGGCGTTGAGCGAATCCATGGGCAGCGGGACGACGCGCCCCGCATGGCCGGCGCGGATGACGTTGCCCATGAAGACCTGCATCTGGCGCGGCTGGCCGTTCTCGATGTTGAGGTTCGCGGGGAAGCCGGGCATGCGGGTCCAGTGCTCGACGGAGCCGAGCCAGGTGTCCACCGCGACGATGCAGCCCTCCACGCCGGCGTCGCGCATCGCATCCGCCATGGTGAGGACCGAGCCGCCGCGCCAGACGCCAATCTCCACCGCGAGGCGCGGGCGGCGCCGCCTGATCGCCCCGGCCAGCCAGGGATGGACGCTGTTCCAGCCCCTGGTGTCGGCCGGCCAGGAATCCAGCGGGAAGCCGGCATAGGGGTCGTGCCCCCGCCAGATCGCCGCCATCGTCGCGGCGAAGGCGGAGCCGCCGCCTGTCAGATCAGGCACAGGGACTGCAGTTCCCGCCGCAGCGAGGGCGGCAGCTTCTCGATCCCGCGCGGGGGAACGACGCCGCGCGGCAGGTCGGGCGGGGCGGCCGCGGGGTCGAGGTAGCGCCAGCCCTGGAAGGGCTTCTGGGGGCGGAGCTCCACCGCGACCAGCTCCCTGTCGAGCACCAGGCCGCAGCAGGCCGTGCCGTCGTCCCAGGCGTCCTCCCGGATGTCGAGGATACGCTGCCGGACGCGGGTGAAGCCGCCGATCACCCAGTAGAGCGAGCCGCCATCCAGCACCTCGCCGGCCCGCTTGGGCATCATGCGGGTCTGGTGGCGCAGCGGGGGGTCGCGGCGGATGCGCTCGGCCTGCCAGGCCGCGAGCTCCGGCACCTCCTTCACGCCGACACAGAGCTTGATGATGTGCAGCATCCCGCGACGGATGTGGCAGGGGCCCGAGTCCCCGCAAGCCCCCGCCGAGGCGCCGCGGCCGGCCGCATTCACCCGGCGTCAAGGAGGGCCGTGGCAGGGACGGGCATCGAGTTGCCCGGAAATCGCCGAATGCGCCTGTTCCTGGATCTGTCGGTCGGCAGGAAGCTCGCCGCTTCCGCCCTGCTCGCCATCGTGATGCTGGCGGCGCTGAGCGCGCTCGTCCGGCAGGAGACGGGCCGCGTGCTGGCGCTGCAGCGGGAGGAAGCGCGCAGCCTGGCGGCCTCGGTGCGGATCGGCGCCGGCGTGGACACGCTGCGCGAGGTCCCGGTGCTGGAGCGCGACCTGCTGATGGCTCAGGACGCGGCGGCCCAGGGGCCGGCGCGGGCGCGCATGCTGGAACGGCTGGATGCGGGGCTGGAGACGCTGGTGGCGGGCGTCTCCGATGGCGGCGACCCCGCGCTGCTGCGCCTGGTGGACGGGCTGCGCGGCGCGGCCCGCGGTTATCGCGACGCGTTGGCGCAGCTGGCCGACCAGCGCGCGCGGCTGATCGCGCTGCGCGACGAGCAGCTGCTGGCGCGCAGCGCGGACTACGACCCCGCCTTCGAGGCGATCAGCGGCGCGATCGGCTTCGATCTCGACGGCGCCGCGCAGGAGGAGGCACGCCAGCGCCTGCTGACCGTGCATGCCGCGGTGAACGAGGTGCGCATCGGCGTCCAGCGCTTCCTCGCGACCGGGGAGGAGGCGCAGCTGCGCCGGATCAGGCGCGGCATCGCCCAGGCACGGGTGCATGGCCGCGGCCTGGCGGGGCTCGATGTGCCGGATCGGATGAAGCCGGACCTCGCGCGCTTCGGCGAACTCGCGATCGCCATCGCGCAGGCCGCCGAGGAGGTGCTCGCCGCGAGCGAGGCAGTGGCGCGGCTGCGGACGGAACGCGTGCAGCCCGCGCGGGAGGTGCTGTCGGGCCGGGTCGCCGAGCTGGACCGCGCGGGCCAGGCCGCGAGCGCGGCGCGGCAGGAGGCGCTGGTCGCGGCGGCGGCGGAGGCGCAGGCCGTCGCGGTCTGGGGCTGGATCGCGATCACGCTGGTGCTGGTGGTGTCGGGCCTGCTGATGGCGCGCGCGGTCGGCGCGCCGCTGCGGCGCCTGGCCGGCACGATGCGGGCCATCGCCGGCGGCGACACCGGCGTCGAGGTCGGCGGCCGCGGCCGGCGCGACGAGATCGGCGTCATCGCCGACGCGCTGGAGCAGTTGCGCCAGACCGCGCGGCAAGCCTTCGCGCAGGGCCAGATGCTGGAGCAGCTGCCGACCGCGATCATGTCGGCCGATCCGCGCGACGATTTCCGCATCACCTACATGAACGCCGAGGCGACGCGCCTGCTCGGCACGATGCGCGACGCGCTGCCGGTGCCGCCCGAGCAGCTCGTCGGGCAGAGCGTGGACATCTTCCACCGCCACCCTGAACACCAGCGCGCGCTGCTGTCCGACCCGTCGCGCCTGCCGCACAGCGCGAGGATCCGCTTCGGGACGGAGACGATGGAGCTGAAGATCTCGGCCATCCGCGACGCCGCGGGCGACTATGCCGGGGCGATGCTGGCCTGGCAGCTGGCGACCGAGAAGGCGCGGCTGGTGGACAGCTTCGAACGCGAGGTCGGCGACGTCGTGGAGGCCGTGGCGAAGGCGGCCGACGCGTTGCAGGCCTCGGCGAAGGAACTGACGGCGAGTGCCGCGACGTCGAACGCCGAGGCCGCGGCGGTGGCGGAGGCCGGCGGGCGCGCCAATGCCGATCTGCAATCGGTGGCCGCGGCGGCCGAGGAGATGGCGGCGTCGGTCACCGAGATCGCGCGGCGCGTCGGCGAGGCCGCGGAGGTCGCGAACCGCGCGGTGGCGGAAGCGCGGGCGACGGATGCGACGGTGCAGGGGCTGTCGGAGGCGGCGTCGCGCATCGGCGACGTCGTGCGGATGATCGGCGACATCGCCGGCCAGACCAACCTGCTCGCCCTGAACGCCACCATCGAGGCCGCGCGCGCCGGCGAGGCCGGCAAGGGCTTCGCGGTCGTCGCGTCGGAGGTGAAGTCGCTGGCCGGCCAGACCGCCCGGGCAACCGAGGAGATCGGCCGCCAGATCGCGGAGATGCAGGCCGCGACCGGCCAGGCGGTCGCCGCCATCCGCGGCATCGGCGCGACGGTGGAGCGCACCAGCGAGATCGCGACGACCATCGCCGCGGCGGTTGAGGAGCAGGGATCGGCTACGAGGGAGATCGCGCGCAGCGCCGCCCAGGTGGCGGAAGCGACGGGAACGGTGGCGGGGCGCATCGCCTCGGTCCGCGGCGCGGCGGAGGAGACGGGCGAGGCCGCGACGGCCATGCAGCAGGACAGCAGCGCGCTGGCGGCGCAGGCGGCGACGCTGCGGGAGAAGTCGGGACGCTTCCTGGAGGCGGTCAGGGCGATGTGAGGGGGCGGCAGCCCCCCGCGCTTGCCCCCGGGCCCCATCCCGCCTACCTGCCGGTCCGCAAGGAACCGGACAGCCATGAGCATCAAACTCGCCGTCGTCGGCGCCACCGGCCAGGCGGGGCGCGAGATCCTGCGCACGCTGGCGGAGCGCGATTTCCCGGCCTCCGACGTCATCGCCCTCTCGCCCGGCCGCGGCGGCGGGGCCGAGGTCTCCTACGGCGAGGATCGCGTGCTGCGCGTGCGCGGCCTGGATGGCTTCGACTGGGGCGACATCGACCTGGCCTTCTTCGCCGCCGGCGAGGCCGCCTCGGCCGCCGAGGCGCCGCGGGCGGCGGCGGCGGGCACGATGGTGGTGGACCTCTCGTCGCGCTTCCGCATGGAGCCGGACGTGCCGCTGGTCGTGCCGGAGGCGAATGCCGCGACGCTGACGCGCGCTCGCAAGCGCCGCATCGTCGCCATGCCCGGCAGCGTCGCGGGGATGGTCGCGGTCGCGCTGAAGCCGCTGCATGCGATCGGCAAGGCGCGCCGCGCCGTGGTGACCGGCCTGCACGCCGTCTCCGGCGCGGGGAAGGAGGCGATGGACGAGCTCTGGGCGCAGACGCGCGGGATCTACGTGAACGAGGCGCCGCCGGCCGAGCAGTTCCCCAAGCAGATCGCCTTCAACCTGATCCCGCAGGTCGGCGACATCGGGGATGACGGCGCGACGAAGGAGGAAGCAGGCATCGCGCTGGAGTTGCGCAAGCTGGTCGATCCCGACCTGGTCGCGGTCGCGACCTGCATCCGCGTGCCCGTCTTCATCGGGGAATCCGCCACCGTGGTCGTAGAGTTCGAGCGCCCGGTGTCCGAGAAGGAGGCCTGGGCCGCGCTGCGCGACGCGCCGGGCGTCACGCTGCTCGACCGGCGGGAGGAAGCGGGCTACGCGACGCCCGCCGAGGTCGCGGGCGAGGACGCGGTCTATGTCGGGCGCGTCAGGCGCGACCTGACGGTGCCGAACGGGCTGGCCTTCTGGTGCGTCACCGACACGCTACGCAAGGGCGCGGCGCTCAACGCCGTACAGGTCGCGGAGGAGCTGGTCCGCCTCAAGCTGGTGGGCTGAATGCTGCACCTCGACGGCGCGGAGCGGCTTCTCGACCACTGGGGCTATGCCGGCGTCTTCGCGGTGATAATGCTGGAAAGCCTCGGCGTGCCCGCGCCGGGGGAGAGCCTGCTGGTCGCGGCCGCCGCCTATGCCGCGGCGACGGGGCGGATCGACATCGCGATCCTGGTGCCGGCGGCCGCGGCGGGGGCGATCCTCGGCGACCAGATCGGCTACCTCATCGGGCGCGCGATCGGGCTGCCGCTGCTGCACCGGCTCGGGCGGCGCGTCGGGCTGACGGAGGACCGGCTGCTGCTCGGGACCTGGCTGTTCCGGCGCTATGGCGGGCGGCTCGTTTTCCTCGGGCGGTTCGTGGCGCTGCTGCGCACCGTGGTCGCGGTGATGGCGGGCGCGAACGGGATGCACTGGGCGTCCTTCGCAAAGTGGAACGCGCTGGGCGGGATCGCCTGGACGTCGCTCTATGGCTTCGGGACCTATTTCCTGGGCGACGTGATGGCGCGGCTGCACGGGCCGGTCGGCATCGCGATCGGGGCCTGCTTCGCCATCGCGGCGGTGGCAGGCCTTCTCCTTATCCGCAAGCACGAGACGCTTCTGGTGGAACGCGCGCGGGCGGAGATCGCGGAGCAGAGCAAGGCCGCGAAGGCGTAGGTCAGAGCGCCAGTCCCGCCGCCACCAGCGCCGCGTTGTCCCGCGCCACCGAGCCGTCCGGCAGTTCCGCCACGTCTTCGAGCCCCAGCCGCAGCATCAGCCCCAGCGCGACGGCGCGGCGCGCCATCGGCCAGGCGCTGCGGCCGGACCCGTGCAGCTGCCGCTCCGGCGCGCCCGTCCCCAGCAGCAAGAGGATCGCAGCGGAGACGGCCTCGGCGGCCGCGGCCTCCACGTCGTCCATCTCGACGAGGATGCGGCGGCAGCGCGGCAGCAGGCCGAGCGCGAGCAGCCGGTCGGCATCCGCGACCGAGGCGAGCCCCGCCTCCACGCCGATCCCGCCGGAGAGCAGCGCCTGCATCGCCAACGGCGCGGTGGGTTCCGACAGGTTGACCGAGGCCTCGTCCGGGCGCGCCTCGGGCGGCAGGCGGGACCAGGCACGGAGCGCCTCGAGCCGGCAGCGGTCATCGGGCTCGATCCAGTCGCCGGTGCTGACGGAAACCGGCAGGCCGGGCGCGGCCCGGCGGATGGCGGCGACGGCGGCGCCGATCGCGGCGGGGTCCAGCGTCTCCTCGCCGCGGGCGTTGCGCGGATGGACGTGGACGGCGACGGCCCCGGCGGCGGCGCAGGCGGCGGCCTCCGCCGCGAGCTCCGATGGCGTGACGGGCAGGAGCGGGTGGAAGCCGCGCGCCCGCGCCCCGTTCAGACAGGCCTGGATCCGCCGATCCCCCATGGCGGCCAGTATGCCGCGGCCGGCGACGGGGGGAAGGGCCGCCCTTGCGCGCCTGGGCACGGGGCGACCATATCCCGGCCATGGATCTCGATTTCACCGAGGCCGAGCTCAGCCGGTATTCCCGCCACATCCTGCTGGCCGAGGTCGGCGCGATCGGCCAGGCGCGGCTGAGAGAGGCGCGCGTGCTGGTGGTCGGCGCAGGCGGGCTGGGTTCGCCGCTCGCGCTGTATCTCGCCGCCGCCGGCATCGGCACGATCGGGCTGGTGGACCACGACGTGCTGGAGCTGTCGAACCTGCAGCGCCAGGTCGCGCACACCACGGCGCGGCTCGGCCGCAACAAGGCCGACAGCGCGGCCGAGACGCTCGCCGCCCTGAACCCCGCGGTCCGCGTCGAGACCCATGCCCGGCGGATGGACGTCGAGGCCGCGCGGGAGCTGATCCCGCGCTACGACATCGTCTGCGACGGCACCGACAATTTCGCGACGCGCTTCCTGCTCGGCGATGCGTGCCACCTGCTGGGCCGGCCGCTCGTCTCGGCCGCGGTGCTGCGCTTCGAGGGGCAGCTGAGCGTCTTCCAGGGCCATCGCGGCGCGCCGCACCCCTGCCATCGCTGCCTGCACCCCGAGCCGCCGCCGGAGGGGCTGGTGCCGACCTGTTCCGAGGCCGGCGTGCTCGGCGCCGTCACCGGCGTGATGGGCACGCTGCAGGCGACGGAGGTGCTGAAGCTGATCCTCGGCATCGGCGAGAGCCTGTCAGGCCGGCTGCTGTTGTGGGACGCGCTGGATGCGCGCTTCCGGACCGTGAAGCTGAAGCGCGATCCCGCCTGCGCCCTGTGCGGAGAGAACGCGACGATCCACGACCTTTCCGCGCATGAAGGCGCAGCACCGGCGGTCTGCGCAGTGTGAGCGCGTCCGATCGACCGCGCCAGCAAACGCTCGGCATCCTGCTGATCTCCGCCGGGCATGAGCGCGCGCATTACGCGCTGGTGCTGGCCACCGGCGCAGCGGCGACGGGACGCGATGTCGTGCTCTTCGCCACCAATGCGGGTTGCCTTCTGTTTGAGGCGTCGCGCCCGCTGGAAGCCGACCCGCGCGAGGCGCTGCTGGCGCAGCGCGGCGTCGCCGGGATCGGGACGCTGATGGCCGCCGCCGAGGACCTCGGCATCCGCCGCATAGCCTGCGAGGCCGGGCTGAAGGCGGAAGGGATCGAGGCCGGGACGCTACGGCCCGGCGTCGAGATTGCCGGCGTGGTCACCTTCCTGTCCGCCGTGGGGCCGGGCAGCATCGTCTCACTTTGATCGGCACCTTGAGCCGGCGCGCCAAAGTATGGGAGGGATCGGGCATGCCCCGAATCCGCCTAGCCCTGGCACTGCTGCTCGCGACGGCTGGCGGCGCGGCGTCGCAGCAGCCGCCCGCGACGGGCAGCCTGCCGCCGCCGCGGCCCGTGCAGTCCGCCGCGCCGCCTTCGGCGTCGGCTGCCCCGCCCAGTGCGCCTGCCGCGCCTGCGCCCTCCGCCGCGCCTGCACCGGCGCGCCCCGCGCAGCCCGCCGCGCAGGCACCACGCGCAGCGCAGCCCGGGCAGGCCC
>NZ_JBNXUM010000049.1:0-35232 GCF_050563545.1 Falsiroseomonas sp. HW251
ATTCTAAAACCCTAAAACCCCGCATTCTACTCGATCCGAATCCCCGCCCGTCGCGGCACCGCCGACCATTGCTCGACCTGCGCGAGGTAGAACGCCCCCCACTCGCTCCTCGACATCGGCGCTGCGATCAGCCCGAGGTCGCGCAGCTTCGGCCCGACCTCCGGCATCGCGCCGACCTGCGCGAAGCCGTCATGCAGCCGATCGAGCGCCGGCCCGGGTGCGGCCTTCGGCGCGATCATCCCGAACCAGCTGTCGGCCTGCAACGCCGGCACGCCGAGCTCGAAGAAGGTCGGGACGTCCGGCAGCAGCGGGCTGCGCGTCGGGCTCGTCACCGCCAGCGCGCGCAGCCGGCCCGATCGCACATGCTCGATCACCTCCAGCACGTTGCTGACCATGAAGTCGAGCCGCCCGGCGATCAGGTCCGTCTGCCCCTGCGGGCCGGAGCGGTAGGGCACGTGCTCCATCGGCAGGCCCAGCGCTTCCTTCATGATCTGGTGCGCGGGCTGCCAGCCCGCGAGCGCGGCGCTGCCGGTCTGCAGCGGCTGCCGCGCCGCCCGGCCCCGCGCCGCGAGCTCGGCGAGGTCGCGGTCCGGCGAGGCCTCCGGCACCACCAGAACATTCGCGGAATGGCCGGCGAAATAGACCGGCGCGAAGTCCGCCACGGTGTCGTAGGGCAGCCGCGCATAGAGCCCCGGCGCCACGGCGTGGGCATTGGCGATCAGCAGGATGGTGTAGCCATCGGGCGCGGCCTTCGCCGTGCGGTCCGACGCGATCGTCCCGCCCGCGCCGGTCACGTTCTGCACCACCACGGGCTGCCCGATGAGGGGCTGCATCCTCTCGGCCAGCGTGCGCGCGATGATGTCGGTCGCCCCGCCAGCGCCATAGCCCACCATCAGCGTCACCGGCCGGTCCGGCCAGGCCTGTGCCAGCGCGGGAAGCGGCAAGAGCGCCGCCCCCAGCACCGCCCTGCGTGTCGCGCGCATCATTCGACGCTGATGTTCTGCGTGCGCGCGAGCTCGCGGAAGGTCTCGATCTCCCGCGAGATCAGCGCCCGAAAGGCCTCCGGCGTCGTCTCCGTCGGCATCTCGAGATAGAGCTGGCGGTAGCGTTCCGCCGTCTCCGGCGCGCGCAGGAAGGCCTGCGTCTCCTGCGCGAGCCTCGCCACGATCGGCGCGGGCATCCCCGCCGGCGTGGCGAGCCCGTGCCAGGAGGCGAGCTCGACGCCCGGCCAGGTCTCGTTCAGCGCGGGCAGGTTGGGGTAGCTCGGCATGCGCTGCGGCGCGGTCGTCGCGAGCGCCTTGATGCGGCCCTCCCGCAGCAACTCCGCCGTCGTCGCCGCGACGTCGAGCGAGCAGTCGATGGTTCCGGCGACCAGTGCCTGCAGCAGCGGCCCGCCGCCGTTGAAGGGCACATGCGTCACCCGGAACCCGGCCTTCGCCATGAAGAGCTCCATGCCGAGATGCAGCGACGACGCGACGCCGGAGGAGCCGAAGTTGATCGCGTCCGGCCGCGCCTTCGCCGCCGCCACGAAATCCGCGACGGAGTTCACGTTCGGCAGCTTCTGCGGGTTGATCAGCAGCAGCGCCGGCGTCACCGCGAGGTTCGACACCGGCACGAAATCCTCGAGCGGCCGATAGGGCAGGGGCTGCCGTCGCACCGCCGGCACGATCGCATTCGCCGCGATGTTGATCAGCCCGATCGTCGTGCCGTCCGGCGCCGATTTCGCGAGCGCGTCCACGCCGATCGTGGACCCCGCGCCCCCGCGGTTCTCGATCACCACGCCCTGGCCGAGCGTCCCCTGCAGATACGCCCCGAGCATCCGGCCCACGATGTCGGCGGCGCCCCCCGGCGGGAAGGGGATGATCAGCCGCAGCGGCCGCGTCGGCCAGGTTTGCGCCAGCGCCAGCGAGGGCGCGGCGAGCGCGCCGAGCCCCAGCACCAGGGCGGTCCGTCGCGTGGTCCGCATCGCCATCTCCTCCGCGTCTCTTGCTTGTCTTGGAACTGTGTTCCACGATATGGACTACCAGCGCCGCGGTCAATGGGAGGATCATGCGAGCCCGCCAGCAGGCGAATGACGAGGATGCCGGCGTCCCGGGGACGCAGGCGCTGACGCGCGGCATCGCGCTGCTCAACCTGGTCGCCGACGCGCCCGCGCCGCTGCGCTTCGTGGACATCGCGGAGCGCGCCGGCCTTGCGCGCCCGACCGCGCACCGCATCCTCGCCGCGCTGGTGGAAGCGCGCCTGCTGCGCCACGACGCCGCGACGCAGACCTTTGCGCTCGGCGCCCGCTTCCTGGAGATGGCACATCGCGTGTGGGAGGGCTTCGACCTCCGCGCCACCGCAGCGCCGGAACTCGAACGCCTGGCGCGCCTGGCCGGCGAGACCGCGCGGCTCGCCGTGCTCGACGGCGACGGCGTGCTCTATGTGGACCAGCGCGACGCCGAGCAGGAAGCCGTGCGCCTGGTCAACCGCGTCGGCGCGCGCGTCGCGCCGCATGCCAGCGCCTGCGGCAAGGCTATGCTGGCCCAGCTTCCCGCCGCCGAACGCCGCGTGCTGCTGTCGCGCGCCACGCTGCCCGCGGGCCCGCGCGCCATCGCCGACGCCGATGCGCTGGAACGCGACCTGCTGATCTCCGCCGCGCGGGGCTATGCGCTGTCGCTCGAGGAAGCCGCGGCCGGCGTGAACGCCGTGGCGGCCGCGGTGCTCGATCGCCGCGCGCGGCCGCTCGGCGCGATCTGCCTGGTCGGGCCGGCCTTCCGGCTGAATGAGGCGAAGCTGCACGCGCTTGGCCGCGAGGTCATGGAGGCAGCGCGCCGCATCTCCGGCAACGCCGCGCAATCCGCGATGACGCTGCAGGTCGCGCCGCGCCCCGACAGCGTCTCGCCCGGCGTCGAGGTCGCCGTGCGCGCGGAGGCGCTGCTCGGCGAAGGCCCGCTCTGGTCAGCGCGCGACAACCGCCTGCTCTGGGTGGATATCCTGGCACCCGCCATCCACCTCAGCGACCCCGCGACCGGCGAGGATCGCGTCGTCGCGACGGAGGAGATGGTCGCCGCGCTGGCCCCGCGCGAGGCCGGCGGCTTCGTCGCCGCGGCGCGATCGGGGCTGCGCGCCTTCGACGGCGCGTCGCTCGGCAAGGTGCTCGCCGCGCCGATCGCCGACACCGCGGCGCTGCGCCTCAACGACGGAAAGTGCGACGCCGCCGGCCGCTTCTGGGTCGGCAGCCTGGCGCTGGATTCCACGCCGGATGCGGGTGCGCTGCATCGCCTCGACGCGCAGGGCGCGCAGCTGATGCAAGCCGGGCTGCACGTGCCCAACGGCCTCGGCTTCAGCAGGGACAACAGGCTGCTCTACCTCGCGGACAGCGCGCGCCGGCGCGTGGATGTCTTCGACTTCGACCTCGCAAGCGGCAGCATCGCCAACCGCCGCGTCTTCGCGAGCTTCGGGGAGGATGAAGGCGTGCCCGACGGCCTGGCCGTGGATGAAGAGGGCGGCGTCTGGATCGCGCTCTGGGATGGCTGGCGCGTGGTGCGCCACGCGCCGGACGGGCGGCTCGACCGCGTGATCCACCTGCCGGTGCCGCGGCCCACAAGCTGCTGCTTCGGCGGCGCCGATCTCGGCACGCTCTACGTCACCAGCGCGCGCGTGCGGCTTTCCGCCGCCCAACTGGCCGAGGCCCCGCTGTCGGGCAGCGTTTTCGCCCTCGATCCCGGCGGCGTCAGGGGCCTGCCGGACCACGCGTTCCTCGGATGAAGGACTACCGCATGACCAGCCTCGCCGGGGTGTTCCCCGTGCTGCCCACCCCCTTCACGCCGGAGGGGCCGCCAGATGTTGCGGCCTTCCTGCGCCTGGCTGATTTCGCGCTGGAGGCCGGCGTGGACGGCGTCGTCTTCCCCGGCATGGCGAGCGAGGTCGAGACCCTGACGGCCGAGGAGCGCGCGATGATGGTCGCGGCCCTGGGGAAGCACCTGGGCGGCCGCACCACCTTCGTCGTCGGCGCGTCCCACGCCGACCCCGCGCAATCCGCGGCGCGGGCGCGCGAAGGCCAGGCCGCCGGCGCGGTCGCGGCGATGATCATGGCACCGCCGGGCTGCGGCCAGGACGTCGCGCAGCACGTCGCCTTCTACCGCGCGGTCGCGGAAGGCGCGCCGGGCATCGTCATCATGCTCCAGAACGCCCCCGCCCCGAACGGCGCCGGCCTGCCGCCGGAAAAGGTCGCCGCCATCGCCGCCGAGGTCCCCGCCATTCGCTACGTGAAGGAGGAGACGCTGCCCTGCGGCCAGCACGTGACTCGCATACTTGCCGCGGCGCGTGGGAAGCTGGACGGCGTGATGGGCGGCGCCGGGGCGCGCTTCATCATGGACGAACTCGCCCGCGGCGCCTGCGGGACGATGCCCGCCCTCGAGATCGCGGATGCGCATGTCGCGCTGTGGAAAGCCTGGCAGCGAGGCGACCGCGCGGAGGCCCGGCGGATCTACACGCTGACATTGCCGCTTCTCGCGCAGCAGATGACCTTCCGGGTGCGCGCGACGAAGGAGGTGCTGAAGCGGCGCGGCCTGCTGACCCACACCGGCGCGCGCGCTGCCGGCCCGACGCTGGATGACGGCGACCAGGCGGAACTCGGCGAGCTGCTGGCCACCGCAGCGCCCGTCCTGACGATGCAGAAGCCATGACAGACCGCATCGAGAAGGTCACGGCCCATGTCGTCACCATCCCGCGCGACGTGCCCTATCTCGGCCCGCTGCGGGAGGGCGAGAGCGTCAACCGCGCGGGCTACATCGTGCGCAAGGGCAACCGCACTCTCTATCCCACCGTCGACCGCTCCGTCGTGCTGCGCATCGACACGGAGAAGGGCCTGACCGGCTGGGGCGAGACCTACGGCATCGTCGCGCCCGAGGCCGTGCGCGCCATCGTGGACGACGTGCTCGCGCCCGTGCTGGAAGGCCGCGATCCCTCGGCGCCCGCGGTGATCCATGAGGATCTGTATGACCTCATGCGCGTGCGCGGCTTCTTCGGCGGCTTCTACCTCGACAGCCTGGCGGCGGTGGACATCGCGCTCTGGGACCTGCTCGGCCGACGCCTCGGCGTGCCGATCTCGACGCTGCTCGGCGGGCGGCGGCACGAGCGGATCGAAGGCTATGTCTCCGGCCTGCCGCGCGCGACGCTCGATGAACGCTTGGCCTTCGCGCAGGACTGGCAAGCCAAGGGCTTCCGCGGCTTCAAGTTCGCGGCCGTCGTCGCCGATGACGGCGCCGAGGCCGAGATGATGGCGCTGCGCGAGGGCCTCGGGCCCAAGGCCGAGATCATGGCCGACCTTCACTGGCGCCACACCGCGCCCGAGGCCATCCGCCTGATCCGCCGCCTCGAACCGCACCGCCTGTTCTTCGCCGAGGCGCCCTGCGCGCCCGAGGACATCGAGGGAATTGCGGAGGTCGCAAGACATGTCGGCGTGCCCGTCGCGCTCGGCGAGGAACTCCGCACCGTCTTCGAATGGCAGCCCCGTATCGGTGCGCGCGCGTTGGGCATCGGCCAGCCCGAGATGGGCCGCACCGGCATCACGGAATTCCTCCGCATCGGCGCACTCTGCCACGCGAACCACATCGCCGTGATGCCGCACGCCACGATCGGCGTCGGCCTGTTCCACGCCGCCAGCCTCCAGGCCAGCTCCACGCTGCAGAAACTACCCTGGCACGAATACCAGCACAGCATCTTCGAGCCGAACCGGCGGCTGACGCAGGCCACCGGCACGCGGCACATGAGCTGCGACGCCGGCTTCTACACGCTGCCCGACGGCCCCGGTCTCGGCGTCGAACCGAGCCCGGCGCTGCTCGCCGCGCTGTCGTGATGCCTCAGCTCAGCTCTTGAAGCCGCCTTCGCCAGGCGCGGTCTTGCCATAGGCCCCGCCCGGGACCGTGCCCGTCCCGAAGGCGCCCAGCACGTGCTGCTCGTCGATACCGTGCAGCTCGTCGTCGCGCTGCGGCATGCGGCCCTGCGGCGTCAGCCGGTCCACCATGCCGGGCAGCCCGCGCGAGAGCTGCGAGAGCACGTCGTCGCGACCGATGCCCGTGGCGCGCTCCAACTCGTCCATCGTCTCGGGCGGGATGGCGCGGGCGAGCTCGTCGGGGCGGATGTCGCGGTTGGCGCCCGGGCCGACCCAGCTGTCCACGCGGTCGCCGAGGCCGGCCTGGCGCAGCGTCTCGGTCAGCGAGGAAAGGCCCGCGGTGCCGCCGCGACCCTGCATGAGATAGGCGAGCAGCGCCATCAGCGCCGCGCCCTGGATACCGCCCATGCCCCCCGGCGCGGCGCGGCCTGCGCCACCACCAAGGCCCCCGAGCAGCCCGCCGAGCAAGCCGCCGAGCCCACCGCCCGGCCCGGCCGGCGCACCGCCGTACCGGCCCTGTTCCTCGCGCTGCCACGCACCGCCCGGCGTGCCGCCCTGCGTCGCGCCGCCCAGCACGCCGGCCAGGATCCTCGAGAGCACATCCGACATCGCCAATCTCCACTCGCGCTTGCGCCGCGGCCCAGTGTCCGGCCTGGCCTGCGTCCGCGCCACGCACGCATCAGTGAGGAGACGTGACCTGCCGCGCGCGCCCTACAGGCTCGCGACGGCGCGTTCCCAGTAGCCGAGGTCGAGAAAGCGCTCCGGCGCCGGCGGTGTTCCGCCCCAGGTGCCCAGCGTCTCCGCGCGGATCTTCAGCACGTTGCGGAAGCCCTCGAGGTCGAAGCGGCCGTCCGGGGCGGAGCCGGTGCGCGGATCCGTCAGCAGCGCCAGGTTCCGCGCGGCCATGTCGGGCTGCAGGCGGAGGCGCTCGGCGATGATCGCGGTGGTGGCCTGCTGGTTGGCGGGGCTCAGCATGAAGCGGATGCCCTCGACATAGGCCGCGAGGTAGCGCGTTACGATGTCGGGGTTCTGGCGCGACCAGTCGCGCATCGCCCAGCCGGCATTGCCGAGGTAGGAGCCGAGAACCTCGGTGATGGTGCCGAGGCGGCGGATGCCCTGGTCCTCGGCCTGGAGGCTGAAGGGCGGGTTGAGCATGGAGGCATGCGCGTTGGGATCGCGGAGCATGAGCTCGTAGCGCGCGAAGGTGCCGCCCGTCGGCCTCACCTCGTAGCTGCCACGCGGCAGGCCGTTCATCTCCAGCATGCGGTAGCCCGCGACGGCGTAGGCCGTGCGCGGACTGTCCACGATCAGCGTCTTGCCGCGCAGGTCGGCCCAGTCGCGGATCTCCGGCTTGACGTAGAGCCCGTTGAAGGCGCTGTCGCCGCCGATGAGGATGCCGATGTCGTGCCCGTCGGCCTGCATCGCGACGGCATTGTCCACGCCGGCGACGACGAACTGGTGGTTGCCGGCGGCCAGGCCGTCGCGCAGCACGTCGGAGTTCGGCGTGTTCAGGATCTCGACGGCGAGGCCGCGCTTCGCGAAGAAGCCCTGCGACTGGCCGACGAAGAGCGGCAGGTTGGCGAGGCCGGGAAAGACCATGACCCTGAGGTTCATGACCTGCGCCCCCGCGATGGACGGCGCGGCGAGGGCGAGTGCGGCGGCGCCCAGGAGTGTGCGGCGCTCGATCGCTGGCATGACGTTTCCTCCGCTGTTGCTGGGCCAAGTGATACCGCCGGGACGCCCTCTGCTGCAACCGGTTGCACCGGGCTGCGCGGGGCCGGCGCGGCGCCTATACTCGCCCCCGTGCAGCAAGGGACAGCTTGATAATGGACAGGATAGTCATCACGTCGCCGCGGGTGACGCCGATGCGCTCGGGCGTGTCGCATGCCGTCAAGGCAGGCGGCATGGTCTATGTGACGGGGGCGACGCCCTTCCATGGCGACCGTGAGATCGCGAAGGGCGATTTCGCGGCGCAGCTTCGCCAGGTCATGGCGAACATCCAGGCGATCCTGGAGGAGGCGGGCAGCTCGCTCGACCACGCCGTGAAGGTGAACGTCGCGCTGACCGACATGGGGCGCTACGCCGAGTTCGACGCGATCTTCAAGACCTATTTCGCGCCCGGCAACTACCCCGCGCGCCAGACCACGGAATCGCCGCGGCTCGCGCATCCCGATTTCCTTGTCTCGATCGACTGCATCGCGGTCGCGGACTGATCGCAGGCTAGTCGATCGTCAGGTTGATCTCGGCCGCCAGGCGCCCGATCCGCGCGCTCTCGCTCGCGACCTGGCGGGCGAGTTCGTCGGGGGGCAGGGCGAAGGGCGTCGCACCGGGCGGCAGCCGCTCGATGAAGGCGTGCGAGGTCACGGTGTCGCGAAGCTCCGCCGCCGCGCGTTCAGTGATCGCGGCCGGCGTCGCCTTCGGGAAGAACAGCCCCTGCCAGGAATTGGTCAGCTGCACCTGCGGCGCGGCCTCGGCGAAGGTGGGCACGTCGGGCAGCAGCGGATGGCGCTGCGGCCCGTTGAAGGCGATCGGCGTCAGGCGGCCGTCGCGCATGTACTGCAAGGTCAGCGCGAAGCTGTCCATCGTGACCTGCACGCGGTTGGCCAGCAGGTCGGTATTGCCGGCGGCACTCGTGCGGTAGGGCACGTGCTGCAGCGGGAAATCCAACGCGTGGGACAGGGCTACCAGGTTGATGTGCGGCACCGTGCCCGCGCCAGGCGAGGGGTAGTTCAGCGGATCATCCTTCGGCCGCGACCGCGCATAGGCGACGAGCTCGTCAAGCGTCCTGACCGGCACCTGCGCGTTCACCGCCAGGAAGGAATGCGAGATCGTCAGCCCCGTGATCGGCTGCAGCTCGGGGAAGGGATCGAAGCGCGGCCTCTGGATATGCGGCAAAATGGTCAGCGCCGCGGCCGAGACCACGCCGAAGACGCTGCCGTCCGGCGTCGCGCGGATCAGGTTGTTCGCGCCCATCATCCCGCCGGCGCCGGGCTGGTTGTCGGCGGCCGTGCGCCAGCCATGGCGCGGCCCGATGACGTCGAGCAGCACGCGCGCCACCACGTCGGTGATGTTGCCGGCGCCGTAGGGGATGATCATGCGCGTCGGCGGCGACCAGGCGCGGGTCTGGGCCAGCGCCGGCCGAGCCAGTGCCGCGAGCAGAAGCGAGCGGCGCAGCATCATGCTGGCAGCGGCTCCGCGGGGTCGAACACCTCGCCGGTCGCGCCGTCCGTCAGGCCGAGGTCGGTCGGGTGCGGCGCGGGGTTACAGGCCAGCGACAGGCCGGTCATCATGCGGAAGACGCGGAAGGGCGGCTGCCAGTCCACGACCTGGTCGGCTTCCGCACGGAGCTGCGCGAAGTTCGCCGCCGTCTCCTCCGGCGGCGTCTCCGCCAGCAGGCCGGCGATCGGCAGGGGAACAAGGGCCGTGACCTTTCCGTTGCGCGCCACCGCCATGCCGCCGCCGCACGCGATCAGGGCGTTCGCCGCGGCCTGCATATCGGCGGCATCGCGGCCAAGCACGAGCAGGTTGTGGCTGTCATGGCTCAGCGTCGTCGCGATGGCGCCATGCAGCGTGCCCCAGCCCTCGATGATGGAGCGCTGCGGGACGGCCGGCGCGCGGCCGTGGCGGTGGATGATGGTGATCAGCGCATGGTCGGTTGGCAGCACGGCGTAGCCGTTGCGGACCTCGGCCTCCAGCACGCCCCATTTGCCATGGCGCGCGCCGACGATCTTGCGCAGCCTCGCGCGCCCGTCGCCGACGCCGTTCACCTTCGGCATGAAGCTCTCGATGGGTTGGGGCGAGAGCTTGACGGTGTTCGTCGGCCCCGGCGAGCGGCGCGGCGGCTCGATCAGCTTGCCGTCCTGCGCGACCAGCCGGCCGGCCGTGAAGACGCGGTCCACGGTGATCGATGTCAGTTCCGACAGCACCACGATGTCGGCCTGGCGCCCGGCGCCGATCAGCCCGATGTCGTCGCGCTTCAGGCGCAGCGCGGCATGGAAGGTGGCGCAGCGGATCGCGGCGATGGGGTTCACGCCGCGCGCGATGATGCGCGCGATGGTGTCGCGCAGCCCGCCCTTCTCGATGAGTTCGTCGGGGAAGATGTCGTCGGTGCAGAGCACCAGGTTCGGCGGCAGCATCGGCAGGGCCGCGAGCTGCGTCAGCACCTGCGGCAGCACGTAGTCGTGGCTGCCGCGCAGCTCCACCGTCATGCCGGTGCGCAGCTTCTGCACGAAATCCTCGGGGCTGATGATCTCGTGGCAGGAGGTGACGCCGGCCGACGCATAGGCCTGGAGGTCGCCATCCACCATGCCGCGGGCATGGCCGTTGACGTTCTTGCCCGACGCGAGCCCCGCGCCGACGATGCCCGTCATGTGTGCCGTGCCGCGCAGCACGCCCGGCATGTCCATCACCTCCGCGACGCCGCAGATCTCGGGCCAGGCGAGCATCTCGGCCATCTCCGTCGCTCCGATCTCGGCGCCGGCCATCTCGAGGCCCGGGGCGGAGGGCACGCAGGACGGTGCCGCGATCAGGCTGCGCAGCGGCAGGTCGCGCGACGCCTCGATCGCCCAGCGCACGCCGTCGAGGCCGAGGACATTGGCGAGCTCATGCGGATCCCAGACGCAGGTCGTGGTCCCCGCCGGCACGACGGAGGCCGCGTAGTCCGCCGGCGCCATGAAGCTGCTTTCGTAGTGCAGGTGGCTGTCGATGAAGCCGGGCGCGAGGAAGCGGCCGGCCACGTCGTGGACCTGGTCCGCGTCCTCCCGCGTGCCGGGGGGATGCACGGAGGCGATCATGGAGCCCACGATGCCGATATCGGCGGGACGCAATTCACCCGTCGCGACGTCCACGACGGTGCCGCCGGTCAGCAGCCGGTCGAAGCGGGCGGAGCCGCGCGCGGCCTGGACGGCGCGGGCGCGGATGGCGGGGTCGATCGGGTCGTTCATCGGGTGCTCCTGCCTGCGCTGAAAGCGAGCGTCATCTCGTCGGTCCGCGCCTCATAGGTGAAGCCGCGCCGCATCGCCCAGGTGTTGACCTGGAAATAGAGCGGGATCAGCGCGGTCTCGTCGCGCAGCGCCATCCGCGTGGCCTGCTGCGTCAGCCGGCGGCGCTCGTCGTCGTTCATCGTGGTGCGGGCCTGCTGGATCACCGCGTCGATGGCGCGGTTGCTGAAGCGGCCGCGGTTGGCGGTGCCGAGACCGAGCTGCGTGTCCCAGCTGTGGATCTGCGTCTCCAGCATGCCGAGCAGCTCGGGGTTCGGCGAGAAGCCCGCGAGGTTCACGCTGTATCTCAGCTGCGCCGCCTCGCTCAGCCAGACGCTGCGGGTGCGCGTCTCGACCGACGCGGCGAGACCCAGGCGCGTCCACATCTGCGCGATGGCCTGCACGACCTGCTCGTCGTTGACGTAGCGGTCGTTGGGGCCGTTGACCTGCACCGCGAAGCCCTGCGCCCAGCCCGCCTCGGCCAGCAGGCGCCGCGCCTGGTCGAGGTCGAAGGGCGGCGGCGTCATATCGGACGATGTTCCGAAATAGCCGGGCGGGCCGAGGTCTCCGGCGGCCAGCCCCTGGCCCTGCAGCACGCGGGAGACCAGTGCGTCGCGGTTGATGGCGAGCGACAGCGCGCGCCGGACGCGGGCGTCGCGCAGCGGGTTGGCGATCCGCGCGCCGTCCTTGCCGCGGATGAAAGGGCTGTCCTCGCGGTCGGAATCCAGCGTCAGGAAGATCAGCCGGTTCGACGGGCTGTCGGCGACGGTGAAACGCGCGGCGTCGCGCCGGAAGCGCTCGAACTGGTCGGGCGGGACGATCTCGATGAGGTCCACGTCGCCGGCCTGGAGGGCGGCGACGCGCGCGCCGGCGTTCGCGATGGGTCGGAACTCCGCGCGGGCGAAAGCGGGTGGCGTGCCGGCGAAGTGCGGGTTGCGCTCCATCACCACGGGGCTGCCGGGCTGCCAGGAGACATGCCGGTAGGGACCGGTGCCGACCATGGCGCGGCCGGCATTGTAGTCGGCGGTCGTCGCGCCCTCGCCATGCCGCTTCGACACGATCATCACCAGCGCCAGGAAGTTCGGCAGCAGCGGCGTCGCCTGGTGGGTGCGCAGGCGGATGGTGGTGGCATCCAGCGCCTCCACCGACGCGATCGGCCGCGTGGCGTAGCGGAAGGAGGACGGCGAGTTCGGGACGTCCCCGGCGCGGCCGATGGTGAAGGCGATGTCCTCGGCGGTCACCGCGGCGTCGTCGCTGAACCGCGCGCGTGGATCGAGCTTCACCTCCCAGGTCAGATCGTCCAGCACGCGCATGGAGAGCGCGACACCTGGGCGCAGATCCTGTCGTGCATCCTGTTCCATCAGCGGCTGGAAGACGTGGCGGCTGAAGGCGATGTTGGTGATGAGGCTGGCGAAATGCGGGTCGAGGCTGGTCGGGCCTGCCTCCACGCCGATGCGGATGGCGTCCTGGGCAGCGGCGGGCGCGGCGGCGAGAAGTCCGGCGAGCAGCGCAGCGCGCAGCCTCATGCGGCAATGTCCTTCATCAGGGGACAGGCATCATGCGCCGTCGAGCCCGGGATGGGCACCCAGCCCCGCGGCGTGCGCGAGAAAATGGGTGTTGCGAAGACGGCGCGCACGGGCGGCGCGTCCCAGATGCCTTTCCCGCCCGCCTCCGGCGGGACGCGCCAGCGATCTCCCTGCGCCATGGCGACAATCAGCGCGACGGGCACGACGCCCGCCGCCGCCAGCAGCGCCAGCCCCGCACGGGCCGATGCGCCTGTCGAGATAACGTCGTCGACCAGCAGCACGCGCCGGCCCGCCAGCCGCGGCAGCAGGCGCGGGTCCAGCCACAACCGACGCTCGATCGGGGAGGTGATGGAATGCACAGCGACGCTAAGGCGTTCCTCGTACCAGCGCTTGCGTGACCAGCCCGGCGCGACCCAGTTGGGGTGGCCCAGCGCCTCGGCGATCGCCGGCGCGAAGACCTGGCCGAGCGTGGGCAGGCCGACGACGACCTCGGCGCCGAGCGGCCGCGCGACCGCCGTCATCCACGCGGAAAGGGCGCGCACCACGGCAAAGCCGGCCTGGTTGGCGATCAGCCCCGCCACCGCCGTTTCGCCCATGTCGCGCAGCGGCAGGACCAGGCCGGTCCCATCGGGCATCGGCGCGGCGTAGGCGTCGGCCCAGGCCTCGAGCGGCGGGGAGGGCGGGGCGAAGGCTTGCCAGAAGTCCATCGGCTCCCGTCTGGGTTGCTGCGGCGCAGCGTGGCATGCTGCGCGCCGCAACCGCAACCGGAGGCCCCATGCCGAAGCCCGAGGCGCTCGAGCCGCTGCTGCCGGAGATGACGGCCTGGCGGCAGGACCTGCATCGCCATCCCGAGCTCGGCTTCGAGGAACACCGCACGGCGCGCTTCGTCGCGGACATGCTGCGCGGCCTGGGGCTCGAGGTAACGGAGGGCATCGCGCGGACCGGTGTCGTCGGCACGCTGAAAGGCCGGCCCGGCAACCGCGCCATCGCGCTGCGCGCCGACATGGACGCGCTGGCGATGACCGAAGCCACCGGACTTCCCTACGCCAGCCAGGCGCCGGGGCGGATGCATGCCTGCGGCCATGACGGGCACACCGCGATGCTGCTGGGCGCCGCACATTGGCTCGCCGCGAACCGCGGGCGCTTCGCGGGCACGGTCCACCTGGTCTTCCAGCCCGCCGAGGAGTCGCTCGGCGGCGCGAAGGTCATGGCGGAGGAGGGGCTGTTCGACCGCTTTCCCGTGGACGCTGTCTACGGGATGCACAACCTGCCGGGTCTGGCGCTCGGCACGATCGCCGTGCCGAAGGGGCCGGTGCTGGCGAGTTCCGATACCTGGGAAGTGACCTTCCGCGGTGCGGGGACGCATGGCGCGAAGCCGCATCTCGGCACCGACGCGACGCTCGCTGCGGCGGCCTTCATGCAGGCGATCCAGGCCATCGCCTCGCGCGAGACCGACCCGCTCGGCACCGCCGTGGTCAGCGTCGGCCACATCGCCGCCGGCAATCCCGCCGCGCCCAACGTCATCCCCGCCGAGGTCTTCCTGAGGGGCACGGCGCGCGCGCTGGATGAGGAGGTGCGCACGCGCATCGAGACGCGACTGACGGAGATCGCGCGCGCCGTCGCGACGCTGCACCGGCTGGAGGCGGCGCCGCGCTACATCCGCCGCCTCTCGCCCACGGTGAACCACGCCGCTCAGGCCGCGGTGATGGTCCGGGCCGCGGCACAGGCCGAGGCGGTCATGGACGACCATCCCCCGATCACCGCCGGCGAGGATTTCTCCGAGTTCCTGGCCCGCGTGCCCGGCGCCTATTGCTGGCTCGGCACCGGCGCCCCCGCGCATCCCGAGGGCTGGCACCACAACCCGCATTTCGATTTCAACGACGCCGCGCTGGCGCATGGCGCGGCGTTCTGGTGCTCGCTGGTGGAGACGGAGCTCGCATGACGCCTCCGATGGTCGGAGGGCGGAGCCGAGAATCGGCGAGCACCGCGGAGCTGAATCGGAGGCGCCATCAATGACAGCGAAGCCCACGATCATCGACTGCGATCCCGGCACCGACGACGCCATCGCGCTGTTCCTCGCGCTCTCCTCGCCGGAACTGGACGTCAGGCTGGTCACGGTCGCCGGCGGCAATGTCGGGCTGGATCGCACGACCGCGAATGCCCGCGCCGTGGTCGGGCTGACCGGGCGCGCCGTACCGATCGTCGCAGGCGCGAACCGCTCCCTGCTCGCGGATTTCCGCGCCGAGACCGCGGTGCACGGCGATGACGGCATCGGCGGCGTCGTGCTGCCGGAAGGCCCGCCGCTCGCGCCCGGCATCGCGGCGGATGCGATCCGGGAGGAACTGCGCCGCGCCGCGCCGGGCTCCGTCACCGTCATCGGCCTCGGCCCCGTGACCAACCTGGCGCTCGCCTTCGCGACCGAACCCGCGCTGCTGGATCGCGTCGCGGAGATCGTGCTGATGTCGGGCGCCTGGACCGAGGGCAACATCACGCCCGCCGCCGAGTTCAACGCCTGGAACGACCCCGAGGCGCTGGCGATGCTGCTCAACCTCGGCGCGCGGGTCGCGATCGCGACGCTCGACCTGACCGCCCAGGCCTTCGTCACCCCCGCGCTGATCGAGGCGATGGCGCGGCGCGAGGGCGGCGCCTGCTGGCGGGCGGCGCTCGCGATCTTCCGCGCCCTGCCGACCTCGAAGCGCTTCGGCCATCGCGGCTTCCCGCTGCATGATCCCTGCGCCATCGCCTGGGCGATCGATCCCGGGCTGTTCGGCGCGAAATCAGCGCATTGCGCGATGGACCTCGCCTCCGGCCCGTCGCGCGGCCGCACCGTGATCGATCGCTGGGAACGCCTGAAGCTGCCGGCCAATGTCACGCTGATGGAGACGCTCGACGCCGGGCGCTTCTTCGCCATGCTGGAGGACCGGGTCGCCTCGCTGCCCTGACCTCCGGCCTCAGTCGGCCGCGCCTTCCGCAACCAGCGGCCTGGCGTCGCGTCGCCGCACCGCCGGCAGCGCGGCCTCGACCGCCGGCAGCGTCTCCTCCGCCGCGGCCGGCAGCGACTGCCGCGCCTCCGCCATCGTGCCGACCAGGGACAGGAGCGTCTCGCGGTTGATCGGCTTCGAGAGGTGGCTGTCCATGCCGGCCTCGCGACAGGCCGCGATCTGCTCGGGCAGGGCGGAGGCGGTGACGGCCAGGATCGGCACGCCGCCCTTCGCGCCGGGCAGCCGGCGGATGCGCCGCGCGGCCTCCAGCCCGTCCATCACGGGCATCTGCATGTCCATCAGCACCACGTCGTAGTCGGTGCGCTGCACGGCCTCCAGCGCCTCGGCGCCGTCCGACGCCGCCTCCACCTCGTGGCCCGCCGCGACCAGCATGGCGCGCGCGACCATCCGGTTCGCCGCGACGTCGTCGGCGACGAGCACGCGCAGGCGCCGCGTCGGCTGGTCAGCGGGCGCCTCCGCTGGCGCAAGGCGCGGTAGGGCGGGCGGCTCCGCGGCGGCGAGCGGCAGGTCCACCCAGAACAGCGCGCCGCCCGCCCGCGCCTCCTCGCAGCCGATCCGCCCGCCCATCAGCGCCGCGAGCCGCGCCGAGATCGCGAGGCCGAGCCCGGTGCCCGCCATCTCCTGGCCGGGCAGGGTAAAGAGCTGGGAGAAATCCTCGAACAGCAGGTGGCGCTTGTCCGCGGGGATGCCCGGCCCGGTGTCCTCGACCTCCAGCCGGACGCCCTCGCCGCCGGGCCCGGGCATGGCGCGCAGGCTGACCGCGCCGCCGGGCGGGGTGAACTTCACGGCGTTCGACAGCAGGTTCAGCAGCAGCTGGCGCAGCCGCGTCGCGTCGGCCTCCACCGCCGCCGGCGTGCCGGGGCGTACATCGAGCGTCAGGCGCAGCGCCTTGCGCGCGACCTCCGGCACCAGCAGCCCCGCGCAACCATCCAGCAGCGGGCGCAGCGCCGTCGGCTCGGGCCGCAGGTCGAGCTTCCCGGCCTCGATCTTCGAGAGGTCCAGCAGGCTGTTCACGAGCTCCAGCAGGTGCTTGCCCGCCTCGTTCAGCGTCGCGACCTGTTCGCGCTGGTCGCGCGTCAGCGCGGGGTCGCGCAGCAGCACCTGCGCGAAGCCGAGGATGCCGTTCAGCGGCGTGCGCAGCTCGTGCGACATGCGGGCGAGGAACTGGCTCTTCGCCTCGCCGGCGGCGCGGGCGGCGTCGCGCGCGCCGGCCAGCTCCTCCATCGCGCGCTTGAGCTGGGTGATGTCGGTGCGGATGCCGACGGTGCCGCCGTCCGGCGTCGAACGCTCCGTGATCAGCACCCAGCGCCCGTCGGGCAGCAGCCGCTCGATCGGCGGGTTGTTGGAATGCCGCCAGTAGTCCATCGCGTTGATGAAGGCCTCGATGTCGGGGCCGGCCTGCGGATACTGCCCACGCAGCGCGCCCTCGCGCAGGATGTCGCGGAAATGCGCGCCGTGGCGGATGAACGGGGCGGAGATCTTGTAGAAGGTCTTGTAGGTCTCGTTGCAGGCGATCAGGCGGTCGTCGGGGCCGAACATGACGAAGCCGTCCGACATGCTCTCCAGCGCGTTCTCGAGCCGGGCGCGCCAGGCTGCCCGCTCGGCCTCGATCCGCTCGCGCTGCGTCAGCCACAGCAGCAGCGCCGCGGCCAGCAGCAGCACCAGCAGCGCGAAGGCGCCGGAGGCGACGAGGGCGCGGTCCCGGTCGGGCCGCCAGCTCGCCAGCGCGGCGTCGTCCTCATAGGTCACGACGATGGACAGCGTGGGATAGAGCGTCGGACGGATCGCCAGCATCGCCGGCGCGCCGGTCAGGCGGCTGACGGGCTCGGCCATGGTGCCGAGCTGGGCGGCGACCGGCGTCAGCTTCTGGCCGATCCGCATCTCGTCATGCGGCTGGGCGGCGAGCAGCGTGCCGTCCTCGCGTTCCAGCGTCAGGCGCATGCCCGGCGCATCCCCGCCCGCGCCGAGCAGGGCGCTGACGACCGGCACCGGCACCTCGGCCACAGCGGTGAGCGTGCCGAGGCCGGGGAAGGTGACGCGGCGCGCGAAGAACAGCGCCCATTCGCCGGTGGCGGGGTTGCGCACCGGCCCGCCGATCGCGACGCCGCCGGCGCTCGGGCCGGTCTCGACGAAGCCGGTACCGAGCGGGAGGGGCAGCGGGCGCCGGCGCGAGACCGTCAGCGCGGAGGTCACGGGCATGCCGTCCGCGCCGACCAGCAGCACGTCGCGGAAGGTGAAGTTCTGGTTGTTCAGCTCCCGCAGCACCCGCCCCGCGGCGTTGGCGTCGAGCCGGCCGTCGCGGATATAGGGCGCGAGGATGGAAGGCAGGCCCGCCAGCATCGCGTCCACCTGGACGAAGTTGCGGTTGATCGAGGCCTCGACCGCGCGGCTGACGCGCTGGGTGGTGTCGGCGGCGGCGCCGAGGGCGGCGTTGCGCGAGCGGTCCACCAGCTGGGCGGTGCCGAAGACCTGGGCGAGCAGCAGCAGGAAGACGGCGCCGATGACAGCGAGCCGGAGGCGGCGGGCCGTGTACATCGGCGCGGGCTGCTACTCGGCGCGCGCGCGCAGCCCGACGGCCGGCGCGAGGTGGGTGTTCCAGGCGTCCACGCAATCCGGCCCGCAGCGCCCGACCCAGCGCGGCAGCACGACCTGGTCGAGCAGCTGGCGCCGCCGCTCGGCGTCGGCGGCACTGACGGGGACGATCTGCATCGTCCCGCGGCGCGCCAGCGAACAGGCGGGCAGGCCGGCATTGCAGGCCAGGCCCTCGCCGGTCTCGCGGTCAGCGGCTTCCCAGATCTGGCCCTCGAGGTCGGCGACGCCCTCGCGGATCAGGGTCTGGATGTCCAGCGGCAGCGCGGCCCAGGCGTTGACGTTGGCGCCGAAGATCGAAAGGCCCCAGCTGACCGCCATGGTGTGGACATGGCTCGTCGCCTCGAACAGTCCGATGGCGTGGCCGGACAGCGTGCCGGTGATCGCGCATTCCACCGTGCCGGCGCGGAAGGCGGCCATGATCTCCGCGAAGGGGGTGACAACGGCGGTGCCGCCCAGCGCCTCGATCAGCTCGGACTGGCTGACGGAGGAGGTGCGCACGCGCCGTCCGCGCAGGTCGTTCAGGCCGCCGAAGGCGCGCGCGCAGAACACGACCTGCGCGGGATAGGTGTAGATGCCGAGCAGCTCGATCCCGTAGCGGTCGCGCAGCAGCTCTTCCAGGTGTGGGCGATAGGCCGCGACGTTGCGGCGCAGCGTCGAGATGTCGGGCGAGAGCGCCGGCAGGTCCACCGCGTTGAACTCGGGCTCCTCGGTCGCGGCGATGGGCAGGATGACCGTGCCGAAGGGCACGACCCCGAGGCGCATGAGCTGCAGCATTTCCTGACCCCGGATGCCGCTGCGGTCGAAAGGGGCGATCTCCACCGCGATGCGGCCGCCAGCCATCTCCGGGATGCGCTGGCGCCAGAAGGGGTCCTCGAACCGGACGAACTGGCTGACATCGGCCAGGCCGCCGATGACCTTGATGCGCAGCGGCGGGTCGGCGGCGACGGCGGGCCCGCCCAGGCAGACGAGCAGCAGCGCGAGGAGGATCGCGGGCAGGCTCCGGCGGCGTGCCGTCGGCATGGGGCCTCTCCTTTCGGCTCGGGGCGCAGGCGACTGCGTGCGGACCCGGGCTCCGCCACGCCTCATAGCAGTTTTTCTCGCGGGATCAGCAACTCTGACGCGAATTGACACTTGGCTTCCGTCCACTGACCGGCCCGTTGGCACCGATCCTGGGACAAAGTTGTGAAATTTCCGTCATTAGCCGCGGGGCGGCCTGACCGGCTGCTCGGCATCGCGCGGCGCCAGGCCATAGGGCGCGACCAGGGCCCAGACATGCGCCGGGACCATGCTGCGGAGCCGCCGCGGCGCCATCTGGCGGAGATAGAGGACCGACTCCGCCGCCTTCATCTCCACCCGCGTGCGGGCGAATTCCAGGCCCTTCGGCCCGACCCGCGGCATCAGCCAGCTCATGAGGGGGCGCAGCCAGCCCGGCATCCGGCGCAGCGGCAGCCCGCCGGCGGCCCGTTCGGTGTTGGCGATGAAGCCCTTCACGGACCCCGCGCGCCGGCCCGAGGAGGCGGGCGCGGAGAGCGCCGTCTCGGGCTCGATAAGGCGGAGCAGTTCCTCCCCCCGCTCGTTGCGGACCAGCAGCCACTGCGCGCCCGTGCCGCCCATGTAGCCGACCGTGATGTCGGCCAGCACGTTGGTGTAGTCCACGCAGGTCCGGCAGGTCAGCGGGAAGAAGTCGGACGGCAGCCGGCTGATCGGCAGCTGCAGGAAGGGGATGGTGCGGACGCGGCCATCGGCGTGGCGGATCTCGACGCGGAAATCGGCGCGGAACTCGAGGTAGGTGACGGAAGCCGGGTCGGGATCGAGCAGGTCGAGGAAGCGGTGAAACATCTCGGTGGTCGTGTTGTCCGAACACGGCGTGCCGACGACGTAGAGGCGATCGAGGCCAAGCTCCGCCTCGATCGCGCGCAGCGCGTGGACCTGGCAGGGAATGCCGATCACCGCGATGCGGCGATGTCCGGCGGCGACGGCCGGTTCCAGCAGCGCCAGCAGCGGCGCGAAGCCCATCTTCATGCCGCGGCAGGCCGCCATGTCGGCGGGGTCGGTGACGATGACCGGGCGCGGCTTCCAGCGGTCATCGGGGTCGGCGGCCATGGCCAGGACGGCGGTGACCGCACCGGTCTCGAGCAGCCTCTCGCCGAGCCGGGTCGCGATGCCCGTCCATTGCGCGCCTTCCCGCGGGGTGGACATGGCGGCGCGGAGCATCCGGCGGAAGGGGCCGAAATGCAGCTCGTCCGGCCGGTCGGGGTCACGCGCGCGGCCATGCACGCGCGACTCCAGCGCGGGGTAGTCCGGGCGGAGGAACTGGCAGGCCTGGCCGCAGGCCTTGGCCATCGGTGTGCGGGAAAGGCCGCAATCCGTGCAGAGCGCGCGCGGCAGCGGCTCGGCGAGGGGCGGCGTCCAGGGCCCGGGCCCGGCCACGAGGTCGTGAGGCATCGAGCGGGAGGCTAGAGGCACGCGGCCGCGCCTGTCACGCTTCCCGTCCTCGGAAGCAAGGGAGCGAGCGATGGCGACGATCAGGCGCGAGGCCTCGGCGAAGTGGCAGGGCGCGGGGAAGGATGGGCAGGGGACGTTGACCACCCCGTCCGGGACGCTGCGCGAGACGCCCTATTCCTTTCACACAAGGTTCGAGGATGGGCAGGGCACGAACCCGGAGGAGCTGATCGCGGCGGCGCATGCCGGCTGCTTCTCCATGGCGCTCGCCTTCCAGCTCTCCGGCGCCGGGCATCCCCCGCAGGAACTCGCCACCACGGCGAGGCTGACGATGCAGCAGGAAGGCGGGGGCTGGCGCATCGCCACCATCGCGCTGCAGCTGCGCGCGAAGGTGCCTGGCATCGACAAGGCGAAGTTCGACGAGCTTGCCGCGGCGGCCAAGGCGAACTGCCCGGTCAGCAAGGTGCTGAACGCGGAGATCACGCTGGACGCGACGCTGGAGGGGTAGCCGGCGCCTCGACGCAATCGGTTGCTGGTGGCACGCGCCTTGCCTTGCGCGGGGCACGCGCCTGCGAAGCGCGGGGCCACCAACACCGGGAGTTCGTCATGTCGCTGTCGCGCCGCGCCCTCATGGGCGCTTCGGGCCTTGCCGTCCTGCCTGGAATTTGGGCACCGACGCCCGCCGAGGCCCAGGCCGAGCGCGTCATCCGCTACGGCATCTCCATGGCGGACATCCCGCAGACCACGGGCCAGCCCGACCGCGGTGCCGGCGCCTATCAGTTCACCGGCCATTCCATCTACGACCCGCTGATCGCCTGGGAGATGGACGTCGCGGACCGCCCGGGGAAGCTGGTGCCGGGTCTCGCGACGAGCTGGGAGACCGATCCCGCCGACCGGAAGAAGTGGGTGCTGCGGTTGCGAACCGGCGTCACCTTCCATGACGGCTCCGCCTTCGACGCCGACGCGGTGATCTGGAACTTCGAGAAGGTGATGAACCCGCAGGCGCCGCATTTCGATCAGCGCCAGGCCGCGCAGGTCCGCCCGCGCCTGCCCTCTCTGGCGTCGTGGCGCAAGGTCGACGCGACGACGGTGGAGCTGACCACGAAGTCCGTGGACAGCCTGTTCCCGTACCAGCTGCTGTGGTTCCTGGTCTCCTCCCCGGCGCAATACGAGAAGGTCGGGCGGAGCTGGGAGCGCTTCGCGATGGAGCCGTCCGGCACCGGACCCTTCCGCTTGGCGCGGCTGGTGCCGCGGGAACGCGCGGAGCTCGTGAAGAACACGGCCTATTGGCACCCGAACCGTGTGCCGAAGGTCGATCGCGTCGTGCTGGTCTGCGCGCCGGATGCGGTGACGCGCACCAATGCCCTGCTTTCGGGCCAGGTGGACATGATCGAGACGCCGGCGCTCGACATGGTCCCCCAACTGCAGCGCGCGGGAATGCGGCTGGTGGAGAATGTCACGCCGCATGTCTGGAACTACCATCTGAGCCTGCTGGACGGCTCGCCGTGGCGCGACCTGCGCCTGCGCCGCGCAGCGAACCTCGCAATCAACCGCGCCGACATCGTGCAGCTGCTGAACGGGCTGGCGAAGCCGGCCGAGGGCGTGGTGGACCGCTCCTCGCCGTGGTTCGGCAATCCGAGCTTCCAGGTGAAGTACGACCCGAACGAGGCGCGGCGGCTGATCCGGGAAGCCGGGTTCAGCCCGCAGAACCCGCTGCGCACGCGCTTCATCGTGGCGACCGGCGGGTCGGGTCAGATGCTTTCGATGCCGATGAACGAATACATCCAGCAGGCCTGGCGCGAGGTCGGCATCGCGGTCGAGTTCCAGCCGGTGGAGCTCGAGGTGCTCTACACCGCCTGGCGGAACGGCGCGGCGCATGAGTCGATGCGCGGGATCACCGCGAACAACGTGGCCTATGTGACGTCGGATCCGCTCTACGCGCTGGTACGCTTCTTCCACTCCAACCAGATCGCGCCGACAGGGGTGAACTGGTCGCATTACCGCGACGCCGATACCGATGCGCTGATCGACCAGGCCATGCAGAGCTTCGATTCCGCGGAGCAGGACCGGCTGATGGCCCGCGTGCATGAGCGCGTGGTGGACCAGGCGTTGCTGGTCTTTGTGGTGCACGACACCAACCCGCATGTGCTGGGGCGGAACGTGCGCGGCTATGTCCAGGCGCAGCACTGGTTCCAGGACCTGACGACGCTGTCCTGACCATGTCCGACCTGGTGTTGCCGGCGCTGCCCGACCTGGGCGGGCCCGCCCAGCCGATGCTATCCGTGCGCGGCCTCGCGAGGCACTTTCCGCTGAAAGGCAAGGGCGGCGTCGTCCGCGCGGTGGACGGGCTCGACTTCGACATCCTGAAGGGCGAGACGCTGGGCCTGGTCGGCGAGAGCGGCTGCGGCAAGTCCACGGCGTCTAGGTTGATTATGGCGCTGATTGAGCCGAGCGCGGGCGAGGTCGTCTTCGACGGCCGCGTCGTCGGATCGCGCGAGATGCCGCTTAAGGAATACCGCCGTCAGGTGCAGATGGTCTTCCAGGACAGCTACGCCTCGCTCAACCCCCGCCTGACCATCGCGGATTCCATCGCCTTCGGCCCTACCGTGCACGGCGTCGCGAAACGCGATGCGTTGCGGCGCGCGGAGGAACTGCTGGAAGCCGTGGGCCTGAACCCCGGGCAGTTCGGGCGGCGCTATCCGCATGAGCTTTCGGGCGGGCAGCGGCAGCGCGTGAACATCGCGCGCGCTCTGGCGCTGCGGCCGCGGCTGCTGATCCTGGACGAGCCCGTCAGCGCGCTCGACAAGTCGGTTGAGGCGCAGGTGCTGAACCTGCTGACGGAACTCAAGGAGCGCTTCGGCCTCACCTACCTGTTCATCAGCCACGATCTGAACGTTGTGCAGTACATGGCGGACAGGCTGCTGGTGATGTATCTCGGCAGGGCCGTCGAGATCGGCCCGATGGAGGCGATCTATGCCGCGGCCGCGCATCCCTACACCGCGGCGCTGCTGGACAGCCGCCCGTCCATGGATCCGGACCGCCGGCGCGAGGAACCGCCGCTGACCGGCGATCCGCCGAACCCCGTGAACCCGCCCTCGGGCTGCCGTTTTCGGACGCGCTGTACCTTGGCCGAGGGCGTCTGCGCCGAGGTCATCCCGCCGCTGGCGCCGGCGCCGGGCGGCCAGCTCGCGGCCTGCCTGATGGTCACGCCTGGCAGCGGGCACTCGGCCGCGGAGCGTTTTGCGGCATGACCGAACCGCTGGTCCATGTGCGCGACCTCCAAATCCGCTTCGTCACCCGCGATGCGACGGTGCATGCGGTCAATGGCGTCGACTTCGACCTGGCGCCGCAGGAGGCGCTCTGCATCCTCGGCGAGTCCGGATCGGGCAAGTCGGTGACGCTGCGCGCGCTGATGCGGCTGAACCCGGCGCGGCGGACGCAGATGACCGGCACAGTCCGCGTCGCCGGGCACGACATCGCCGGCGCGTCGGAGCGGAAGATGGAGGACATCCGCGGCGGCGTCGTCTCCATGATCTTCCAGGAGCCTATGACCGCGCTCGACCCCGTCTTCACCGTCGGCCGCCAGATTACCGAGACGATCCGCCGCCACGAGCGCGGCGTGAGCCAGGCCGATGCGGAACGCCGCGCGCTGGAGCTGTTCGAACTCGTGCAGATCCCCTCGGCGCAGCGTCGCCTCGCGGCCTATCCGCATGAGCTGTCGGGAGGCCTGCGCCAGCGCGCGATGATCGCCATGGCGCTGTCCTGCCGGCCGAAGCTGCTGCTGGCCGATGAACCCACCACGGCGCTGGACGCCACCGTCCAGATCCAGATCCTGCTGCTGCTGCGCCGGCTGCAGCAGGAACTCGGGATGGGCGTGATCTTCGTCACCCATGATCTCGGCGTTGCCAGCGAAGTCGCGGACCGCATCGCCGTCATGTATGCCGGCCGCTTCGTGGAGGAGGGACCGGTCTCCGCCCTGCTGCGATCCCCGCTGCACCCCTATGCGCAGGGGCTGCTGGAAGCCACCGTCCATGCGAGGATGCGCGGCAAGCCGCTGGCCACCATCCCCGGCGCCCCGCCGAACCTGGAACAGCTGCCGCGCGGCTGCGCCTTCGCGCCGCGTTGCGGCTATGCGGAGCCGTCCTGCCTGACGCACGCGCCCGAACCTCGGCGGCCCCAGCCCGGCCGCGCCGCACGCTGTCTGATGGTGCCGGAGGCGGCCTGACGATGCTGACCTATCTGCTGCGCCGCGTGCTCTACGCCGTGCCGATCTCACTCGCCGTCAGCCTGGTCTGTTTCCTGCTGGTGCATATCGCGCCGGGCGATCCCGTCAGCGCCATCGCGCCGGCCGATGCGCCGGCCGAGGTGGTGGCGCAGATCCGCCGCGATTACGGCCTCGATCGCACGCTGCCCGAGCAGTTCGGCATCTGGGTCTGGCGCGCGCTGCATGGCGATCTCGGCAAGTCGCTCGGCACCGGTCGGCCCGTGCTGGACGAGGTGCGCGCGGCCGTCGGCAACACCGTGATGCTGGCGCTGGTGGCGTCGGCGATCGGCTTCGCCCTCGGCATGACCTTCGGCGCGATAGCCGGCGCGCTGCGCAGGACCGTCGTGGACAAGCTCGCGGTCGGGCTGGCTTCGGCCGGCGTGTCGGTGCCGCATTACTGGCTGGGGATGGTGCTGGTGGTGGTGTTCAGCGTGACGCTCGGCCTGCTGCCCGCGATGGGGGCGGGACCGGGCAGCTCCGCGGATTGGGCGCCGGACTGGGAGCACATCAGGTTCCTCGTCCTGCCGGCCGTCACGCTTTCTGTCATCCCGATGGGCATCGTAACGCGGACCGTCCGCGGCGCGGTGGCCGAAATTCTTGGCCAGGATTTCGTGACGACGCTGCGCGGCAAGGGGCTGCGGCGCGGCGGGATCGCCTGGCATGTCGTGAAGAACGCCGCGCCCGGCGTGCTCGCGGTGATGGGGCTGCAGCTCGGCTACCTCATGGGCGGATCGATCCTGGTGGAGACCGTGTTCTCCTGGCCCGGCACGGGCCTGCTGCTGAACAGCGCGATCTTCCAGCGCGACATCCCGCTGCTGCAGGGCACGATCCTGGTGCTGGCGCTGTTCTTCGTCGTGCTGAACCTGGCGGTGGACATACTGCAGACGCTGCTCGATCCCAGGATCCGGCGGGCATGACGCCGATGCCGCAAGCCGTCCCGGGCGCCGCCACGCCGGCGCCGCGTGCGCGGGGCTACTGGCACGGCGTGGCGCGCCGCCTCTCGCGCGATCCCGTCACACTGGTCTGCGGCGGCATCCTGCTGGCCATGTTCGTCGCGATCCTGCTCGCACCTTGGATCGCGCCCCATGATCCCTTCCAGACCAGCATGATCCGGCGGCTGCGCCCCATCGGCTTCCCTAACCATCCGCTCGGGACGGACGAACTCGGGCGGGACATGCTGACGCGGCTTCTCTATGGCGGGCGGCTGTCCTGGTTCCTCGGCATCACGCCGGTGCTGATCGCCTTCGCCGTCGGCGGCGCGCTCGGCGTACTTGCGGGCTTCGCGGGGGGCTGGGTGAACATGGCGATCATGCGCACCACCGACGTGTTCTACGCCTTCCCCTCGGTCCTGCTGGCGGTCGCGGTCAGCGGGGCGCTGGGGCCCGGCGTGTCGAACGCGATGTTCGCGCTGACGCTGGTCTTCATCCCGCAGATCATCCGCGTGGCGGAGAGCACGACGACCTCCGTCCGCAATCTCGATTACGTCGAGGCCGCGCGGGCGACCGGGGCAGGGGCGTTGTCCATCGTGCGGGTGCATGTGCTGCCCAACGTGCTGGGACCGGTCTTCGTCTATGCGACGAGCCTGATCAGCGTCTCCATGATCCTGGCCTCGGGCCTGTCCTTCCTCGGACTCGGGACGCGGCCGCCGGAGGCGGAGTGGGGGCTGATGCTGAATACGCTGCGGACGGCGATCTACAGCCAGCCGCTGATTGCGATTCTCCCCGGGCTCTGCATCTTCGCGACAAGCATCTGCTTCAACCTGCTGAGCGACGGGCTGCGCAGCGCGATGGACGTCAGGGCGTGACCTGATCTGACTGGCGCCGGGGCGCCCGATCGGGGCAGGCTGCGCGCCATGACCCTGGTCCCGACCTTCGCCACCCCTCCCGGCTTCCTCGGCCTGCCGCTGAGGGATGCCGGGGCGATCGCCATTGCCGGCGTCCCGCTCGACCTCGGCACCACAAACCGCGCCGGCACGCGTGACGGGCCGGCGGCAATCCGGCGGGCGTCGCGCATGCTGGTGGACGGCTCGCATCCCACGACGCGCGTCGATCCCCGCGCCCTGCCGCTCGCCGATGTCGGCGACTTCACCCTGGCACTCGGCGACCTCCAGGCTTCTCTGGCACTGATCGAGCAGCAGGCCGCGCAGCACGAGCACCTGGTCGCGTTGGGGGGCGAGCACGGCATCTCGCTGCCGCTGCTCCGGGCGCTGGCGAAGCGGGTCGGTGGGCCGCTCGCGCTCGTGCATTTCGACGCGCATCTCGATACCTGGCCCGAGAGCTTCGGCCAGCGATTCTCCCACGGGCAGCCCTTCTTCCACGCGCTGGAGGAGGGCGTGGTGGACCCGCGCCGCATGATCCAGATCGGCATCCGCTCGCCGGTCGAGCCCGAGATCATGGACTGGACGCGCTCGCGCGGCGTGACGGTGCTGTCGGCGCTGGACGTGCACGACACCTCGCCCGCCGCCGTGGCGGCGAAGGTGAGGGAGGTGGTGGGGGATGCGCCGGCCTATCTCTCCTTCGACATCGACGCGCTCGACCCGGCCTTCGCGCCCGGCACCGGCACGCCGGAGGTCGGCGGCCTGGCGTCGTGGCAGATGCAGGCGGTGCTGCGCCGGATCGGGGGCCTGGATTTCCGCGGCATGGACGTGGTGGAGGTCGCGCCGGCCTACGACGTCTCGGAAATCACCGCGCTCGCCGCGGCGACGGTGGCCTGGGAGTATCTCTGCAGGGCGGGGTGAGTGTCATGAACGGTAACTCTTCCGGCGTTCCTTCGAAGGAGCAGGCGACCCGCCGCGAGGCCGCGAGAGGCCGCCGAAAAACTGCTTGAAGTCCCGGAGGACCGCCGCTATTTATCCGGCCGTCGGTGCGGGGGCCTGCCCCCGCCCGGCGTTCCGACGCCATCGCACGTGCCGCGAGGCCCGCTGAAGGGCCACAAGCAACGACGGGACGCGTCTCTTGCTCAGTCCGGTCGCCAGTGGGCCGGAAGGTTCGAGGGAGCCACCTGTGTCGCCTGATCGCCGCGGCGCGAGTCCCACTCGCGATCCAGCCAGCGCCTGAGGCCATCCGCCCGGCGTGACGGCCGCACCCCGCAACGGGGCGAGCCGTCATGCCTGCGCGATGCCCATGCGCGGCGCTCCGGCAACGGAGGGCCGCGACAGGTTGCCTCGTGGCTCCCTCCTTCCCCGCCGCCGCGCCTTCGGGCCGCGGCGGCGGGGCGTCCCGCCACCTTGCGTCCGGAACTCCTGCCATGACCGACATCCGCTTCCGCGGCGCCGTCAGCGGCCCGCGTCGAACCGCCGAGAAGCTTCCCCGCTCCGTGGACGCGCTGATCGCGCGCCTGCGCCCGGAGGAGCCGGTGCACTGCCTGCGCCCGGCCGTGATGGAGAACGCGGCGCGATCCTTCCTGGCCGCCTTCCCCGGCGAGACGCTCTATGCCGTGAAGTGCAACCCGGAACCCGCGGTGCTGCGCGCGCTGTGGCGCGGCGGTGTGCGGCGCTTCGACTGCGCCTCGATCGGCGAGGTGCGGCTGGTGCGCAGCATGTTCGCGGACGCGGCGATCCACTTCATGCACCCCGTCAAGCCGCGCGGCGCGATCCGCGAGGCCTGGCAGCGCCATGGCGTGCGCGACTTCGTCCTCGACAGCGCGGAGGAGCTGGCGAAGCTGCTGGAGGAGACCGGGGAGGGCAGGGGCCTGGTCGTGCGGCTCGCGCTGCCGAAGGGCGGTGCCATGTACGACCTCTCCGGCAAGTTCGGCGCGCAGCCCGCCAACGCGGTGGCGCTGCTGCGCACGGCGCGGCCGCATGCGGCGATGCTCGGCGTCAGCTTCCATGTCGGCAGCCAGTGCCTGGAGCCTGCGGCCTATGCGCGCGCTATCGCGCTGGCGGCGTCGGTGATCCGGGAGGCCGGGGTCGCCGTGGACCTGCTCGACGTCGGTGGCGGCTTCCCTGTCGCCTATCCCGACATCGTGCCGGCGCCGCTCGCCGATTTCTGCGGCGCCATCGCCGACGCGGTGAAGGCGAACAGGCTGCAGGGCCTGGCACTCTGGGCCGAGCCGGGGCGCGCGCTGGTCGCTGCCGGCACTTCCGTCGTGCTGCAGGTGCAGCACCGCCGGGGGCTCGAGCTCTTCGTCAATGACGGCGTCTATGGCGCGCTGTCGGATGCCGGGGCGCCGGGCTTCCGCTTCCCCGTCCGGCTGCTGCGCGACAGCAGCGCCACGGAACTGCCGTTTGCCTTCTTCGGCCCGACCTGCGACAGCGCGGACCGGATGGCGGGTCCTTTCCTGCTGCCGGCCGATGTGGCCGAGGGGGACTGGATCGAGGTGGGACAGCTCGGCGCCTATGGCGCGAGCCTGCGCACCGCCTTCAACGGCTTCGACAAGGCCGGCATCGTCGAGGTCGCGGATGCGCCGCTGCTGATGACGCCGGGCTACGAGATGACGAAGGCCGCGTGAGCGGCCCTCGGTCCCCACGATAGGAGTTTTCTCTGCGATGAAGCATGTCGCCTTCCATGGCCGCCTGGTGATGCTCGGCTTCGGCTCGATCGGCCAGGGCGTGCTGCCGCTGATCCTGCGCCACATCGACTTGCCTGCCGAGAAGATCACCATCGTGACCGCCGAGCCGCGCGGGCGCGAGGTCGCGGCGGAGTACGGCATCGCCTTCGTCGAGCAGGCCGTCACGCGCGACAACATGCGCGACCTGCTGGTGCCGCGGCTGTCGAAGGGCGACTTCCTGCTGAACCTGTCGGTGGACGTCTCCTCGGTGGAGCTGATGAAGCTCTGCCAAGAGCTCGACGTGCTCTACCTCGACACGGTCGTGGAGCCTTGGGCCGGCGGCTACACCGATCCCGCGCTCACGCCCTCGCAGCGGTCGAACTACGGTATGCGCGAGGAGGCGATCGCGCTGCGCGAGGCGGCGCTCGGCGGCCCGACCTCCGTCACCGCGCATGGCGCCAACCCCGGCCTGGTCAGCCACTTCGTCAAGCAGGCGCTGCTCGACATCGCGCGCGACACCGGCGCGCCGATCGCGACGCCGCCGCCGAGCGCCGATCGCGCGGCCTGGGCCGCGGTCGCCGAGAGGCTCGGCGTCAAGGTCATCCATATCGCGGAGCGCGACACCCAGGTCGGGAACCATCCCAAGAAGCCCGGCGAGTTCGTTAATACTTGGTCGGTGGACGGCTTCGTGGGCGAGGGCAGCCAGCCCGCGGAGCTCGGTTGGGGGACGCATGAGAAGGCGCTGCCGCCCGATGGCCACCGCCACGGCTTCGGCTGCGACGCCGCGATCTACCTGATGAGGCCGGGCGCGAGCACGCGCGTGCGGAGCTGGACACCGCTCGAGGGCCCGTTCCACGGCTTCCTGATCACGCACAACGAGAGCATCTCGATGGCGGACTACTACACCGCGCGGAATGCCGAGGGGTCCGTGCGCTACCGCCCGACCGTGCACTACGCCTACCACCCCTGCGACGACGCCGTGCTGTCCATCCACGAGCTCGCCGGCAAGAACTGGGAGATGCAGCCGGAGAAGCGGCTGATGACGGACGAGATCGTCTCGGGCATGGACGAGCTGGGCGTCCTGCTGCTCGGCCACGCGAAGGGCGCCTATTGGTATGGTTCGCGCCTGACGATCGAGGAGGCGCGGCGCGTCGCCCCGCACAACAACGCGACGTCGCTGCAGGTGACGGCCGCGGTGCTGGCCGGCTTGATCTGGGCGATCGAGAATCCGCGCCGCGGCGTGGTGGAATCCGACGAGATCGACTTCGACCGCGTGCTGGCGATCTGCGCGCCCTATCTCGGCGAGGTCGTCGGCGTCTATTCCGACTGGACCCCGCTGCAGGACCGCGGGCGGCTCTTCCCGGAGGATGTGGACGCCAGCGATCCCTGGCAGTTCCGGAACATCCGGGTGACGTGACGCGCCGGTCCGGGCAGTCCATGATCCGCACGGGAGCCTCGCTCCCCCGGCAAGCGAGGGAGGCGAGCGCGGTGCGGAGGAGGGAGTGCATGCGGAACTGGTTGGCTGCTGGTGTCGCGTGCCTGCTGCTCGCGGGCCACGCGCAGGCCCAGACGCTCCGCATCGCCATGGCTGCCGAGCCGACCGCTGCCGATCCGCACCACTACGCCGCGGCGCCGAACTCGACGCTGCACGACCACGTCTTCGAATCGCTGGTCGAGCTCGACGCCCGGCTGAAGGCGCAGCCTTCGCTGGCCGTGTCCTGGTCGCGCCGTGACGACCGCACCTGGGTCTTCCGGCTCCGCCCCGGCGTGCGCTTCCACAACGGGCAGGCCTTCACCGCGGCCGACGTCGTCTTCTCCTACTGCCGGATCCTGAACAACGAGAACGAGCTCGCGGTCAGCTATTCCGCCACCGTCCGTCGCCTCGCGCGCGTCGAGGCCGAATCGCCGGACGTTGTCGTCATCGCGACGAAGGAGCCGGAGCCGCTGCTGCCCTCCGACCTGTCGGCGCTGCGCATCATCCCGCGCGGCTTGGTGGCGGACCGGCCAATCGCCTTCGATCCCGCGACGAATTGCGGCGGCCAGGGGCCCTGGCCGACGCTGGCGCAGTTCAATGACGGGGGTGCTGCGATCGGCACCGGCCCCTTCCGGATGCGCAGCTTCGGCCGCGGCGGCGCCAGCGAGCTCGTCCGCAACGATGACTACTGGGGCGAGAAGCCGACCTGGCAGACCGTTCGCCTGCAGCCCGTGACCGCGAACGGGCCGCGCATGGCAGGCCTCCTCGCCGGCGACCACGACGTCGTGGAGGCGCCGGCCACCGCCGACATCCCGCGCCTGCGGGATAACGCGAATGTCCGCCTTGCCGTCGCGCCGACCACGCGGCTGATCTTCCTTCAGATGGACCAGCGCGAGCCCGCGCCCTTCGTCAACGGCGGCAACGGGCCAAACCCGCTGCGCGATCCGCGCGTGCGCCAGGCGCTGTCGCTCTCCATCGACCGCAACGCCATCGCGCAGCGCATCATGGACGGGCTCGCGACGCCCGCCGCGCAGTTCCTGCCGGACGGCATGCGCGGCATCATCCCGGGCCTGCCCGTGCTGCCCTACGACCCTGCCCGCGCCCGCGTGCTGCTCGCCGAAGCCGGCTATCCCAACGGCTTCAGCGTGACGCTGCACGCCACCAACAACCGCTACGTCAATGACGGCCGCATCGCCCAGGCCCTGGCACAGTACTTCACCCGGATCGGCGTCCGGACGGAGGTGGATGCCATGCCGTCCAACGTCTATTTCACCCGTCGTGCGCGGCGCGACTTCTCCGTCCCGATGGGCGGCTGGTCGGCGAGCGCGGAGGAGACGCTGCTCTTCTTCCGGACCTGGATGGTGACCACCGATCGCGACCGCGGCGTCGGCACCAGCAACTACAGCGGCTGGTCGGATGCCGAGTTCGACCGCCCGGCCATGGCGTCGCTGACCACCATGGACGACGCCGCGCGCGACGGGCTGCTGCGCGATGCCAGCCGCGTCGCGCTGGACCGCATGGCGGTCATCCCCATTCATTTCGAGAGCGCCGTCTGGGCTTTCCGCCGCGGCCTGACATACCAGGGCCGCATGGACCAGACGACGCTCGCCCAGGAAATCAGGCCCGAGTGACCCCCGACCTTGCGACGGCGCTGTCCGCACCGGGCCGCGCCGCGATCCCCTGGCTGGACCCGGCCTGCGATCCCGAGCGCCCGGTCACGCTGCATTGCTACCGGCCCGAGGGCTTCACGCCCGACAGCCCCGTCGTGCTGATCCAGCACGGCATGCTGCGCAACGGCGACGAATACCGCGACTTCTGGATCCCGGCGGCGGACCGCCACGGGCTGCTGCTGGTCGCACCCACCTTCGTCGCGCTGCACTGGCCACAGGCCGAGCACTACAACAACGGCCTGGTGCTGGAGGGCGATCGCGTGCGCCCGCGCGACTCCTGGGCCTACGCCATCCCGCTGCGCGTCTTCGCGGCGCTGCAGGCCGCGGGCGTGACGCGTCGGGCGAGAGCGTATCTGTTCGGCCATTCCGCCGGCGGGCAGTTTGCGCACCGGCTTCTCTCCACGCAGAAGCACGATGCGCTGGAAGCGGTGATCGCGGGCAATGCCGGCTGGTATTCCCTGCCGACGCTCGACACGCGCTTCCCCGCGGGCCTCGGCGGCATCGGCGTGACGCACCAGGAACTCGTAAAGCTGCTGGCTTATCCCCTGACGATTCTCGCCGGCGACCAGGATACCGAGACGCAGGGCCCGTCCCTGCCATCCCAGCCCGAGGCGATCGCCCAGGGCCCACACCGCTTCGCCCGCGCGCATCACTACCTCAAGGCCGGCCAGGCCGAGGCCGCAAGGCGCAACACCGCCTGCAACTGGCGTCTGGTGCCTGTCGCCGGCATCGGGCATGACGGGGCGGCGATGTCGCGGGTTGCCGCGGCACTCTGGTTCGAGAACCGCCTGATCACGGCGGAGGAAGCCGGCGCGCAGACCGCCGGCGCGTTGTGACTTCTTGCCCTCTCCACCTGCAGGGGGGAGAGGGATGGGTGAGGGGGCGCGCAGGACGAAGAACGGGATCCTTCACCGTCACGTCCCCCTCACCCAACCTTCTCCCCCATAGGCGGGGGAGAGGGCTTCAGGACTGAAGAGGTAGGGGAAGGAAGATGCACGTCCTCGTCATCGGCGCCGCCGGCATGGTCGGCCGCAAGCTCGTCGCCCGCATCGCCAGGGATGGCGCGATCGGCGGGAAGCCGATCCGCCGCCTCAGCCTGGTGGACGTGATCGAGCCCGAGGCGCCGGACCACATCTCCTCCTCCACGGTCGCCGCCGACCTCTCCGCGCCCGGCGAGGCCGCGAAGATGGTGGCGTCCCGCCCCGACCTGATCTTCCACCTCGCCGCCATCGTCTCGGGCGAGGCGGAGGCGGAGTTCGACAAGGGCTACCGCATCAACCTCGACGGCACGCGGTATCTGTTCGAGGCCATCCGCCAGCAGGGGCTGAAGCAGCCCTACAACCCGCGCGTAGTCTTCACCTCCTCCATCGCCGTTTTCGGCGCGCCCTTCCCGGACGCCATCAACGACGAGTTCTTTACGACGCCGCTGACGAGCTACGGCACGCAGAAGGCGATCGGCGAACTGCTGCTGGCGGACTACTCCCGCCGCGGCTTCTTCGACGGCGTAGGGATCCGCCTGCCCACCATCTGCATCCGGCCGGGCAAGCCGAATAAGGCCGCGAGCGGCTTCTTCAGCTCCATCCTGCGGGAGCCGCTGGTCGGCCAGCCCGCGGTGCTGCCGGTGCCCGACACGGTGCGGCACTGGCATGCCTCGCCGCGCGCGGCGGTGGCGTTCCTGGTGCATGCCGCGACGCTGGACACGGCACCGATGGGCGCGCGGCGCAACCTGACCATGCCGGGGCTCGCCGCGACGGTCGCCGAGCAGATCGAGGCGCTGCGCCGCGTCGCGGGCGACAAGGCCGTGGCGCTGATCAGGCGGGAGCCCGACGAGACGATCGGCAAGATCGTCGCGGGCTGGCCGCGGCAGTTCGACGCCGGTCGTGCGGAGTCGCTGGGCTTCAAGGCGGAGAAGAGCTTCGACGAGATCATCCGCGTCCATGTCGAGGACGAGCTCGGGGGGAAGATCGCGTGACCAAGCCTGGCCTGCTCATCGTCGGCGAGCTGCCGGCCTGGGACCTCGAGGCACTGAGCGAGCGCTTCGACCTGCACCTCTATTACGCGGCCGAGGACAAGGCCGCGCTGCTGGCACGCGGGCGGGACACGATCCGCGCGATCTCAACCAAGGGCGAGATCGGCGCCGATGCCGCGCTGATGGACGCGCTGCCCAAGGTCGAGATCATCGCCTGCTACGGCGTGGGCTACGACCTGATCGACGTCGAGGCCGCGAAGGCGCGCGGCATCCGCGTGACGAACGCGCCGGACGTGCTGACCGAAGAAGTGGCCGACCTCGCCATCGGCCTGTTGCTGGCCGCGGCCCGGCGCATCCCGGCTGCCGACGCGTGGGTCCGCGACGGATCCTGGAAGTCCAGGGGCAGCTTCCCGCTGACCACCCGCGTCTGGGGCAAGCGCATCGGCATCGTTGGGCTGGGCCGCATCGGCGCCGCCATCGCGCGGCGCTGCGAGGCCTTCGGCATGCCGATCAGCTACAGCGCGCGGCAGATGAAGGACGTGCCCTATGCCTGGTATCCCACGCCCGCCGCGATGGCGCGTAATGTGGACATCCTGATGGTCTCCGCTGCCGGCGGCGCGGCGACGCGGGGCCTGGTGGACAAGGCGGCCATCGATGCGCTGCCCGCGGGCGCGATGTTCTGCAACGTCGCGCGGGGATCGGTGGTGGACGAGGCCGCGCTCCTCGCGGCGCTGCGCGAACGGCGCATCGCGGCGGCGGGGCTGGATGTCTTCAACAACGAACCCGCCATCGACCCGGAATTCGCGACCTTCGACCACGTGGTGCTGCAGCCCCACGCCGCGTCCGGCACGGTGGAGACGCGCAAGGCCATGGGCGCGCTGATGCGGGCGAATCTGGAAGCGCAGATGGACGGAAAGCCGCTGCCGACACCCGTCGCCTGAACCGAGG
>NZ_JBNXUM010000005.1:0-311541 GCF_050563545.1 Falsiroseomonas sp. HW251
ACTTCAACTCCACTGACCTTCGGCGGCGTGGCTTGGCTAAGCCGTGCCGGCGTGGACAGCGGCTACCTCACTGACACCGCGCTGCCGATGGTGCTGATCCGCGCTGGCCAGGGCATCTGCTTTGGCCACTGACGGCGTCTGGCATCGCCCGCACGGCACAGCGGGACGCCGGCGCCGCCTCTGGCGCGGTGAACGTTGCGCACCAACTCGGCAACGCCGTGGGTCTTAGCCTGATGGCAGCGATCGCTGCCGCAGCCGAAACGGGCCTCACCGCTGCCTCGGCGATTGCCCAAGGTGCGGAAGCAGCCCTGACCGGCGCCAGTGCGTTGCTGCTGCTGGCGATCTCGGTGGCCTTGATGCTGATCCTGCCAGCCGGCGCGGTCGACGCAGCCAAGCCGTCGCCGAGCCGATTGAGCGATTCGGAAAGCTGTCAGGTGGCCGGTCGCAGAGCGCCCACAGGTTGTGCCCCGCGTGCATAGCCCTGATCCAGTGCCGCGATGGCGCCCTGCCGAGCCTGAGCTGCGCCTGATCGAGCTCTCCACGGTCGGGCTTGCCGGCACGCCGGACGAGGTGGCGAACGTCGGCGCGCTGCTGATGGGACCTGACGGCGGATTTACCACGGAGAACGCCGTGCTGACGCATGGGGCCGCCTCCTACTGGTTCGATAATCTCGCGCCTCGGTGATCGGACGGCGAATCCGCGCGTTCACACCGTCGGCCCTGCCGCGAGTGGCATTTCAAGACCGAAGAAGGATTTGATGTACGATGCAACATCCCGATGCACCCGCGGTGACCCGACGCGCCGCGATCACCGCCCCGGTCGCGTCCACGGTGGCCGCTTCTGCGGCGCCAGAAGCAGCTGCCCAAGGCATATCTGCGGGCGTTCCCGTCGCGGGAGTGCCTGCCCTTTCGCGGGTCTCACTCACCGTGAACGGCAAGGGCCGGACGATCGATCTCGATACGCGGACGACGCTGCTCGACGCCTTGCGCGAGCACCTGCAGCTCACCGGCAGCAAGAAGGGCTGCGACCACGGCCAGTGCGGCGCCTGCACGGTGATCGTGGACGGGCGGCGGATCTATTCCTGCCTGACCCTCGCCGTCATGCACGAGGGCGACGAGGTCACGACGATCGAGGGACTGGGTCAGCCTGGCAACCTCCATCCGATGCAGGCCGCCTTCGTGCGGCACGACGGCTACCAGTGCGGCTACTGCACGCCCGGCCAGATCTGCGCATCGGTCGCGATGCTGGAGGAGATCGAAGCCGGCATCCCAAGTCACGTCACCGCCGACCTGACGGCACCCCCGCGGCTCAGCGCGGAGGAAATCCGCGAGCGCATGAGCGGCAACATCTGCCGCTGCGGCGCCTATTCCAACATCGTTGACGCGATCACCGAGGTCGCGGGAAGGCCCGCATGAGACCCTTCACCTACGAGCGCGCGCGCAGCCCGGCCGAGGCAGCCTCCGCGGCGGCGCAGACCCCCGGTGCGCGGTTCATCGCGGGCGGCACGAACCTGCTCGACCTCATGAAGCTTCAGGTCGAGACGCCGGCCCACCTGATCGACGTGAACGGCGTCGGCCTCGACCGGATCGAGCCGACGCCAGAGGGCGGGCTGCGGGTCGGCGCGCTCGTGCGCAACACCGACCTCGCGGCGGATGCGCGGGTGCGGCGGGACTACGGCGTGCTGGCCCGCGCGCTGCTAGCCGGTGCGACGGGCCAGCTGCGGAATAAGGCCACCACTGCGGGCAACCTGCTCCAGCGCACGCGCTGCCCTTATTTCTACGATACCAACATGCCCTGCAACAAACGCCGGCCCGGATCGGGTTGCGCGGCGATCGGCGGCGCCACGCGGGGGCTCGCGGTCATCGGTGCGAGCAACGCCTGCATCGCGACGCATCCCTCCGACATGGCGGTGGCGCTCCGCGCGCTCGACGCGGTGGTAGAGACGGTCAAGGCGGACGGCACCACGCGGCGTATCCCGATCGCCGAATTCCACCGCCTGCCCGGCGACACGCCGCACATCGAGACGGCGTTGGCGACCGGCGAGTTCATCACCGCGGTCACGCTGCCGCGGCCGCCGGGCGGCACGCAGATATACCGCAAGGTGCGCGATCGCGCCTCCTACGCCTTCGCGCTGGTCTCGGTCGCAGCGGTCGTGCAGCGGGACGGCACGGGCCGCATCGCGCTCGGCGGCGTTGCCCATAAGCCCTGGCGGGTGGAGGATGCGGAGGCCGAGCTGCCGCGCGGCACCAAGCCTGTCATGGCGGCGATCCTGGCCGATGCGCGCCCCACCCGCGACAACGCCTTCAAGGTCATCCTGGCGGAACGTGCGCTCGCCTCCGTCCTGGTCGAGGCGAGGAACTGAGACGATGAGATTCGACACTCCCACCACCCGGAACCCGATCGACCAACTCCGCGTCGTCGGACGGCCGACCGACCGCATCGACGGACCGCTCAAGACCACCGGCACCGCGCCCTACGCCTACGAACGGCACGACGTCGTGCCGAACCAGGCCTACGGCGTCGTCCTCGGCGCAGCCATCGCCAAGGGCCGCGTGACAGCGATCGACACCGCGGCCGCCAGGGCCGCGCCCGGCGTGATCGCGATCGTCACCACGCTCGACATCGCCCCCCTGGCCAATGGGCCGATGAACGCCGCCGTCCTGTTCGGGGGTGCGGAGGTCCAGCACTACCACCAGGCCGTTGCCCTCGTGGTGGCCGAAAGCTTCGAGGAGGCCCGCGACGCCGCCGCCCGGCTCACCGTGGATTACGTCCGCGAGCCCGGGCGCTTCGATCTCGCCGCGGCTGCCAGTGCCGCCCCGCTGGTGAGCGGCGATAGCGGCGAGGGCAGTGGCGCACCGGCGGAGGACCGCATCGGCGACTTCGAGAGCGCCTTCGCCGCGGCGCCCGTGCAGCTCGACGCGACCTACACCACCCCCGACGAGAGCCACGCGGCGATGGAGCCGCACGCATCCGTCGCCGCCTGGGACGCCGGGAAGCTCACCGTATGGACCTCCAATCAGATGATCGCCTGGGCCAAGCGCGACCTCGCCAAGGCGCTCGGCATCGCTCCGGAGAACATTCGCGTCGACAGCCCCTATGTCGGCGGCGGCTTCGGCGGGAAGCTGTTCCTGCGATCCGACGTCGTACTCGCGGCGATCGGCGCGCGTGCCGCGGGCCGGCCCGTGAAGGTGGCGCTCACGCGCCCCCTCGTCGCCAACAACACCACGCATCGCCCGGCAACCATCCAGCGCGTTCGCCTCGGCGCGGGCCGGGACGGAAGGCTCACGGCCATCGCGCACGAGAGCACCTCGGGCAACCTGCCCGGGGGCAAGCCCGAGACGGCGGTGCAGCAGACGAAGCTTCTCTATGCCGGTGCCAATCGCCTGACCTCGATGCGGCTGGCCGAACTCGACCTGCCGGAGGGCAACGCCATGCGTGCCCCTGGCGAGGCGCCAGGCCTGATGGCGTTGGAGATCGCGATGGACGAGATGGCCGAGAAGCTCGGCATGGATCCCGTCGAGTTCCGCATCGTCAACGACACCCAGGTCGATCCGGAGCATCCGGAGCGGCCCTTCTCGCAACGCCAGCTCGTGCAGTGTCTCCGCCTCGGCGCCGAGCGCTTCGGCTGGCACGGGCGCAACGCCACGCCGGGTGCACGGCGCGAGGAGCGCCGGCTGGTCGGCGTCGGCGTGGCCGCGGGATTCCGCAACAACCTGCTGACGACGTCGGGCGCGCGCGTGCGGCTGGACGGTGCCGGCGTGGTCACGGTCGAGAGCGACATGACCGACATCGGGACCGGCTCCTACACCATCATGGCGCAGACGGCGGCGGAGATGATGGGCGTGGCGTTGGACAAGGTGGTCGTCCGGCTGGGCGACTCCGACTTCCCCGTCTCGGCCGGTTCGGGCGGGCAGTGGGGCGCCAACAACGCCACCGCCGGCGTCTATGCCGCCTGCGTGAAGCTGCGCGAGGAGATCGCGCGGAAGGTCGGCTTCAACTCGGCCGAGGCGGAGTTCGCCGACGGGCAGGTGCGGTCCGGCAACCGCGCCGTGCCGCTCGCGCAGGCCGCAGGCGAAGGCGGCCTCTCCGCCGAGGACGCGATCGAATACGGCGACCTCGCCCAGCGCTACCAGCAATCCACCTTCGCCGCCCACTTTGTGGAGGTTGGCGTGGACGCCTTCACCGGCGAGACGCGCGTCCGGCGCATGCTCGCGGTCTGCGCAGCCGGCCGCATCCTGAACCCCAAGTCGGCCCGCAGCCAGGTGATCGGCGCGATGACGATGGGCGTCGGCGCGGCCCTGACGGAGGCGCTGGAGGTGGACCGGCGCCACGGCTTCTTCGTCAACCACGACCTCGCGGGCTATGAGGTGCCGGTGCATGCCGACATCCCGCACCAGGAGGTAATCTTCCTCGACGAGGTGGACCCGATCTCCTCGCCGATGAAGGCGAAAGGCGTCGGCGAGCTCGGCCTATGCGGCGTGGGCGCGGCGATCGCGAATGCCATCCACAACGCTACCGGCGTGCGGGTGCGCGACTACCCGATCACGCTCGACAAGCTGATCGAGCGGCTACCCGCCGTCGCCTGAACCCCACACTGATCAGGAAGGCCATTTGAGGACTCCAGAGCGCAGACAGCGGCCGGACGCAACGCCGTCATGATTGTGCGCGACGGAACATCCGCGTGCCGGCGATCCCGTCCATGACCAGGGCCGCGGCGTCGCCTTCCGCGTCGCGGCCGAGCTCCTCGATGCAGCGCGCGTTGAAGTCGCGAACCGCCGCGCCGACCGGCATGGGCAACTCGCTCTCCGCGGCCAGCCGCGCCGCGGCACAGAGATCCCGGTGCATCACCTCGAGCGTGAAGCCTGAGGTGACCTCGCCGTCGAGCAGGCCGGAATTCGGTAGCGCTTCCAACCAGACGTTACGGCCGGCGCCGGCCAGCATGATCTCCACCGCGCGGCGCGGCGCGATACCGTTGCGCGCGGCCAGCGCCAGCGCTTCCAACGCCACGGCACGGTCGCTGGCCGAGACGACGTTGTTCGCGAGCTTCACGACATGCCCGGCGCCGACCTCGCCGGCATGGAACAGCTTTGGGCTGATGGCGCGCAGCACCGGCTCGGCACGCGCGAACTGCTCGGGGGAGGCGCCTACCATGATCCAGCGTTGGGTGCGCGACGGCTGGCTGAACGCGGCGCCGGGAAGGATGGTAGGGTTCGATTTCGTCGCGGCGCACCTCGCCGAGACGGTCGGCGTTTACGAGGTCAAGGCGCTGGCCTATGACAGCTATGGCTTTCGCAAGCACTTCGAGCCCGAGCTCGACGCGCTCGGTCTCGACCTGCTGCTGATGGAGCAGCAAGGCGGCAAGAAGAAAAGTGCGGAGACCGGGCTCTGGACGCCGGACAGCAAGCTGGCGCTCGAGCAGCTGATCCTCGAAGGTCCGATCCGGCTACGGCGCTCGCCGGTGCTGGTGGCCGCGATGATGTCGGCGCGATCGAATCGAACGCTGACGTGGGCGTCATCACGCAGGGCTTCGTGGCGCCTTGAGTCAGCCGACGTCGCGTCATTGGGAAGCCCACGCCTGTCCGGTGGCGTTCGGACTGACGCCGCCGGCGACGCTGCCAAGTGTCGCGCCGCGCAGCCGCCAGTCACGAAAGGAAGTCGAAATGGGTCTGTTCTCGAAGTCCATCAACAACCTGGACGATCTCTTCGTCCACACTCTGCAGGACATCTATTACGCAGAGCAGCAAATCGCGAAGAACCTGCCGACCATGATTCAAAAGGCCAGTGACCCGCAGCTGAAGCAGGGTCTCGAGCACCATCTCCGCGAGACGCAGAACCAGATCCAACGTCTGGAGCAGGTGTTCAAGATGCACGGCCAGACCGCGAAGGGCACGACCTGCGCCGCGATGGACGGCATCCTGGAGGAGGCGAGCGACATCCTTGGCGTCGCGAACGACAACGACGTAAAGGACGCCGCCATCATCTCGGCAGCGCAGGCGGTCGAGCACTACGAGATCACGCGCTACGGTACGCTGATCGCCTTTGCGAAGCAGCTCGGACGGCAGGACTGCGCCTCGGTGCTGCAGCAAACGCTCGACGAGGAGCATGCCGCCGACAGGAAGCTGACGCAGATTGCCGAAGCGCGCGTTAACCGGAAGGCCGCCTAACCAGCAAGGGGCGGCGCCGCGATTCAGCGCCGCCCCAAACTAAAGGATCAGCCTCGGCGACGGCGCTCGTTCTCGGGATGCGCGCCCGACGTTGGTGTTGGCGACCTCGTCGATGCCGCGGCTGAGCTCGGTGCCCGGCCATACGGTTCGGAGCAAGGCGAAGATGCGTGACAGCCTAGGGCTAGTTGCCCCGTGAGCGGGTATGGCCCTGGTCATCAAGCAAGAGGGCGAAGAACGGAAGGCGGGTTGCGGCAGCCGAACCTGAACCAAATATACGGCTTCCCCATGACACTGACGAAACTCGGGCTGTCGCTCTTCGCGCTGCTTTATATTCTTCCGCTCTGCATCGCTGCTGTCCTTCACCAGCGCACCAGCCTCGGCGCGGATTGGTGGAGCGCTGATCGCTCCAGCATCGGCCACCTTCCGCCTGCCGCTCAGCACTCGGCGGCCGTGGTCCGGGTGTTTGCGGCGCCGACGGTGAGCTGGCGCGGCGTCTTCGCCGTCCACAGCTGGATTGTCCTCAAGCCAGAAGGTGCGACGGAGTATATGCGCTACGACTACACGGCCTGGGGCGACCCGATCCGGGTAAACGGCTTCGCAGCGGACGGGCGCTGGTTCGGCCGCAACCCCGAGGTGATCTTCGCAGCGGATGGGGACACGGCCGCGGCTCTGATCCCGCGCATGCAAGCGACGATCGCGGGCTATTCGTGGCGCAATCGCGGTGACTACCGCGTATGGCCGGGGCCGAACTCGAATACGTTCGTCGCCGCGGTCCTCGATGCCGTACCTGAAGCGCAGGTGACGTTGCCTCCGACAGCCATCGGCAAGGATTATCCGCACGACGGCCGCTGGATCCGCCTCACGCCATCACGCACCGGCATACGCCTGACGATCGGCGGCTATGCCGGCGTCACGGTCGGCTGGGTCGAGGGCATCCAGGTCAACATTCTCGGCGGCGTTGCCGGCCTCGACTTACGGCGGCCGGCGCTGAAGCTACCGGGCCTCGGCCGCCCTGGCATGCCGAGCGCGTATCCGGCGTAATGCGCTGGAACCCATTCTCATAAATGGCCCGCGCCGTGGCGAACGCGCTCCATCACCTCGACCGTGATGCCCTGGCGCTTCGTCGGGCCGGCGAAAAGGCCTCGCACGGTGTGCTGCTGCCGACAACGACGCTTCGCTCCCTTCGCGCCATAAGGTGAGCTGATTGGGCGCAAGGCCGCTAGCTCGCCCCAGGGCAGAGTGAGGCAACCATGAAGCGCACGCTTGAAGCCGTGGCGGGCGAGCACCGCGCTGGCGTCATCGAGGGAGGTTGAACCGCCGGGCGTCGACGGTTGTCTGGTGCCGAAGCGTCGCGCGTGCCGGAGCTACTCCGCGGTCTGTAGCAGTGCGTGCCGGATGCGCGCGCCGGCGCTGCCCAGGACGAGGCCAATGGGTGTCAGCAGCAGGTAGCAGGCGGCACCGACCCACAGGCTCGCATTGATGGAGTGGAGGATGCTGATGCCGATCGCAACACTCGCCGCGAGCACGCCGGCGGCGCCGTTCACCGCCCAGAACCAGGGGGTGGGCCGATTGTCGATGGCATTTACCAGTCGCATCCCGGCCGGGAAGCCGAAGCCCATGAGGATCCCTGGCGGCATGATCGCGACCAGGGCCACGATGGCCCGCACCACCGTATTCTGGCCTTCAAAGGCCAGGACCAGGGCCGGGAACCACCACGTCATCAGCGCCACATAGGCCGCCAGCGTCGCCGCCCAGAGCGCGAAGCGGTTGCCGACATCGAGCGGCAGGCGCTCCGACAGCAGGCTGCCCAGCCCGGTTGAGAGGATGATCCCGAACAGGCCGATCGCCAGCCCGTAGATGGGATGGCCCAGAAAGACCGAAAGCCGCTGGATCAGCCCGATCTCGATGAACATAAAGCCCAGCCCGATCAGCCCGAAGTAGAGCGTGCCGAGCCAGGCTAGCTGCCCGGGCACCGCGCGCACCGTGGGAAGCGCCGGCACGACCATCGTCAACAGCACCAGGATCGCAGACAGCACGATGATGATCGCGACCGTCGCCGTGGCGAGCAGGTTGCCCCTGACGACGCCGCCGACCGCGCGTTGCGCGATGCGGATGGACTCGGGATCGGTGAGCACAAGCTGATTGAAGAAGAATGGACGGTCATCGGTCGGCGGCGCCATGTCCAGGTGATGCTGGCGCGACAGCGCGTGGTAGTCGGCGGGGGTGACGGCCTCGGCGATCTGCCGGAGCACGGCATTGCCCACGGCGCGGTCGGGGCTGAGCAGGACGGTGAAGCCCAGCTCCTGCACGCGCCGGTCGAGGACGGCCAGTTCCTGGCCCGTGAACGGCGCGTTCGAGACGATGAGCGTGGCGAGGTTGGACGATCCCGCCATGTAGACATGGCTCGCCGGCTGCGCGACGCCGCGGTCCCGCAGCGCGGCCATGGCGAGGCTCAGCAGGCGCCCGGTCTCGGTGACGTTCTGGGGATCGTACCAGCGGGAGACGGTGAAGACGCCGGCCGGAGCGAGCGCGCCCAGGAAATGCTGCCAGCCCTGGACGGTGTAGAGCCCGTTCTCGGACAGCGACATCGCGCCAGCACCGGTCGCGGCCCAGGTGTCGATCAGGCTCATCTGCACCACGTCGAAGCGTTCGGGCGTGCGGGCGAACCAGCTCCTCGCTTCGTCAACGATCAGGCGCATGCCCGGCAGGCTGGCTAGGCGGTTGTACTCGTGGAACCTGTTCCGTAGCAGGTCGATGAAGATCGGATTGAGCTCGACCCCCGTGACGTCGCGGAAGCCGAAGAGATAGGCCGAGAGCAGGTCGCGCCCGCCGCCGACACCGATGACGGCAGCGCGGCCTTGGTGCCGGATCGTATAGGCCAGGGTCGTCACGTCGTAGCGTAGGAAATCGACATCGGCGATATCGCCGCCGAAGCGATAGAGCGGCGTTCCCGCATCACCATCGATGTTCATGTTGAGCTGCGAGACCTCGCGCGGGGGCATGTTCGGCGACGCCCCCCACATCATCGGCGGGCCGTCCGACGGCCATTCCGCGCGAATGCGCGAGAACGAGTTCCAGTGCATCGCTGCGGGGAAGGTCATCTCGAGCCTGTTGTGCACCGAGGTGAGGACGAGACCGCGGGGATGAATGACGGCATTGATGCCGGCCGCCGCGACCAGGGCGACCGCCAGCCAGCCAGGACTGCGCAGGATTGCCATGCGTGCGATCGGAAGCTGCGCTGGTTGCCCTCCGCCGGCCCGTGCGGCCGCCGCAAAGCATACGGCCGCGACTGCGCCCACCGCGCCCACAGCCAGCAGCGTGGAGACGGCGTCCATCCAGGTCAGCAGCACGAGGACAAGCAGGCAGCCGCTCGCCGCCCCTAGCAGGTCCACCCCGTAGACGAGCCCGACCGGCCAGGGGCTCCTGGTAAGCGCGAGTGAGATCGCCATGCCGGCCAGGACGTAAGGCGGCAGCAGGATCAGGATGAGCTTCAGCCAAGCCAGGACCGTCATGACCTTGGCGCCGGACGAGGTGATCACGACCGTCGAGATTAGAAGGAGGCCGGAGGCGACAACGCTGATCGCGAAGGCCGAGGCGATCCAGGCGAGATTCGACAGCAGGCTGGCCGGTGCAAACCAATCGGAACGGAAGTGCATGAACAGCGCGCCAGCCGTCATGCCGAGCATAGCCATGCTGATGGCCAGGAATGCCAAGTGGTAGAAGGCGATCACGGAGAGCAGGCGCGTTTCCGTAACCTGGAGCATGAGCCCGCACATGCAGAACAGGAACAGTCCCGCAAGGAATAACCGCTTCGACGACTGCATCACGCCTTCCTTCCGGCAAACCTAGAGCCTACAGTCAGACGCGTAGGCGTGCGGGACTGCTCACGGGCTGTTGTGGGGAGCCTAAAGATGCGTCCTTGGGACGACGATGACGCTGCGCAGTCGCCGAGCTAGCTGGCGCGGCGCTAGATTGCCGTAAGACGACGGACACCCGAGAGAAATCAACGCGCATTGACGTGGGCGATGACTCGCGGCGGGCTTTCCCGACAAGCGCACGCTTGAAACGCGTCGCAGCTGCATCACGCTCGGCCCACTTTCGCACATTGCCGTGCCGCTGCTACTCGCCGTCGTTGCTACGATCGGTGACGCGTTCCTCGCCCTCCACCGCAGTGCCGCGGTGCTCGGGTAGCGGCGCGAGGATCGCGCGGCAGACACCGGTGATGAAGCCCGTCCAATCGCGACATCGCGATTGGAAGCAGGCTGCACCAGGCCGTCCGGTGGCCGCCGCGGCGGTCAGGATCTGCGTCCGGGTGTCCGTCAACTTCATCGTCGGGACTCCTGGTCGCGCACAACGGTGAGTCGGCGCCCTTCCCAACTTATTGGGTTGATGAATACGCCCTGGCGCCTGCCTGCCGTTGAGACGCTGCGCCCCTTTTGCGTGCTCCTACTCCGGCTCGAAGTTTGCGCTGCGCAGCAGGTCGGCGTTCCGGGCCACGTCGGCCGCGATGAAGCGACGGAACACCTCGCCACTTGCGTAGGTCGGCTCCAGGCCGAGTGTGGCAAGGCGCTCGACTGTCGCCGCCTCACGCATGATCTCCGCAACGTTGCCTTCCAGCACCGTCGTGACGGACGCCGGCAGGCTCCTGGGACCCCACAGACCGTACCACGACGCGAACTGCAGCCCCGACATGCCGGCCTCGGCGGCGGTCGGGATGGCCGGGGCGAGGGGGCTGCGGCGATCGGAGGTGATGGCGATGCCCTTCACGCCGCCGCTCTGCACCAACGGCAAGAGCGCGAGCAACGGGTCGATCATCATCTGCACGTTTCCGGCCGCGACATCCGTCAGGGCGGGGGCCGTGCCGCGGTATGGCGCGACGACAAGGTCGAGCCCGGCGAGCTTCAGGAACAGCACCGTCGCGAGGTGGCCCGCCGAGCCGAGCGCAGAGGCGCCGAAGGTCCAGCGGTTCGGGTTGCGGCGCGCATCGGCCACGATGTCGGTGATGTTCGATTGCGGCCGGTCCGGTGACAGGACGAGGAGGAGCGGCGCCGCCCCGACCTGCGCGATGGCTGCGAAATCGGCGACGGGGTCGTAGGGCGGGCGCCGCAGGACCTGGCGCGCCATCACGTGGGTGGAGGCAGAGAACAGCAGGGTGTAACCGTCCGGCGCCGCCGCCTGCACCGCTTGACCTCCGATGGTGCCGCTGCCGCCGGCGCGGTTCTCGACCACGACGGGAACGCCGAGACGCTCCGACAGACGTGCCGCGACAGTCCGCCCGACAGCATCCACCCCGCCGCCGGGCGCAAAGGGAACAATCATCCGGATTGGACGGCTCGGGTAGGCTCCCGTCTGGGTGCGCGCCGGAGCCGCGGCCAGCAACGCCGCCCCCGCGGCGATCGCCCCGCCTATCAGGTCTCGTCGATGCATCGCGTTCTCTCCCCGAGTTCGCCCGCCGCGCGCCATCGCCGACGGGGTTGCACCTCCCGCTGCTAGGGCGAGAGTTCCTCCAGCACGCGGCCCCGCGTCTCGATGGCGAAGGCCACGGTGACCGCGGCGCCGGCCAGCAGCACCGCCGCGAAGATCGCGAAGACATAGCGGATGCCGAGGCCCGAGATGACCGCGCCTACTAGGAGCGGGCCGGCGGAGGAGCCGAGCCGCAGCCATGCGCTGCCGAGGCCGGTGCCGATCGCGCGGAGCCGAGTCGGATAAAGCTCCGCGGAGTATAGGTAGAGCGAGAAGGTGATGGTCTGGACGACGGCGTAGGCGAGCCCCGCGAGGAGCAGCACCTGCATCGCAGACGTCGCGCCGAGGCTCGTCAGAACCAGGAGCGGCAGCGACGCCAGCAGGAAGGCCCAGGCGTACCAGCGCTTGCGGCCGACGCGGTCGATCAGCAGCGCGCAGATCACCGCAGCGACCACGCCGGCCGCCGATGTGATGAAGCCGTAGCCAAGGCTCGTCCGCAGATCGAGGCCGAAGGTCTCGCGGTAAAGCGTGGGCAGCCAGGTAATCGTCCCGTTCGCGACGACGTAGGAGCAGAACCAGAGAGCCCAGATCGTCAGCGTGCGCTTCAGATAGATGCCGCCGAAAAGCTCGCGCCAATCCGATCCGGCGGCCTTCGGCGCCGCGGTCGGGACAGGCGGCGGCAGGGGGCCGCCGCGTGCGACCGCGCTCTGCTCAAGGTCGGCGACGATGCGATCCGCTTCCGCGTAACGCCCCTTCGCGGCCAGCCAGCGCGGCGATTCCTTCATGAAGAACCGGAGCGGGATCATGATGACGGCGGGGACGAGGCCGACGGCAAACATCGCCTTCCAGCCATAGACGGGCACAAGGAGGTAGCCGATCAGGCCAGCGCCGAGCAGGCCGAAGAGGAACATCACCTCGTAGAGCAGGAAGAAGCGCCCCCGGCCCTTCGCGCCGATATACTCGTTGATGTAGGCGCTCGCGACCGGGACCTCGCCGCCCGTGCCGATGCCCTGGAGGAAGCGCAGGGCGATCATCATCACCGGCCCCGTGGCGAACAGACAGCCGACGTCCATCGCGACGAAGAGCAGGATCGTGAAGAGGAGGACGCGCAGCCGACCCAGGCGCTCCGCCAGCGCGCCGAAGACGACGGCGCCGATGAGCTGGCCGAGGTATCCCGCCGAGAGGATCATCCCGACCTGGCCCGGCGAGAGTTGCCACTCTCGCACCAGCACCGGCATCGCATAGGCGATGGCGAGGACGGTGTAGCCGTCGAAGAAGGTTGCCGCGCCGATGATGTTGCGCGTCCAGAAGACGCGCGGCGTGATCGGCAGCCGTTCGATGCGGGCCGCGATGTTGGCGGCGCCGTCAGAGATGCGGCCTTCGGGCGCAGCATGGGTCGCGGCGGACATCGCCGGTTCCTCCCTTGAGTTCGTTCGTCGTGACGTCACAGCAGTAGCGGGTGGCGCCGCCGCCACCCGCCGGCGGTGGTGTCAGGCCGCCTCGTCGGCGATTCCGTTGCGCAGCAAGCCGATGCCGGTGATCTCGACCTCGACGGTGTCGCCGGGCTTCAGCCAGAGTGGTGGTTGGCGCTTCGCGCCCACGCCGCCCGGCGTGCCGGTGGCGATCACGTCGCCGGGGGAAAGCGGCGTGAAGGCGGAGCAGTACTCGATGATCCGCGGCACGTCGAAGATCATGTGATCGAGCCCGGCCTGCTGCACGACCTGGCCGTTGACGCGGGTGGTCAGCGTCAGCGCGTCGAGGTCCGGCACCTCGTCCGGCGTGACGAGAAAGGGGCCGAAGGCGCCGGTCTGCGGGAAGTTTTTGCCCGGCGTGAACTGGATCGTGTGGCGCTGCCAGTCGCGGACCGAGCCGTCGTTGTAGCAGGAGTAGCCGGCAACGTGCTCGAAGGCCCGGTCGCGCGGGATGTAGCGGCCGCCCTTGCCGATCACCACGGCGAGCTCGCCCTCGTAGTCGAAGTCGGTCGAGACGCGGGGGCGCAGCAGCGGCTGGAGGTGCGCGGCCTGGCTGTCCGCGAAGCGCGTGAAGATCGTCGGGTTCTCAACGACCGCGCGGCCGGTCTCGCGCCGGTGGTCCTCGTAGTTCAGGCCGACGCAGAGGATCTTGCCTGGATTCGGGATGAGCGGAAGCAGCGTCGCGCCGCCGAGCGGCACGCGCTGGCCCGACCCTTCGCAGAGGCGCGCGAACTCCGCGACGGCGTCGGCCGCGATCACCGCCTTCAGGTCGGCGTAAGGCGTTGTCGGGGCGACGAGGATTGCATCTCCCTGGACCACGCCGCAGGCGGGGCGGTCGCCGTGGAGGAACGAGACGAGGCGCATGACGTGTCCTTCCGTTCTTGCGTTCAGGTGCAGATCAGTCCGCCGCTGCCGGCGGATGGGTCGGTTGGGGTGAAGGATTCGAGCGTCGCGGTGAGATCCGCGACGAAGCGGTCGAGCGCCGCGGGCTCCACGCCGGCGGAAGGCAGGCGCAGCAGCCAGGCACGGAAGGCGAGGGCGCGGATCTCCGTCGCCTCGCGCTCTCGCTCGCGCGCGTCCAGCAGGGCGACGAGCGGTGCGACGCCCTCCTCAGCGTAGCGGCCGCGCATGTAGTCCAGTATGTCGGCCTCCATGTCCGTCGGGTCCATTGCGGGGATCAGGAAATGGCCCATGCAGGTGCATCCGACCGGGTGGACGGGGCGGGAGACGACCGCGCGCCAGAGGTTCGCGACGCGCGAGACACGCTGCACGAGGCCTTCATTCGCCGTCGTCACGGCCCCGCTCCTCAGCCCGGGGTCATGTCGAGCTGCGGGCCGGTGTCCGCATCCTGCGTCGCGGCGCTCGGCGCCACGACATCCGTGCGGGCTCGGAGACCGCGCGTTGCCGCCTCGTCCACCTCGCCCCTGACATCGAGCACGACACGGTAGGTTGAAAGCGCTGCGCTGCGCGAGACGTAGCCCTGGCGCACGTCGTGGGCGACGCGGATGGGGTCGCGCTCCACCGGCGGGCCGAAGCCGCCGCCGCCGCCGGAGCGCATCATGTAGGCGTCGCCGGCCTTCAGGCGCACGTTGAAGACCTTCGCGTTCGGGAACTCGAACCCCCATTCGCCACTCCGGCGCAGGCCGATGCCGTTGCCCGCAGCGTCGTGCCCGCCATCCAGGCCCCAGGGCTTGCAATGCACGCGATCGATGCGCGTCGTCAGCTGGAAGGGGGCAAGGGCACGTACGACCTGCTCGCAGCCCAGGCCGCCGCGGTTCCGCCCGGCCCCGCCGCTGTCCTCGCGCAGAGCGTACCGCTCGACCAGCACCGGGTATTTGGCCTCGAGCTGCTCGGTCGGGCTGTTGTGGGTGTCGCCGTCGTTGATGCAGACGGTGGCGGAAACGCCGTCCTCGCTCGCCTTCGCGCCCCAGCCGCCGCCGAGCGGGCCGATACCGACGATGTAGAACTTGCCGTCGGCGGGGTTGATGCCGTGGATGTTCGGGAAGACCAGGTCGGCATGGTGGCCGGAGGCGACGCGATCCGGGATCGCCTTCGCCATCGCCTTGAAGATCGTGTCGATGACCGTCATCGGATACGTCATCCACACCCGCATCGGCGCCGGTCGCTCGGCGGAGACGACCGTACCCATCGGCATGATCACGTCGAGGTTGCGGAAGGACCCTTCGTTCACGGGATAGTCCGTCGGTGTCGCCAGGCACTTGAAGGCGACCTGGGCGCAGGCGATCCCTGTGGTGACGCCGGAATTGTAGAAGCCGCGGACCTGCTTCGCGACGTCGGAGAGGTCGACCGTCATGCGGTCGCCGCGCTTCTCCACGCGCACCCGGATGGGCACGGGCTCGCCAACCTCCAGCCCGTCGTCGTCCATGAAGCTCTCGGCCTCGTAGACGCCGTCGGGTATGTTGAGCGTGTTGGCGCGGGCCAGCGCCTCCGACTGGTCCATGATGACGGCAATGGAATCACGCACGGCCTGCCAGCCGTAGCGGGTGACGAGCTCGAGGTAGCGCCGCTCGCCCGTCGTGATCGCGACGATCTGGGCGCGCAGGTCGCCCATCGCCTTCTCGGACAGGCGGACGTTCATAGCGATGATGTCTACCAGCTCCTGGTTCACCTCGCCCCGGCGGCGGTACTTCACGATCGGGATCTGGATGCCCTCGGACCAGATGTCCGTCGTGACGGTGCCGAGCGTCCCGCCCACGTCGAGCCAATGGGCCATGCAGCAGGTGAAGCCGATCAGCTCGCCCTCGTGGAAGATCGGCATTGTGAAGGTGAAGTGGTTGAGGTGCGAGCCCGTCGTGTAGGCGTCGTTGGTGACGAGGATGTCGCCCTCGTGGATGTTCTCGTAGCCGAAGCGGCGGATCTTCGCCTTCACCGTCTCCGACATGCCGCGGATGAACATCGGCAGCCCGAGCCCGATGGAGACGGTGTCGCCCTCCTTCGTGAAGAGACCGACGGTGAAGTCCAGCGCCTCGTAGATGATGAGGTTGTAGGCGGTCCTCATCAGGTTGGTCTTCATCTCCTCCGTCACGGCGAGCAGGCCGCGGCGCACGATCTCGACGGTGACGGCGTCCACCTTCGCGGTGGCGGCCTTGGCGGTGTCGTTCATCACGCGTCGCTCCCGATGGCGATGAGAAGGTTGCCGGCGGCGTCCACCTCCAGCGCGTCGCCGGGCTGGAGGACGGTGGTGGAGGCATGCTCCTCGATGAGGGCAGGGCCGCTGATCCGGTTCCCGGCCTTGAGGCGGTCCCGCGTGTAGACCGGCGTGTCCATGAGCCGGCCGAAATAGGCCTGCTTGCGCCGGACCAGCGCCTCGGCGTCCGGATCCGGCCCGCCGGCGGGCACGGAATGCCGCGGCGGCTTGCGCATGACGCCGGAGACGGTGACGCGCAACGAGACGAGCTCCGCCGGCTCGCCCGGGGCGCTGGTGCCGTAGCGGACCTCGTGCTGGGCGTCGAAGTGGCGCTTGATCGCCTCGCGGTCGCCGCGCTCGAAGACCTCGCGCGGCAGCTCGACCGTCACCGCGTGTTCCTGGCCGACGTAGCGCATGTCGGCGGCGCGCTCGATCTCGATCCGCTCCGGCGTGACGGCGGAGGCCTTGATGGCCGTCCGTCCTTCGCTCTCCATGCCGGCGTAGATGCCTTCGATCTCGGCGAAGTCCGCCGTGGCGAGGCGGCGGAAGCAGGACCGGACGTAGTCGTAGCGGAGGTCGGAGAACAGCATCCCGTAGGCCGAGAAGTAGCCCGGCGCGTAGGGGATCATCACGCGGCGGATGCCGATCTCCCGCGCGATGGCGGAGGCGTGAAGAGGACCGGCGCCGCCATAGACCGCCATGACGAAACCGCCGACATCGAGGCCGCGCTCCGTCGTCACCGCCTTCACGGCGTAGGACATCGTGGTCACCGCGATGCGCAGGATGCCGTCGGCGGCCGCGTGCACGTCCATGCCGAGCGGGCCCGCGATTTTCTCATGCATCGCGCGCTCGGCGCCGGCGAGGTCGAGCGCCATGGTGCCGCCGAGGAAGTGGTCGGGGTCGAGGCGGCCGAGCAGGAGGTTGGCGTCCGTAACGGTCGGCTCGGTGCCGCCGCGGCCGTAGCAGACGGGGCCCGGCATGGAGCCCGCGCTCTGTGGACCGACGCGCAGTGCATTGCCCTGGCCGAGGCGCGCTATGGAGCCACCGCCGGTGCCGACCTCGAAGATGTCGGTCATCGGGATCTGGATCGGCAGCGCTTGGTCGTAGCCACCAAGCAGCGCGGATCCGGTGGTCAGCGGCTTGCCGCGGTAGATCACGCCCGCCTTGGCCGTGGTGCCGCCCATGTCGAAGGCGATGGCGTCGGAGAGCCCGAGCCCCTCGCAGATTGCCTGGGTGCCGATGACGCCGGCGGCGGGGCCCGATTCCAGCATGCGCACGCAGTCGCGCCGCGCATGCTCCACCGGAAACAGCCCGCCGGTGGACTGCACGACGAAGAACGCGCCGCCGAAGTCGTGGCGGGCGAGATGGTCGGAAAGCTCGCCGAGATAGGTCGCGACCCGCGGCCCGACATAGGCGTTGGCGGCGACTGTCGAGACGCGCTCGAACTCCCGGTATTCCTGGCTGAGTTCGTGAGAAGCGCTGACGAAGGCGCCCGGCAGCTCCTCCGTCACGATCTGCTTTACCCGGACCTCATGTGCGGGGTTGCGGTAGGAGTGGAGGAGCAGGATAGCGACCGCCTCCACCTGGCCCGGCTCGAGCGAGCGGAGGACGGAGCGCAGATTGTCCTCGTCGAGCGGCTTGTGGACCGCGCCGCTCGCCAGCAGCCGCTCATGCACCTCGAAGCGCGAGGAGCGGTCCACCAGGGGCACGTGCTTCTTGAAGAACAGGTTGTAGGCGTCGGGCCGGTTGACGCGCCCGATCTCGTAGATGTCCCGGAAGCCCTCGGTGACGAGCAGGACGGTCTTGGCGCCGGTCCGCTCGAGCAGCGTGTTGATGGCGATAGTGGAGCCGTGGAGGAAGAGGTGCGCGTCCGCGAAGGAGGCGCCGGCGATGTCCACGGTGTTTTGGATGCCGTCCACGAGCTTGCCGTGCGTGGTCAGGGCCTTGCCGAAGCGCAGCTCGCCGGCGGCTTCGTCGAAGGCCGCGAGATCGGTGAAGGTGCCGCCGATGTCCACGGCCATGCGGAGTTTCGGGCGGGCGCCGGCAGGGGCGTCGTCGAGCGGCATGGGGCGCTTCCTCCTGGTGGTCTTGACTGATCTTCGGAATGCGAAGTAGACTTCGCACTGGACGCCGATCGTGTATCGGCGCAGGCCGACCACTGTCAACAGAAAATCGAAGAGAACTTCGCATGCCGAAGATCGCGCAGGACGGGCCTTCCGGGACGAAGGACAAGAATCTCGTGCACTCGCTGGCCAAGGGCTTTCGCGTGCTGGAGGCGTTCACCGCCGAGGAGCCGGAGCTTCTGCAGAGCGAGGTCGCGCGCCGCGCCGGCCTCGACGACGGCACGACGTTCCGGCTGCTCAACACCCTCGTGTCGCTCGGATACGTCGCAAAGGTGTCCGGCACGCGACGCTTCCGCCTGACGCTCAAGCCGCTCGAACTCGGCTTCAATGCCATCGCCCGCACCGGCTTGCGCGACCTGGCTCGCCCGCTCCTCCGCTCCCTGGTCGAGGAGGTCAACGAAGCCGCGAGCCTGGGCGTGCTGGACGGGGACGACATCGTCTATGTCGAGCGCGTGCAGGCCGGGCTCGTGCGCATCGGCGTGGACATCCGAGTCGGCTCCCGCATCCCTGCGACGGCAACAGCGATCGGCCAGGCGCTGCTGGCCTTCCTGCCCGCGCCGGACCTCGACACGGTTCTCCGGACCGCGCGATTCGAACGGATCGGTCCGGACGCCCCTGCAAGCGCGGACGAACTGCGCGACCGACTCGCTGAGGTGCGGCGCAACGGCACCGCGCTGAGCGACTGGGCAAGCGTGAACGGCCTTCGCGTCCTTGCCGCCCCGGTTCTGGACCGTGACGGCTACTCGGTAGCGGCGCTGAGCGTCGCGGCCCCGGCCGTGCGTGTGCCGAAGGAGGACTTCGTCGAGGCGGTGCGGGCGCCGCTTGTTGCGCGCGCGCGGGAACTGGGATCGGCGTTCAGCGCCGCCGGATGAACGAGAGCGCGGTGCTGGGTTCAGGCAACCAGCAGTAAATCAAGATGCTTGCGTGTGCCCGCATCCACCGATTCTGAACTAAGGAACACATCAAGCCGGTTGGCACACGCCAACCGGCTTCTCGCGTCTGAGGTCGGGCCGCCCTCCCTCGCGAGCGCCTCCCGCAGTCGGGCGACCTCCTCACGGTAGATCTCGCCTAGATTCCCGTGCAGGCGCGGCAGTTCACCGTGAGCTCGCGATGTGGGTTCCCTTGATCCGTGCGGCGGGCGTCACCGCGGAGTAGAGGCGCTCCGCCTGCGATCACGGCAGGAACAGACCGCCATTCACATGGATGGTCTGCCCCGTAATGAAGGAACTCGCGGGGCGACACAGCAGGCGCACCACTTCCGACACGTCTTCCGGCACGCCCTCCCGACCGACGATCGGCATGCCGGCGATGCCCTTTCCGGCCGTCGCCGCGCGCTTACCGCCGATCTTGCCTGGGACCACGCAGTTGACGGTGACCCCCGTCGCCGCGAACTCGACAGCCAGCGCGCGTGTCAAGCCGATGATGCCGGCCTTCGCGGTGCCGACATGCGCGCGTTCCTTCGCGCCGAGATGCGAACTGACGCCGCCCATGCTGACGATCCGACCGTAGCCACGGGACGCCATCCGCCGGAGCGCGGCGCGGGAACACAGGAAGGCGCCGTCCAGCACCACGCCGGTGATCTCCTTCCAACGGGCATACGACATGTCGGTGAAAGGCTCCTCGCCGCGCAGCGCCGCGTTGTTCACCAGGATATCGAGGCGCCCAAAGACCAGGTCGATCTCGGCGAACATCGCCTCGACGCCCGCCTCGTTGGTGATGTCGCAGAGGGTGACCATTGCCCGACGCCCCCGGGCCTCGATCTCCTGCGCGAGGGCCTCCGCCTCCTCGCGGGAGGAGCGGGCATGCAGGACGATGTCCGCACCCTCCTCCGTCAGCGCCAGCGCGCAGGCGCGGCCGATGCGCCGCACGCCGCCGGTGATCAGGGCGACATGGCCCAGCATCGGGGTGGCTGTCATGAATGACCCTCCGGCATCGCGTCGATCCGCAACAGCGGACGAAGATCACGAACGCGACGCGCATCGATGGTGCGCACGGCCGAGATCAGGGCGCCGGCGCGGTCGCGCCCGAGCAGGGGCGTGCAGAGATCGAGAGCCTTGGCCTCCACCTCGATCTCCGGCATCGGGTTGTCCGGCGTGCCGCGCACCGCGACCGCGCGATGGCGGCGTTGCTGACCGCCGGTGAACCGGATCTCGACGATTGCCTGGCGGGCGGGCACGGCGGCCGTGAGCTCCGGACTCGGTACCAGCACCATCTTCGACCGCATCGCGAGCACGGCGGGATCCTTCATGCGCGCGACGTCGTGCGCGGCGGCGAAGCTCACCGTGCCGTCGAGCAGCACGACAGCGGCCATATGCTGCACGCAGACATCGGGCATCGAGCGGTCGTCGACGATGTGGATGCGGTCGTCCGGCACGGTCAGCGTGATCGCCTCGATGGCGTCGGGGCTTTGCGGCGCGCCGTCGGTAATGGCGACGATCGCGTCCAGTACGGCCTGAATCGGGCTGCCCACGCACCACCTCTTGATGGAGGCGCGCATGATCTCGAAGCGGCTGCCGAGGCCATTGACCAGCTCGGCGCGGTCCTGCCTGTCCGCAAAGGCCGCGAACAGGTTGTGCTGGCCGGTCAGCGGATCGTCCACGCCGGTGAAGCCCGACGCCACCATCAGCGCACCCAGCGTGCCGTTGCGCGCGGGCATGGCCGCAAAGTCGAAGGCCTTCTCGACGTGGTGGGGATCACGGTTCCAGAAAGGAATGCCGCTGGCCTGCTGGGCCGCGTAGGACAGCAGGTGGCGCATCTGCCGCGCGTCGAGCCTCAGCAGGACGCCCGCGGCGGCAGCGGCGCCGAAGGCGGGCCCGATGGAATGGGTGCTGTGCTTCGCCTTGGCGGGTGAGGGGAAGCCGAGCGCGACGTTCACCCGCACGCAAACATCGTAGCCCAGCGCGACTGCGCGCAGCAGCGCAGCGCCGTCGGCATTCTCGCGCTCCGCAACAGCGAGGGCGGCGGGCACGACGGCGCAGCCGGGGTGGCAGCGGCCGGCCAGGTGGCTGTCGTCCGTCTCGTCGCCATGCGCGGCCATGGCATTGGCGAAGGCGGCCTGTGCTGCCGGGAGCAGCACCCGCGCACCAACCGCCAGCGCCTCCTCGACCCCGCCCATCGAGGCCGCGAAGCGAGAGCCCAGGAGCCCCGCGGCCAACTGCGTGCCGGAGACGATGGCAGCGATGCTGTCCAGCAGGTGCAAGCGCGTCTTGCGCTCGACATCCTCGGCCAGCGGGCGATGCGCAGCATCCGCCATGTAGGTGGAGAGCGCGACGACTTCGTCCGACAGAGCCTGCTTTGACGGTGCGGCCATCGGCTTGCTTCCCTAGATGCGGCCCAGGCGTGGCAGCGCCGGGCCGCCGACGATCGCGGTGCCATGGCCCGCGATGTGGCCCGTCGCCCCGGCGACTGGGGCGATCACGCCTAGCGCGTCAGGCGCACGCCAGCTTCCTGCAGGATGCCGCGCAACTGCGCCTGGTATTCGCCGAAGAAGGTCGCGGTTTCCTGGGGGCCGAGCCAGGCTCCGTGGAATTGGTTGTCGTCGAGATACTTCTTCCAGCCCGCGCTGTCCGACAGCCGTCCGAAGAGCTCCGTGTAAAACTCGACGGCCTCGGCCGGCATGCCCGGAGGTGCAACGATCCCGCGCGCCTGCACCACGTCGTTCACGGGGAAGCCGGCCTCGCTCAACGTCGGCACGCCGGGGAAGCCGGGTAGGCGCGTCGGATTGAGCTGTGCGAGCACGCGCAGCCGACCGGCACGCACCTGCTCGCCTGCCTCGCTCGGCTCGATGATCATCATGTCGACATGACCACCGAGCAGCGCAGCCATCCGCTCCCCGCCCGAGGGAAAGGAGATGAAGGCCCAGCGTGCACCGGTGTGCTGCATCAGGACCTGGCGCATCATGCCGTCACGGGCGGTAGGAGACCCGCCGGACTGTCGCACGGAACCAGGGCGCGCCTTCGCGGCGGCGACCAGGTCGGCAAAGCTGCGGTGTGGGCTGTCGGCGCGGACCACGATCAGCGCCGGCTCGATCGCCATGCGGCAGATCGGCGTCATGTCCGCCAGCGTCGCACGCGCTTCCGCTTGCACGAGCGGCAGCGAGGTCCAGAGGCTCGTCCAGACGCTGATGACATGGGGGTCGCCTCGCTTCTCCACGACATAGTTCATGGCTGTCGCACCGCCACCGCCAACGCGGTTGGCAACCTGGATGCGGCCGCCGAATAGCCTCTCCTGCTCGATGGTGGAAATCAGCGCGCGGGCGAACACGTCGGGTCCGCTGCCCGGTCCGTTATGCGCGACGAGCTCGATCGGGCGGGACGGTCCCCAGGCCGCGCGCGCCGGCGTGATCAAGGCGAGCGCCGCACCGGCGGCGAGAAGCGGACGACGCTGCATGCTCTTCTCCCTTCTTCTTGTTCTAGCTTCCAGCGATGCGGCGCCGGCGCGCCATCTTCATAAGCACGGGCGATACCAGGATGAGCGCGGCCATTGCCAGCATGACGGCGGAGATCGGCCGCTCCACGAGGATCGATGGATCGCCCATGGACATGGTCAGGGATTGCCGCACCGCCCGTTCCATGGAATCGCCGAGCACGAAACCAAGGACCAGCGGCGCCGCGGGAAATCCGAACTTGGCCATGGCATAGCCGAGCAACCCGAACCCCGAGAGCAACATCAGGTTGAGCAGGTTGTCGGAGACCGAATAGGCGCCGACTAGCGACAGGCCGAGGATCATTGGAAAGAGGACGTAGAGCGGGATGCGCAGGATCTGCGCGAATAGCGGCACCAGGGGCAGGTTCAGCACCAGCAGCATGAGGTTGCCGATGTAGAGGCTGGCGACCAGCCCCCAGAAGACCTGCGGGCTTTCCTGCATCATCATCGGGCCAGGCTTCACGCCCCAGACCACCAGGGCCGCGAGCAGGATGGCCGTCGTCCCGCCGCCAGGGATGCCGAGCGTCAGCAGCGGCACGAGCGCGCCACCCGAATCCGCGTTGTTCGCGCCCTCCGGCGCCGCCACGCCTTCCGGCACGCCTGTGCCGAATTTCTCGGGGTGACGGGAGACGGCCTTCTCCACGCCGTAGGCGATAAAAGACGCGATGGCCGAGCCCGCCCCCGGCAGGACGCCCACGATGAAGCCGACGACGGAGCCGTTGAGGAAGGCGAAGCGGCAGGCCTTCAATTCCTCCCAGCTCGGCAGCAACGCCCTCAGGGTTCTGGGCACAGGGAGCGGCGTGTTCTCCTCGCCCTGCTGGATGCTTTCCAGCACGCCGGCAACGGCGAAGAGGCCGACCGCGATGATCATGAAGTCGATGCCGCCGAGCAGGAAGGAAGAGCCGAAGGTGAAGCGGCTCTGCGAGGTGAAGAGGTCGGTCCCGATGCTGGTCAGCCAGAGCCCTACCAGAAGCGACAGCAGCGCCTTCAGCAGCGAGGACCCACCGAGCACCACCACCAGCGACAGGCCCAGCACCATCAGCGCGAAATACTCGGGCGAGGAGAACCGGAGCGCGAAGGCAGCGACCGGCGGCGCCAGCACCGTCAGCGCCACGATGCCGAAGGTGCCGGCGACGAAGGACGCGATGGCCGCGATGCCGAGCGCCGCGCCCGCGCGCCCGTTGCGCGCCATCTGGTAGCCATCGAGGCAGGTGACGACCGAGGACGCCTCGCCCGGAATGTTCAGCAGGATCGAGGTGGTGGAGCCACCGTACTTCGCCCCGAAATAGATGCCGGCCAGCATGATGATGCCGCCCGTCGGGTCCATCCCGAAGGTCAGCGGCAGCAGCAGCGCGATGGTCGCCGCGGGCCCGAGCCCGGGCAGCACGCCCACGATGGTACCGAGCAGGCAGCCGACGAAGCACCAGAACAGGTTGATGGGCTGCAGCGCGACCGCGAAGCCCTGGCCGATGCCGGAGAGGACCTCCATCCCGTCAGAAGCCCCACGGCCCGGTAGGCAAGCCGACGCTCATGAGGGCATCGAACACAAGCCAGAACCCCGCCGCGCAGGCCAGACCCACCAGGACGGATTGCGTCAGGCCGCGCCGGAACACGAACGCCGCCACGAAGGCGGACAGGATCGCGAAACCCGCGAAGAAGCCGACCCACTGCATCGCGAAGGCGGTGCCGGCGAATGCGGCCCATGTCAGCAGCGCACGCGCATGGCCCGTCCAGTCCGCCTCCCCGCCTGGAGCAGGTCGCATGACAGCGCGCACCACCAGTAGAAGGGACAGCCCGACCATCAGCACGCCGTAGCCCAGCGGAAAGAAGCCGGGCCCGGGCCCGTCCTCGCCGAGGAGTTCCCAGTCCAGCGACCGCCAGGTGACGAAGCTGCCCAGCGCGGCCAGCGCGAGGCCCGGGAACACGTCGATATCGAAGCGGCGCGCGGCCGTCAAAGGCAGAGTGCCACGAGGTCACGCATGTCCGTTACCTCTTCCAGGCTCCAGATCCGGTCGGCGATGGCGCGCGCCCTTGCCTCGTCCCGCGCGATGGCTGCGTTGCCTAGGAACTTACGCTCCAACGCCGCATCCGACATCGGATTGTCCACCGTGCCCGAAGCGTGCGCGACCGGCGCCTCGAAGCGGCGTCCGTCGATCGCGATGAGCGTCGCCTTCGCCTGGTCCTTGCGAAAACGCTCGGCCGTGCTGACCTCGATCTTCCGGCGGAAGGCCAGCACGTCGGCCGCGCCGGCACGGGCGTCAGTGTACTGCGCGATGCCCGCCGCGCCGTCGAGATACGCGACCGAAGCCGAGTGGTTGATGCTGAACTTGGACATCAGCCCGGAGCCCGGATCGTCCACGCCGGTGATCTTCACGGCATGCGGGTGCACCTCGAGGTCCACGCGCAGGACCTGGTCTGCCGGAACGCCGGCCTCATGATGCAGCGCGATCATCGCATCGATCAGCGGATGCAGCACGACGCCGCAAGCATGGGGCTTGTAGCCGTTGCGCGAGAGTTCGAAGCGCTCGCCGAGCCCATCAGCGATGCGGTCGGGCTCGGCTGTGCCGCTGTAGATCCGGATGAAGCCGCGCCTGCCTTCCAGGATCTCGTCCGAGCTGTTGAAGCCGCGTGCGGCAAGAAGCGCGGCGAAGGCGCCGGAGGACGCGGCCTTGCCGGCATGAAGGGACTTGCACATGGTCCCGCGGTTCTGCTGCATGCCACCGGCCTGCGTCGCCGCGATGCCGATGGCATGCGTCACCTGCGTCGCGTCCAACCCGAGCAGCCGCGCCGCGCCCGCGCCGGCCGCGATGGCGCCGAGCGTCCCTGTGAGATGCCAGCCGCCGTCGTGGTGCGCCGGCGCGGCCTGGCCGGCACGTACGCCTGCCTCGAAGCCCGAAACATAGGCGGCAATGAGGTCGCGGCCGCCGACCGGCCTGTGCTCGGCCAGGGCGAGCAGCGCAGCGAGCAGCGGCGACGACGTGTGCAGGACCACGCCGCCCATATGCGTATCGTCGAAGTCCAGCAGATGCCCCATCTGGCCGTTCGCCACCGGCGCATCCAGGAGACCGAGCCGCAGCCCGCCCTGGCCGAGTACCGGCGCGACCGCGGCCGACCCTGTCGCGGCGAAGGTGTCGAGAAGGATGCGCATGGTGGGATGCCGGCTGGCCGCCAGCGCGCATCCCACCCAGTCCAGCACGCCGCGCCGTGCCTCGTGCACGACGGCGCTGGGCAGGTCCTCGAAGCGCAGATCGGCGATGAAGCTGGCGAGCTTGCGCGTCGCGCCGAGGCCGAGAGCGGCAACGCCGTATTCGGTCCTTGCCGATGGGGCTGACACGCGGGGTTTCCTCCTGCGAGCCGGCATTGGTGGCCCGCCACTGACCCGGGCTGGTCCACCTGTGTGCCGCTGTATACATTTCCAGTCAAGCAACCAAGGGGCAACGCCGTGTCGCAGGCAGCAACCGTCGCCGAACATCTCGCCGAGGCCGCGCTTGCCGCACGCCCGGATGCCGCGATGCGGGAAACCTGCGAGCGCCTGCTGATCGACATCATCGGCCTTTGCGTCGCGGCGCGCGGCACGGACTATGTCGCGGCAACGCTCGCCGCGTCAGAAGGGCAGGGGGTGTGCACGGCGTTCGGCCATGCCGGCGGCCTGGGGCCGTCCGACGCCTGCATCGTCAACGGCACGGCGTCCCACGGCGAGGATTACGACGACACCTTCGAAGGCGGGCCGATCCATTCTGGCGTGGTGATCGTGCCGGCCGTGCTTGCGGCCGCCGAGCGCTTCGGCCTGTCGGGAGAGGATGTGCTGCGCGGCATCGCCGTCGGTGCCGAGGCGGCCTGCCGGCTTTCGACCGTGGTGCCCAAGGCCGTCCACAAGTCGGGCTTCCATCCCACCTGCGTCTTCGGAGCGCCGGCGGCGGCGCTCGCCGTCGCGGTCGCGATGCGCATGACGCCGCGCCAGGTGGTCGATGCGCTCGGTGTCGCGGGTTCGATGGCGGCCGGCATCATAGAGTATCTGACCGACGGCGCCTGGACGAAGCGCCTGCATCCCGGCTGGGCGGCGCAGGCCGGGCTGCGCGCGGCACTGCTGGCCAAGGGCGGCTTCCTCGGCCCCCGCACTGTCTTCGAAGGCCCGCACGGCCTGTTCAACGGCTTCGCCCGCACCACCCAGGGCAATTGGCCGGCACTGCTGGACGGCTTCGGCACGGCATGGGTCGGTTCGACGATCGCCTTCAAGCCCTTCGCGAGCGGCACCATGACCCAGCCCTTCGCGGATTGCGCGATCCGCCTGGCGAAGCGCGGCGTGACGGCCGAGGACGTCGTTTCGATCACCTGCGAGACCGCCGAGGGGATCCTGCACCGGCTGTGGGAGCCGCTGGCCTCCAAGCAATCGCCGCCAAACGCCTATGCCGCGAAGTTCAGTGTTCCCTATTGCATCGCCGCGGGCCTGATCCTCGGCGGCGCGGGGCTGGAAGCCTTCACCGAGGAGATGGTCCAGCGGCCGGACCTTCGCGCCCTCTGTGCGAAGGTGTCCTACGTCGTGGACCCCGAGAACCCCTATCCCCGAGCCTATACCGGCCATATCCGCGCGACGCTGCGAGATGGATCGGTGGTGGAGGAGCGCCAGACCCATCTCCGCGGCGGCGCCGCCGACCCGCTGTCGCGCGCGGAGATCGAGGCTAAGGCCCGGGCCAACTGCCTCCATGGCGGCTGGGACGCCGGGCGTGCCGCGGCGCTGATCGCCTTCGGCGCGCGCGCCTTCGACCTGCCGCGGCTCGACCTCACGCCGTTCCGGGGCTGATCACGCGGCGCGCGGCAGGGCGCCCTTGCCGCGCATCTCCGCTTCCTCGAACTCGGCCGCGGCAATGGCGCGATCGAGTGCGGCACGCAGTTCCTTCGCGGTCTCGAGCGTGATCTCGACGCCCGCCCGCGCGCCGGGATCAAGCGCGCGATTGATGAAGTCGAGCGTGATGACATCGCCGAGCGGCGCGTGACGCGCGTGGTCATAGGCGACGACCGCGTGCGACAGCGCGAACCAGGCGTCTCCGCGCTTGGCCATGCCCTCGGCCGGCGCGATCTCCACGATGGAAGTGCACATGGCGCGCGCCCCTAGGCCAGATGCTTGCCGAAGAAGGCGAGGAGCTTGCCCCAGGCATCCATCGCCTGCTCGGGGCGGTACAGCGGGCGGTGCCAGTAGAAGAAGCCGTGGCCGGCGCCGTCGTAGCGGTGGAATTCGTGGTCCTTGCCGTGCTTCCGCAACTCCGCCTCGTGCTGGTTGACCTGGTCGGGATTCGGCGCGCGGTCGTCGTTCCCGAAGATGCCGATCAGCGGGCAGCTCAGATCCTTGGTCATCGCGATCGGCGCGACGGGCGTCTTGGCATTGAGCTCGTCGGGCCCCATCACGACGCGGCCGCCCCAGAGATCGGCGCAGGCATCCACGTCCTTGCGCTGGCTCGCATAGATCACGGCGTGCCGCCCGCCGGAGCAGGAGCCGAACAGGCCGACCTTGCCGTTGTGCTCGGGCTGCCCGCGCATCCAGGCAACGGCGCCCGCGGTGTCGCCAACCATCTGGGCATCGGGGATGCCGCCTTCCGCGCGGACCTTCGCGGCGACGTCGTCGGGATGGCCGGCGCCGGCACGCTCATAGAGATTGGCGCAGATCGCGACGTACCCGTGGTGGGCGAAGCGGCGCGTCGTCTCGATGTAGAACTCGCTCCAGCCCGGGAGGTGATGGATTAGCACGACGCCGGGGAAGGGGCCCTTGCCCTCGGGCTTCGCGACATACGCGGTGATCGGCATGCCGCCATCGCCGGTGATGCTGACATTGCCGCAGGACATGCCTCGGTAGAACGACATCGCGGTTCCTCCTTCACGCCACGGCATCCTGTCGCCGGCGGGTTCGTGCTGTCCAGGGCGCCGTGGCATTGGCGGACCAGGCGCGCGAGCGCATCATCGTCGGGCAGCCGATCGGGAGTGGTGCGATGAGCGAGGTCAGGAACGGCAACCTCGGGCCCTATGCCCTGGCGGGGAAGGTCGCGGTGATCACCGGCGGCAGCAGCGGGATCGGCGCGGCCAGCGCCCAGCGCCTGGCAGAGCAGGGTGCGACGGTCGCCATCGGCTACAATGCCGGCCGGGACCGCGCGGAAAGGCTCGCGTCGGAGCTGCCAGGCAGCGGGCACCTGCCGATCCACATTCCGATGACCGACAGCACCGCGATCCGGGCCGCGGCGGCGGAGGTCGAGGCGAAGCTCGGCCGCTGCGACGTGCTGGTGAACTCCGCGGGAACGACGCGCGGCGTGCCGCATGCCGATCTCGAGGCGATGGACGACGAGACCTTCGACCGCATCCTGATCACCAATGTGCGCGGACCTTTCTCCACCATTCGCGCCTTCGCGCCGCTGCTGCGGAAATCGGGGGACGGCGTAATCGTGAACATCTCTTCCCTGGCCGCGCTGAACGGGCTGGGCAGCAGCATCGCGTATTGCGCGTCCAAGGCCGCGCTCGACACCATGGCGATGTCGCTGGCGCGCGTGCTGGGGCCGGAGGTGCGGGTGATCGGCATCTCGCCGGCCGGCGTGGACACGGATTTCGTGCCGGGCCGCAGCCGCGACGCCGTGCTGCGCCAGGCCGGCAGCGCGCCGCTGAAGACCGTGACGCAGCCCGACGACGTCGCGCTGGCGGTGGTCTCGGCGGTGACGCATCTCCGTCTGACGACCGGCAGCATCCTGCTGGTGGACGGCGGAAAGCGGCTAACCTGACGTCGGCTTGCTGCCCTTGAACAGCGCCTTGGTCGTGCGCGCGGCGTAGCGCCACCTGCCGTCGGCGCCGCGCACGCATTGGTCGGTGACGGCGCCGATCAGGATCGCGGGTTCCGACAGCAGCGGCGGCTCGCCGTCGTCGGCGTAGAGGCACATCGTCCATTCGCAGGTCGCGTGGGCCGCGTCGTGGACGATTACATGGAAGTTGCTGATGAGGTGTCGCGCCACGCGCGGGCCCCGGGATTCGCGTTCGGTGTAGAAGGCACGGATGGCATCGCGGCCGACGCGCGGGCGGTGGCTGGTGGTGTAGACGCCGTCCTCAGTGAAGAACTCATGCGCGGTGCGGCCCCAGTTGGAATCCACATCGCGCCAAAACGCGATGTTCAGGATTTCCAGCTCCTGCCGGATGCGCAGCTCGTCAACGGCCATCAGGATCGTCCTTGGTCTGGAGTTGGTCCGTGGAGAGTCGGTTGACGTCCGCGGCGAAGCCCGCGACAGGCGATGTCTTCTTCCGGCTGCGCTGGTGCATGCAGGGCGACTCGCCAGTGGCGCCGTTCGTGAGACCGGGACCGATGAACACGAGGAGCGCCCTACTCGATCGCGATGCCGGCGGATTGGATGATGGGACGCCACAGCGCGACCTCCGACGCCATCCGGCGCGTCAGGTCCGCCGGCGTCCCGCCCAGCGGTGTCAGGCCGAGCGGCGGCAGGATGGACTTCGTTTCGTCCAGCGCCAGCCAGGCGTTAGACGCCGCGTTCAGCTTCTCCACAATCTCCACCGGCAGGTTGGCGGGGCCGAGGATCGAGATGAAGCCGGTGGCCTGGTAGTCAGGCACGCCCTGCGACTGCACCGTCGGCACGCCCGGCAGCTGCTGGATCGGCGCGGCGGTGGTCACGCCCAGCGCCCGCACGGTGCCCTGCTGGATATGCGGCAGATAGGTCGTCACGAGATCAAGCGCCATGTCCACCGAGCCCGCGAGCAGGTCATTGGTCAGCGGCGCGGAACCGCGATAGGGCACGACGTTCAGCTGGATGCCGGCCCGGTGCTGCAGCAGCTCCACCGCGAGATGCGCGACGGAGCCGAGCGGCGGCGTGCCGCAATTCACCTTGCGCGGATTCGCCTTTGCATAGGTGATCAGTTCCTGCACCGTGCGGTAGGGCATCTGGCTGCGCGCGACCATCACGGCCGGCAGTTCCGCCAGCAGCGCGATCGGGGTCAGGTCCGTCACGGGATTGAAGGGCATCGACCGGTAGAGCAGCGTGTTGTTGGTGATGGGGCCGTTGGTGGTGATCATCAGCGTGGCGCCGTCCGGCGTCGCGCGCGCCACCGCGGCTGCGCCGATGTTCCCGTTAGCGCCGGACCGGTTGTCCACCACGAAGGACTGGCCGAAGCGGTCGCCGTAGTACCTGGACGCGCCGCGCGCGAGGATGTCGGTCGATCCACCGGGCGGCCATGGCACCACCACCGCAACCGGCCGGCTCGGCCAGGCCTGCGCCTGCGCCCGGCCCGACGCCGCAAGTCCCGCGCCGAGCGCCACCGCGCCGAACTGCCGCCTGGCGATGCTGGTCATCGTCTTCCTCCTCATCTTGTTGTCACGCGCCGAAATAGAGCCGCATCGGCGTGTCGCCGCCGATCAGCCGGCGCTGCGCGGCGTCCGGCACCCAGTCATGGAAATCGGCGATGGTGCGGGCATAGGTGACCTTGTCTTCGAAGGCGGCGAAGGGCCAGTCGCTGCCCCACATCAGCCGCTCGCCGCCCGAGACCTCGAGCAGCGCCCTGGCATAGGCACGCGCGTGGTCGGGGGTGGCCATGCGGAAGCCGCCCGACATCTTGACCCAGGTCCGGCCGCGCTCCACCGCCGCCAGCAGCGCCCTGAAGCCCGGGCAGTTGACGCCGAGCGCGTCGTCCGGCTTGCCGAAATGGTCGATCACCAGCTTCACGCCGGCCCCTTCGATGGCGGCGATCACGCCGGCGAGCGCGTCGCCGCTGGCCAGCGTGTGGACGTGCCAATCCAGGTCCCGGACGCGGCGCAGCAGCACCCTGTATTCCGCGGCGTCGAGGTCGGGCGGATCGGGCACGCGGCGGAAGAACAGCCGGATGCCGACGATACCGTCGGCCTTCAGCCGCTCCATCGTGTACATGTCGGTGTCCGGCCGGAGATAGGCCGTGCCGCGCAGCCGCGGGTTCCGCCGCAGGCAGCGGATGACGTAGTCGTTGTACTGGCCATAGAGGCTGGCCGCCGCGACTACGCCGAAGCCAACGCCATGCGTGTCCATCGTCGCGATGAACTGCTCGGCCGTCGCATCCTCGGGCGGGTGGTGCCAGGCCCAGGCTTGGATCGGCATGTCTCGGGTGTAGAGATGGAAATGCGTGTCCACCAGCGGAGAGTCGGCAGGGGGCTCCGTCATGCGCGTGGCACGCCGGCGGCGTCGGCCAGCGATCTCCAGGGGGGCAGCATGCGTTTCCTCCGCGGCGCGTCACCGCGCGCCGTGTTGCGCAGCGTAGCAGCCCTGCCGTGCGTATCCAGCGTTGTCGGAGCGTGTTCCGTATGGCGGAATACGACGGACGTGGCGGGAACCGCCCTGCGCGGCATGTTGGCCCGGCGCGAAAGAACAAGGGCACGGTGATGCGCGCGATCGAGATCAGGGGCCAAGGCGGGCCGGAGGTGCTGGCGCTGACCGATCGCCCGATCCCTGCCATCGGCTCGGCCGACGTGCTGGTCCGTGTCGCCGCCGCCGGCGTGAACCGGCCCGACGTGCAGCAGCGCAAGGGGCTCTACCCGCCTCCGCCGGGCGTGACCGACATTCCCGGCCTCGACATCGCAGGCGTGGTCGAGAGCGTGGGCGATGGCGTCGCCTGGCCGCGCCCAGGCGATGCGGTCTGCGCGCTCGTGGCCGGCGGCGGCTATGCGGAGTTCTGCAGGGCGCCGGCACAGCAGTGCATGCCGATCCCGCGCGGCTTCACCTTCGCCCAGGCCGCGACGCTGCCCGAGGCGTTCTTCACGGCCTGGAACAACGTCTTCCGGCTCGGCCGCATTGCGGAAGGCGAGACGCTGCTGGTGCAGGGCGGGACTTCTGGCGTCGGGCTCGCCGCGATCCAGATGGCGCGCGCGCTGCGCGGCGCGACGGTGATCGCGACCTGCAGTTCCGGGGAGAAGAGCGCGGTCTGCCGCGATCATGGCGCGCAGCACGTCGTGAACTACCGTGCGGCCGATTGGCCCGACCAGGTTCGGGCCGCGGCCGGCGAGCGCGGGGTCGACGTGATCCTGGACAGCCAGGGCGGCGACTATGTCCCGCTGGAACTCGGCCTGCTTGCCCGCGATGGGCGGCTCGTGCTGATCACCAGTCATCGCGCGCCGACAGCGACGATCAGCACGCGCGAGATCTACATCCGGGGCCTCACCCTGACGGGCTCCACGCTGCGGGCACGGCCCGCTGCCTACAAGGGCCGCATCGCGAAAGAACTGGTGCAGCAGGTCTGGCCGTTGCTCGGGGACGGGCGTATCCGCACGCATATCTGCGGCGTCCACGCGCTCGAGGATGCGGCGGCAGCGCACTCCGTGCTGGATGCGAATGCCCAGATCGGCAAGCTCGTGCTGACCGTCTCCGACCTCGCGCAGACCGCTCCCTGACCGACCCGCTGGCGAGCTTCGGCGCCCCGCCGCGCTGGTGCACGGCCTGGCGGTAAACGACCGCCTCGACCGCGGCGATGCCGCGCATCATCCCTGCTTGGGCATGGGGTAGTCGGCGGCGTTTAGCACCCAGCCCGGCTTCATCGAGAAATCCATCCGAGGCGGGCAGAAGATGTCCACCATCTGGCCGGCCTTCTCGGCCCGCGAGGTGTGGATCGAGGGCGGCGGAATCACCGTGACCGACGGCGCGCCGCAATACTCGTGCTCGTCCTCGATCCAGTGGTTCATGTTGGTCGTCCAGGGCCAGCGGATGTGATGGGTGTAGCCGCCGTCCAGCACCAGCGAGCATTGCTCGAAATCGTCGTGATGGTGCGGCGACATCTTGGTGACGTCGCGCGGCCCCTGCGCGGGCTCGAGATAGTTCACCATGAAGGTGGTGCAACGCCAGATCTTGCCGAAGCGGCCAGGTTCGGGCGGGACGTCGAGCGTGTAGCTGCGAACCTTGAAGCCGTCGGGCGGCGTCGGCCAGTCCTGCAGCGGCGGGATGCGGGGATCGGGCTCCCTGAAGCCGTCGGCGTTGCTGCACTTCGCCGCCAGATCCTCCGACCGCGGGGTGAACAGCCGCACGATGCGGCCCGCGGCCTTGATCGTGATTCGGCTGTCGCCAGGTGGAACGAAGGTCACGGTGTAGCCCGGGACCTGCTTCGTCTCGGCGCCGGCGGAGACCTCGGCCGCGGTGCCGGCATCGGGCTGCAGCAGCACGTATTCGTCGACCTGGCCCCTTCGCTCGAGCACGGCGCCGGCCGGCACCTCGGAGTAGGCGATGATGAAGTTGCGGCCGCGCGCGAACCAGCTGCGCATCCCGTTCGCTTCCTCCTGCGGGGGCTGCTCGTAGAACTTCGCGTAATGCGCCCCGAAGAAGGGGCCGCTCACCGCCTTCGGCGCCGTGGCGGCGGCGAGCGCCGCGCGGGGATCGGACGCGTCATAGGCCATGGAACGTCTCCCTAGCGTGTATCGCATGGCGGGACAGCGTTCCCGCGAGGTGACCGGAGTGTGTTGTCACCGGGTCGTGCTGTCAACGCGAGCGGGCGCGACATAGCCGAGCTGCGCGGAAATCCGCGCGGCGGATTGCTTCACATGCGCGATCTGCGCGGCCGAGGGTTCCGCTTCCACGAACTGGATCGAGCCGAGGATGGCGATGGCGCCGACCATGTGCCCGCCGCCTTCGAAGATCGGCGCGGCCAGTGCGTTGACGCCGAGCATGCTTTCCCCCGGCGCCACGGCCCAACCGCGTTCGACGATCAGGGCAAGCTCCTCGCGCAGCGTGGTCGGGCTGGTGATGGTGTGGGGCGTGCGCATGTCGAGGCGCGAGAGCAGCACGCGTTCCCGCACCGCGGGCTCGGCATGGGCCAGGCCCAGCTTGCCCTGCGCCGTGCAATGAGGTGCCATCAGCGACCCCGGCTTCACGCCGATTTCGATGGCTTCCCGTCCCGGCAGCGTTGCCAGCACCACCGCACCGCCTCCGTCCGCCCGGCTGATCACGACGGATTGGCCCAGCGTGTCGCGCAGCGCGCGCATCTCGTCACGGGCGATGGCGGCGAGGTCGAAATTCTCCGCGACCGCGCGGCCCAGCGTCACCAGACGGCTCCCCACGCGGTACTTCTCGGTCTCCGGCGACTGCACGATGTAGCCGGTCTCCACCAGTGTCCGGAGGTGCCGGTGTACGCGGCTCTTCGTCGTGCCGAGCGAGCGCGCGAGTTGCGTCACGCCTACGCCGCCGCGCTGCTCCGCAAGGAATTCCAGGATCCGGAACGCCATCGTGACGGCCTGCAATCCATCGCCCGTCGGCTGTCCCTCGATACGCGGCATGGCGGATTCCCCATCGGCCTTGACTTCGGCCGGGCCTGACCGGATGTTCTGACCTACAGCAGCGTGTTCCTTCTATCGGAACATGAGCCGTGCGGTCAAACCGTTGGCTTCCAGACTGCCGGGTTCGGGGAGGGCGCATCGCATGAACACCACTGCCGGGGACACGACCCGCGATGCCGAGGTTGCCGAGCTGCTGGTCGGCGCCGTGGACCTGCACTGCCATAGCGGCCCTGCCGCCATGCCGAGGATCCTGGACCACCACGACGCGCTGCTGGATTGCGCCGCGGGCGGGTTCAGCGCGCTGGTCTACAAGGACCATTTCTACCTCGGCACCGCGCACGCCATCATTCTCGAGAAGCTCTTCCCCGAACTTGGCGTGAAGCTGTTCTCCGGCATCGCGCTGAACAACGCCAATGGCGGGATCAACCCGCATGCGGTGGATCACGCAATCAAGCTCGGCGCGAAGATCGTGTGGATGCCGACGCTGTCCGCCGCGAACCATATCGCCCAGCTCGAAACCGTAGGGAAGAACTTCCCGAAGACCGCGAAGAAGATGCTGGACCCGATCCCGCTGCGCGCCACCGACGCGGACGGGCAGGTGTCCGACGTCACGAAGCAGGTCCTCGACCTGATCGCCGAGGGCGACATCATCCTCGCCGGCGGGCACCTCGACGCGGCGGAGATGATCAAGGTCTTCGCAGAGGCGAAGCGCCGGGGCGTGAGGAAGATGCTGGTCAATCACCCGACCTACATGATCGGCTGCACCGACGACGATATACGGGAGCTGGTCTCCCTCGGCGCCCATATCGAGCATTCCATCTGCATGTGGGTGGAAGGCAAGTCGAAGAAGTTCACGCCGCAGCAACTGCTGCACCTCATCGAGGTGGCGGGCGTGGACCGCACGGTGCTCTCCTCCGACCTCGGCCTGGTGGGATCGCCGCGGCCGGTGGAGGGATTCCGCCAGATCGTGCGCATCCTGCTGGACCAGCAGGTGCCGAAGGCGGACATCCGCAGGCTCGTCGGCACGAACGCGCTGGGCCTGCTGAACCTCGCGCCGAACTAGAACGCCGGCGTTAGGCCAGCGAGGGTATGGAGGAAGAACGATGATAAAGCGTCGTGCCCTCGGCGCTGTGCCGGGGCTGGCTTTGCTGCCGGCTTCGTCGCGCAGGCTGGTGCAGAACTGACCATGACCGAGACCTTCAAGACCAGGCTCCATCGCGGCGACCGGCTGCTCGGCTTCTTCATCGGCACGCCATCCCCGGCGGTGGTCGAGATGGCGGGGTATTGCGGCTACGACTTCGTCATCATCGACACCGAGCACGGCCCCGCCGATATCGAGACCATCGAGAACATGCTCCGCGCCGCCGCCATGCACGGCATGGCCGGGCTGGTGCGTGTGCCCGACGGGTCCTATGCGAGCATCCAGCGCGTGCTGGACGCCGGCGCCGACGGGATCATGGTGCCGCACGTCATGAATGCCGACCTCGCGCGCGAGGTCGTGGACCGCGCGCTCTTCGCGCCCCAGGGCCGGCGCGGCGTCGCCTTGTCGCGTTCCTCGGCCTACGGGGCGGGCGACGCGAAGGAATACTACGCCACTCGCAACCGTCACACCGTGGTGATCGTAATGATCGAGGACGCGGAGGCCCTTCCCGTCGTGAACGACATCGTCGCGGTACCCGGCATCGACGCGGTCTTCATCGGTCCGGGCGATCTTTCGGCGTCGCTTGGCCACGCCGGCGACACGAAGCATCCCGTCGTCCAGCAGGCGGTCGCGCAGGTCGCCGCGGCGGCGAAGCGGCACGGCATCGCGCGCGCAACGGTCGGGCGCTCGGCGGAGGATGTCCGGCGGCTCAAGGCGGAGGGCATCGGCATGGTCTGCTTCAACACCACGGCGATGCTGGTCAATGCCATGCAGGCGCTGCAGAAGGAGCTGGCGCAAGATCCGGGCAAGGCTTCCTGACGCGGACGGCGCGAGGCGCCGCCGACTGGAAGCCTGATCCCGCGGGGCGCCGGAGGTCCGGCCAGACCGGGTCCGCGTCGCCTACGGCATCCGGGCCAGCATCGCCGCGACCGCCGCGCGGTCGGGCATGCCGTCCCAGCCTTCGCCGTTCATCGCCTTCAGCGCAGCCGTCGCGGTCGCGAAACGCGCGGCGTCCAGCACATCCGCGCCTTCCGCAAGCCGCAGCGCGAAGGCGCCATGGAAGACGTCGCCGCAACCCGTGGTGTCGCGCGCCGCGATGCCTGGCGCCGGGACGGCGACGATGCGCCCGCCCAGCCACCACAAGCTGCCGCGCGCCCCGAGCGTCACGGCGGCCACCGCCCCCAGGCCCGGCGCGACGCGCGCCAGCCCGGCCTCCGGCTCCGCCGTCCCGGCAAAGCTCGCCAGGCCATGCTCCGAGAAGACGACGTGATCGGCCTGCGGCACGAGGCGCGCCAGCACGCCTTCGGGGCTGATCTCGGCATCCAGCACGCGCGGGATGCCGCGCGCGGCGGCGGCGGCGAACAGGCGCTCCGCCCCGGTGATCCAGCGGGGATCGCCCAGCACCGCGCCGGCCCCGTTCAGCCAGGCGGGATCCAGCGGCGCGTCCTCCGGCAGCCTCTCGCCGGAGAAGACCGCGAGGATACGCTCGCCCTCCGCGTCCACCAGAATGCCGGAGGTCGGGGATCGCGCGCCCTCCGTCACCGTCGCGCCGCGCGTGTCAACGCCGTGCCGGCGCAGCATCGCCAGCAGCGTCTCGCCCACGGCATCGCGCCCGAGGCGGCCGCACCAGACGACCTCGCCACCCAGCCGCGAGATGGCGACGGCCGCCGTCGCTGCCATGCCGCCGCCGACCTCGCGGTAGCCGCGTGCGATCACCTTGCCGGGGCGGAAGGGCAGGGCGGCCAGGTCGTAGTTGCGATCGAGCACCGCGATGCCGGAGCACACGACCTTTCTGCGATCCATCCCTGCGATACCCCGATGCGCGTCGAAGCCCGATCATCGGATGGCCGCTGGGCGGCATCAATGCCCACACGGCCGGGTCTCCCCTGCCGGGATTGCGCGGCGTCGCGACACTCATCGGACGACGCCGCCCGTTGTGCAGGCATTCCTGGCGGCAGGTCGGCCACGCGGCCCAGCGAGACGCGTTGTCGCCCGGGGGCTTATCGCTATGCTGCGTCGGGTCGACCGCCGGAGAAACCGATGACGCCACGGCCTCTGGACACCCCGTGCCGATGACCGCCGCCGTCCTGCGCCATCCCCTGGGCGCTAGCGCGGCGGTCGCGCTCGCCGCAACGGCCGTGATCGCCGCCCTGGCGTCGGCGCCGGGCGGCGCGACGCTCGCGCAGCAGATCGTCTCCGGCCTGACGCTCGGCGGGGTCTATGTCGCTGTGGCCGTCGCCTTCACGCTGACGATCGGCGTGCTGAACTTCCTGAACTTCACGATCCCGACGCTCTTCATGCTGACCGGCATGGTCGCCTGGAGCCTGGCGCGCTGGGGCCTGCCCTTCGGCCTGTCGCCCGGCCTGCACTGGGCCCCGGCGCTGGCCGGCGGGATCGTGGTCGCGATCCTCGCCTCGCTGATCGTGGAGCGCTTCACCTTCCGCTACTTCCGCACGCGCCACGGCGACGCGACGGAGCATGCGATTCCGCTCGTCTCGTCGCTCGGCTTCCTGCTGATCTTTGAGCATCTCGTCCTGATCTTCCTGGGATCGGAGGCGCAGAGCTTCCCCGTGCGCTTTCGCCTGGACTGGCAGGCCGGCCCGCTGGTGGTGGGGCTGCCGCAGCTGCTGTCGCTTGCGGTCTCGCTCGCGGTGGTGTTCTGGCTGTCCTGGCTGCTCAAGGCGACGAAGGTGGGCCGCGCGCTGCGGAGCATCGCGGAGAATCCGGACACCGCGACGCTGCTCGGCGTGGATGTCGCGCGGATCGTGCCGGTCGTCTTCGTCCTCAGCGGGCTGCTCTGCGGGGTCGCGGGCGCGCTGTTCGTGGTGAACTACAGCGACGTGTCGCCCTTCATGGGCGACGACGTCGGGACAAAGGCGATCGCGGCCATGGTGTTCGGCGGCGTCGGCTCCATCTGGGGCGCGATCGCAGGCGGGCTGCTGGTCGGCGTGCTCGAGACCCTGGGCATCCACTTCTTCGGCGGCGACGCCGCGCAGCTGGTGGTATGGTCGGTCCTGCTGGCCACCCTGATCCTCCGGCCTCAGGGGCTGTTCGGGGGATCGCGGATCGGGAAGGGGAAGCTCTGATGTCGGGTTACTGGTCCGGCATCCTGGCGATCCTCGCGATCAACGTGATCTTCGCCTACGGGATCTTCATCCCCGCCGCGGCCGGGCAACTCAATCTCGGCGGCGCGGGCTTCATGGCGATCGGCGCCTATGCCGCGGCGATGCTGGGCGAGGCGCTGGGCTGGACGCCGGCGGAGACTATTCCCGCGGCCGTGGCCATCACGGGCTGCGTCGGCATCGCCATCGCCTTCCCGGTGCTGCGGACACGGGGCGTCTACATGGTGCTGGCGACCTTCGCCTTCGCCCAGGTCGTGACCGGCGTCATCCTCACCCAGCCGGCCCTTGGCGGCGCGATGGGGCTGGTGGTGCCGGACTATGTCGGCCTCGACGCCCTGCTGGGCGCCGCGGCCGGCGCGACGCTGCTGGTCTTCTGGCTCATGGCGTCCCGCTTCGGCCTGGCGCTGCGCGCGCTGCATGACGACGAGCTCGTCTCCACCATCATGGGCGTGCCCGCGCGCGCGATGCAGGTCGCGAGCTTCGCGATCGGCGCCGGGCTGGCCGGCCTCGCCGGCGGGCTCTACGCCCATCACTTCTCCTTCGTGGAGGCGCAGTACTTCAACCCGCTTCTCTCGATCTACGTGCTGCTCTTCGTGCTGATCGGCGGCACGCAGACCGCCTGGGGGCCGCTGGTCGGCGCCTCGTTCTTCACCATCGTGCCGGAACTGCTGCGCGTCGGCGGATCCTGGCGCTATGTCGCCTTCGGCGCGATCATCGTCGCCATGATGATCCTGCGCCCCGAGGGCATCGTGACGCGCACGGCGCTGGCGCGTCTGTCCGGCCGCCGCGCCGATGGCTGACCCGCTGCTGAGCCTGTCGGGCGTCTCGAAGTCCTTCGGCGGGCTGACGGTGGTGGAGGATGTCGGCTTCGACCTGCCGCGGGGTGGGCGGCTCGGCCTGATCGGGCCGAACGGCGCGGGCAAGACCACGGTCTTCAACCTCATCTCCGGCGTCTATCCCATCGACGCCGGCGAGATCCGGCTCGACGGCCGGCCCATCCAGCATCTGTCGCCCGGCGCGCGCGTGCGCGCCGGGCTGGCGCGGTCCTTCCAGAACATCCGCCTCATGCCGCATCTCTCGGCGGTGGAGAACGTGATGCTCGGCCAGCACGCGCGCGCCTCCAGCCTCGGCGCGCTGCTGACGCCGATCGGCTGGATGCCGCGCGGGCGCTGGCGGAGAGAGGCGGAGGCGCTGCTCGCTGAGGCCGGCCTCGACATCCATCCCGGCGCGGTCGTGGCGAACCTTCCCTACGGCATCCGCAAGAAAATCGAGGTCGTGCGCGCCCTGGCCGCCCGTCCCAAGGTCCTGATGCTGGACGAGCCCGCCGCCGGCCTGAACCCGGCCGAGACCGTCGAACTCGCGCGCTTCCTGCGCGGCATCGCGGATTCCGGCACCACGCTGCTCGTCGTCGAGCACGACATGGGCTTCGTCAACGAGGTCTGCGACCGCGTCGTCGTGCTGAACTTCGGCCGCAGGATCTTCGAGGGCACGCTGGCCGGCGCCCGCGCCGAAGCCGCGGTGCGGGAGGCCTATCTCGGCGCGGAGGTGAGCGATGCTGCTTGACGTCGAGGAGCTGCACGTCCGCTACGGCCGCACCCATGCCGTGCGCGGCGTTTCGCTGAGCCTGAATGAGGGCGAGGTCGTCACCGTCCTCGGCGCCAACGGTGCCGGCAAGTCGTCCCTGCTGCGCGCGCTGGCGGGCGTCGTGCGCCCCGCCGCCGGACGCATCCGCTTCGGGAAGGAGGAGGTCACCCATGCCGCCGCGCCCGACCGCGTCCGTCGCGGCCTGGTGCTGGTGCCGGAGGGAAGGCAGATCCTGGTCAGCCTGACCGTGCATGAGAACCTGCAGATGGGCGCGTATTGCCGCACCGACGCTGATGTCGGGCGCGACTTCGCGGCGATCTACGACCGCTTTCCCAACCTCGCAGGGCGGCGCGACATGCCGGCCTCCGTCCTGTCCGGCGGCGAGCAGCAGATGCTCGCGATCTCCCGCGCGCTGCTGGCCAGGCCCAGGCTCATGATGCTGGACGAGCCCTCGCTGGGGCTTTCGCCGCTGCTGGTCGCGCGTCTCTTCGACCTGATCGGTGCGCTGAACCGGGACGGCCTCGCGATCCTCCTGGTGGAGCAGAACACCGGCATGGCGCTGCGTGCGGCGTCCCGCGGCTATGTCATGGAACTCGGCCGCGTGGTGCTCGACGGCCCCGCCGACGCACTCGCCGACAACGACGCATTGGCCGCCGCCTATCTCGGCGCCCACTGAACCGAGACACACAGGGAGACATCCGATGAAGCGCAGGACACTTTTCGCCGCCGCGGCCGGCATCGTCGCCGCCCCTGCTTTGCATGCCCAGCCGCGAGAAGTCGTGCTCGGCCTCAGCATGGTGAAGTCCGGTCCTCTCAAGTCGCCGGGCGAGGCGACGGAGACGGCGGTGGACATCGCCATCGGCGAGATCAATGCGGGTGGCGGCATCGCCGGCCGCCAGGTCCGCCTGATCAAGTTCGACACGGGCTCCGATCCGCGCCAGGCCGCGACGGCCGTGCAGAAATTCGCGCGCGACGACAACGCGCTTGCCGTCATCGGGCCCTTCTCCTCCGGCGAGGCCGCGGTCGCCTTCCCCGTCGGCGAGCGGCTCGGCATCGTGCAGGTCTCGACCTCGTCCTCCGCCCCGGGCCTGACCGGCAGCAACACCTACGCCTGGCGAATGACGGAAGACGAAGGGAAGCAGTTCGGCCGGCTGCTGACATCCCTGCAGCGCAAGAACATCCCGGCCGCTCGCGCCGAGATCATCTTCATCTCCGACGAGCGCGTCTCCGCCATCACCGCAACGCAGTTCTACCCACCGCTGCTGCGCGAACGCGGCATCGCCTTCGGCGAGCCCGTCTCCTTCCAGTACCGCTCCTTCGACATCGCCCCCCAGGTCACCCAGATCCTGCAGCGCCAGCCGCAGGTCGTCGCGCTCGCCGCGACGCCGGACGGTGCGGGCAAGGTGCTGCGCGAGCTGCGCCGACAGGGCTTCCGCGGCCGCGTCATCGGCAGCCAGATCTTCGCCGACCCGAACTCGGTCGAGCTCTTCGGCCCGGAGGGCGACGGCATGCTGATCGTCGCGGGCTTCTGGTGGGACCGCAACGACGCCACGCGCGCCTTCACCGTGAAGTACCGGGAGGAGAATGTGCGCCGCGGCCTGCCGCAGAAGAAGATCCCGCACCATTCCGATGCGCAGGCCTACGACACCGCCTTCCTGCTGAAGCAGGCGATGGAGCGTGCCGGCATTACCGGCGATCCCGCGCGCCTGGCGGCCGAGCGTACCGCGATCCGCGACGCGCTGCAGGGCATCCGCTTCACCGGCGTCACCGGCGAGAACACCTGCTTCGACGCCGCGCGCGACGCCGAACTGCCGGGCTTCATCGTCGAGATCCGGAACCAGGAATGGTCGCTCTTCGACCAGTTCCCGGCCGATGCCTGCTCATGAGGCGCCTTGCCGTCCTCGGTGGGGCAGGGGGCATCGGCCGTTCGCTGGTCGCGCGCGCGGCGGCGGAAGGCTGGCAGGTCACCGTGCTCGACCTGCCGGCCTCCCTCGCGCGCCATCCCGTCCCGGCCGGCCTGCGCGCCATTCCGCTCGACGGCAAGGACGAGGCCTCGGTCGCCGCGGCGTTCGCGCAGCTCGGCGATGCGCTCGATGGCTTCGTGAACCTGGCGGGCTTCGCTTCGCCCATGCAGAAGCTCGGCGAGGTCGAACCCGCGGTCTGGGACGAGGTGATCGCCGGCAATCTCCGCACCGCCTACCTCTCCGGCCGCGCCGCGCTGCCGCTGCTCGCGAACGGCGAAAGCCCCGCCATGGTGCTGATGGTCTCGGGCCTCGCGGCGTACACCAGGCCCGGCTACGGACCCTACGCCGCGTGCAAGGCGGCGATGGTCTCCATGACCAAGACGCTGGCACTGGAGGCGGCGCCTGCGATCCGCGTCAACGCGGTCGGCCCCGGCGCGGTGGACACCGCCTTCCTGCGCGGCGGCACCGGCCGCTCCGCCGAGGCCGAGGCGCCCAGGCTCGACCTGGACGCCTATGCCGCGATGATCCCGCTGAAGCGCATCGCGGTGGCGGAGGACGTGGTCGGGCCGACGCTGTTCCTGCTCGGCCCCGACAGCGCCTACATGACGGGCCAGGTTCTCTGGGTGAATGGCGGGGCCTACATGCCATGAGCGACTGGGCGGTGGATCTCGGCGGCATGACGCTGCGCGGCGTGGCGGACGAGGACCCGTTCGAGCTGCCGCGCGACCTGCTGTTCCCCGGCACCGACGTGTCGCTCCTTGAACGCGCGGCGCAGCTCGATCCGCTCGGCGTGAACGTCGTGCAGGACCTGGTCATCCTGCGCGTGCAGGTCTTCGTGATCGAGTTCGGCGGTCATGTGGTCGTCGTGGATGGCGGCGTCGGCAACGGCAAGGACCGGCCCGCGCGCGCATCCTGGCACCATCGCCGGACCGATTTCCTCGATCGGCTGGGCGTGGCGCCGGACGAGGTCGACATGATGCTGTTCACCCACCTTCACGCCGACCACGTGGGCTGGGCGACGCGCTGGCTGGATGACCGCTGGGTCCCCACCTTCCGCAACGCGCGGCACGTCGTGACGGATGTGGAGTATGCGTACTGGGAGGCGAAGAACGCCGTCGCCCCCGCCAACCACGGCAGCTTCGACGACAGCGTTCTGCCGATTGCCGAGGCCGGGCTGCTCGACCGCGTTCCGCTGGACCACGTCCCGCTCCCCGGCCTGCGGTTCCGTCATCTGCCCGGCCATACGCCGGGGCAGGTGGGCATCGTGCTGGAGGGCGCGCGCCGGCCCGCGCTGATCGCCGCCGATGCCGTGCATCACCCCGCGCAGCTGCTGGTGCCGGCGCTGACCTCGCGCTTCTGCTCCGACCCGCAGGCCGCCGTGGCGACGCGCCTGGCGCTGCTGGAGGAGGCGGCGTCGGAAGGCACGACGCTCGTGCCGCACCACGCGCGCGGCCGGCGGCTCTGGCAGGTCGCGCGGGACGGCGAGGCCTACACGCTGCGGGACGCCTAGCTCAGCCGATATGCTCGGCGTGGTGCTGCAGGTACCACGCCGCGATCTCCTCCCGCGTCGTCCACCAGACGTCGGGGAAGGTCCTGGCGTAGTCCACGAAGTCGCGCAGCGCGCGGATGCGGAAGGGCTGGCCGATGACATGCGGATGCAGCCCGATGTTCATCAGGCGGCCGCTCGTCGCCCCTTCGCGGTAGAGCTCGTCGAACTGTTCCTTGAAGACGGCGAAGGCGCCGTTCACGTCCTTCCCTTGGCGCAGGAACACCGTGAAGTCGTTGACCTCCGAGGTGTAGGGGATCGAGACCATCTTCCGTCCACCCTCGCAGTGCATGAGGTAGGGCTGGTCGTCGTTCAGCAGGTCGGTGAAGAAGATCAGCCCTTCCTCCGCCAGGATGTCAGGCGTGTTCGGGGTGGATCGCAGCGAACAGGAAAGCCAGCCCCTGGCGGGCTTGCCGACGACCTCCCGGTAGACCTTCAGCGTCTCCCGGATAACCTGTCGCTCGCCCTCGATGTCGAACTGGTAGTTCGTCAGCAGGTCGGTCTGGACGTAGTTGTGCGCGACGATCTCCCAGCCGCGATCGAGCGCGTGCTTCACGACGGCGTGGCGCTCCAGCCCCATCTTGGCGTTCATCGTGCAGCTCGTCGGCACGCCGGCACCCTCGAACGTCTCGAACATGCGCCAGACGCCGACGCGTTGGCCGTATTCGCGCCAGGTCCAGTTCGGGTTGTCATAGACATTGCCCGGCAGCATGTCGGTGATGATGGACGGACCGCCGGGATAGAAGGGCTTGTCGGTGTCCTTGGTACGGTCCCAGTACTCGAAGTTGGTAGTCAGCAGCATCGCAATGCGCGCGCCGTTCGGCCAGCGCAGCGGCTTGCGGTGCGGCATCGGGACGTAATCGTAATGCATGGCGCAACCCTTCGGGCCAGGTCACGCGAGACGATGCCCGCGGCGCGGCGCCCCGGCAATCCGGCCCGGCCGGCTCCGCGAACACCCTGTTGCGACGCCGTTACGGCCAGCGTTAAGCTTGGCTAAAGGCTGCACCCGCCCAGAGGCCGCCATGCTTGAGGATCCCGGCCGGACGCCGGATGAGCTTCGCGCCTTCGCCCGGCGCTGCCGGACGCTGGCGGCGGGCGTGGGCTCGAGCCAGGACAGGCAGCATCTGCTCGACCTCGCCGTCACGCTCGAGTCCGAGGCACGCTCGGTGGAAGCCGTGCAGGGCGGCCCTCTGCCCGCCGGCGCCTATTCCTCGCAGAACACGGACTGAGCGCGACCGGTCAGCGGTTCCGGGACATCGCGCCGTCATTGCTGGCCGCCACTCCCGGGCGTGGATGGGCGGGACAGCGCGGCCTTCGCCGCGGCGACGGCGAGATTCGCCTCGCGCAGCGCGAAGGCCACGCGGTTGCGCGCGCGCAGCGCATCCACGGCGGCGTACCTCTCCTCATCCGATCCTGCCTCCGTGGCCGCGAGGTCGCGGATCGGCTGCAGCGTCGCCCAGTCCGGCATGGGCAGGGCGTGCGGGTGCAGGAAGCGGTCGCCATCCGTGTAGTCCGCCGGCACCAGCGCGCGCGACGCCCGCATCAGCGCGGCGTTCGCGGCCGCTGCCGCAGTGTCCGAGACAGCGCCGGCATGGGCCGCGACCGCTTCCGCCGCCGTCTTCAGCGCGGTCGCCGCCGCGACCAGCCCCGAGACGTCGAAGCGGCCTTCCAGCCTGCCAGCGACGGCCGCAATCTCCTGCAGCAGCGCATCCGCCGTCCGTGCATGGTCCAGCGGCAGGATGCGCGCCGTCAGCAGGCGCCAGTTCACCTGCAGCAGCACGCGCGTGTCGCGGACCAGATTCGCCTCGTCCACCTTGTCGAGGAGGTCGTGCGGCGTGTGCCACCACCACCCCAGCGCGTTGCGGGCCTGCGCGGGCTTGCCGGGCTGCTCGCTGATCGAGCCGAGCATGGACGGCACGCCGATCCCGACGAAGCTCTCGTCCGAATTCCGCGCCTTGCGCTTGCCCCTGTAGGTCTGGTTGGTGTGGGACTGCACGGCTTCCGCCGCGAGGTGCCACAGCTCCGACATGGACGCCGTGTTCTCCAGCACCGTCGCGCCGGCCCCGCCCAGGCTGTCCACGTTCACATGGGCGACGCAGCGGCGATCGAGCTCGTCCCAATGGCCGTCGGCATACCAGGCCGATCCGGAATAGCGCCCATGCGAATGCCCGGACCAGAAGCAGACGCGCAAGCCGCGTCGCAGCGAGGATTTCCGCTGAGCGACCAGCCGCGCGACCTCCATCATCCCCGCATTGGCGGAGCCGTTGTCCATCACGCCGAAATACCAGGTGTCGTGGTGCCCCGACATCAGCACGAAGGCCCCGTCGGGATCGGGCCCGTCCAGGTCGCATTGCAGGATCGGCGTCTTGCGCCAGCCCGTGTCCACCTCGGCGTTCAGCGTCACCAGCGGCGATTTCCCGGCCGCCAGCGCGTCCCGGATCGCGCCGCCATCGGCGGCGGACACGCTGCACACCACGGTGCTCGGCAAGCCGTCCCTCGTGCTCAGGCCCGGGTTGCCCCACACCGGCGAGATGCACATCTCGTGGATGTGCTCGTGATGGCTGATGTGAAGCTGGCCCGCCGCGCCCGCCTGGCTGGAACGCTGCGCCACGGCCGGCGTCGCCATGCCCTCCAGCAGCAGGATGCGGCCGGCGACGTCCTTGCCGGCGAAATCGGCCTCCGTTCCGTGGCCCATCGGGACCGGCACGCCGGACAGCCCGCCGGCAGGCGAGGGGAGGGAGAAAGAGTGCGTGATCGCCTTGAGCTCCCTCCCATCCACCAGCACGCTCGCCTTGCCCGGCAGCGAGATGAAGGCGTCGTGCAGCAGCACCTGCGTGCGGTAGCCGTAGTCCTTCATGCGCTTCTCGACGAAGCCCAGCGCCTCGCGCTCCTCCGGCGTGCCGGACAGCTTCACCCAGCGCGCGATCTCGCGCAGGTTCGCCATCATCTCGGCGCCGCTGACTGAATCCATCAGCGCTTCGGGCAAGGCGTCGGTCATGGTGCTCGCTTCCTCGATCCGTCCGCACGCCGGCGGTGCGGAGCACATGCGTTCATCGGGCGATGCCGGCGGCCAGCACCGACGCCGCGAAGGCCCGATCCCGGCCCCGTGACGCAGGAATGCTGGCATGGCTCGGCCCGCCCCGCAAAGAGTGCGCCGATGTCTTCGCGTCCGGTTTGACCGCCCCCGTCCAGGGCGCTAGCGAGGATGGGGGGAGGCACCGCGCCATGTCCGTCAGCGCCTATCTGCACCACCTGCAGCTGCTCAGCCCCGACCCGGAAAGGCTCGCCGCCTTCTACGGCGACGCGATAGACATGGCGGTGAGCAGGCGCGGCGACGTCTTTCTCTGCACCGGCGCACGCCGCCGCATTCTGGTTGCCGCGGGGCCTGCGAAGACGCTCGGCTTCGCCGGCCTGGCCTGCCGCGATGCTGGCGACCTGGCCGCGCTGCGCGCAAGGGCCGAAGCCGGCGGCATTCCGATCGAGCCCTCGCCCAGCCCGCTCCTGTCCGATGCGTTCTGCGTGCGCGACGCCGACGGCAACCGCATCGTCTTCGGCCTGCATAGCGGCGATCCCTCGGACGGCGCGCGCCGCCTGAACGGCCCGATCCAGCACCTGACCTTCGCCACCCGGGACCTCGACGCTTTCCATGACTTCTACGCCCGCAGGCTGGGCTTCTTTGTCAGCGATCGCGTCATCGACACCGCGGGCACAATGCGGACCTGCTTCACCACGTCGAACCACGAACACCACACCATCGCCGCGTTCCTGGCCGACCGCACCGGCATCGACCACCACAGCTACGAAGCCGGCGACTGGATAACGATCCGGGACTGGTGCGACCGTTTCGGCGCGCGCCGCATCCCGCTGATCTGGGGGCCGGGGCGGCACGGCCCCGGCAACAACCTCTTCGCCTTCATCGCCGATCCCGACGGCAATTGGATCGAGATCTCGGCCGAGCTCGAGATCATCCACGACCGTCCGGCGAAGGACTGGCCGCACGAGCCCCACACCCTGAATTCCTGGGGCCAGGCCATCATGCGGTCGTGACGCAGGTCCTTGTCGTCGGCGCCGGCCCCACGGGGCTGACGCTGGCCAACCTGCTCGGCGTCATGGGCGTCCGCACGCTGCTGGTGGAGCGCAACAGCACCACCGTGCAGGAACCGCGCGCCGTCTCCATCGACGACGAGGCGCTGCGCACGCTGCAGGCCGCCGGCCTGGTGGAGCAGGTGCTGAAGCATGTCGTGCCGGGCTACGGATCGCACTACCACGGCCCGGACGGGAGCCGCTTCGCGACGGTGGAGCCGACCGGCACGCCCTATGGCTATCCCCGCCGCAACGCCTTCCGCCAGCCGCGGCTGGAGGCGCAGCTTTCGGACGGCCTGGCCCGCTTCCCGCATGTCGAGACCCGCTTCGGCTGGCAGCTCGAGAGTTTTCAGGCCTTTCCCGACGGCGTGGAGGCGACGATGGCCGGCCCCATGGGTCGCCAGCGCATCGTCTGTGATTTCGTCGTGGGCTGCGATGGTGCGTCGTCCACGGTGCGCGCCAGCCTTGGCATCCAGCTCTCCGGCACCAGCTTCGACGAGCGCTGGCTGATCGTGGATCTCGAGAACAGCGCGAACACGACGAAGCACACCAGGGTCTTCTGCGACATCCGCCGCCCCTGCATCACGCTGCCCGGACCGGACCGCACGCGCCGCTACGAATTCAAGCTGCTGCCGGGAGAGAGCGATGCGCAGATGCTGGAGCCCGCCGTGATCGCGCGCCTCCTGCGCGAGCATGAGGCCGATCCCGACGCCACGATCCGCCGCACCGTCGTCTATCGCTTCCATGCCCGCGTCGCCCCGCGCTGGTGCGTCGGGCGCCGCATCTTCCTCGCCGGCGACGCCGCGCATCTCACGCCGCCCTTCGCGGGGCAGGGGATGAACAGCGGCTTGCGCGACGCGCAGAACCTGGCCTGGAAGCTCTCTGCGGTGCTGGACGGGCGCGCCGGCCCGGCGCTGCTCGACAGCTACGATGCCGAGCGCCGCGACCACATGTGGCAGATGATCAAACTGGCGCTGCGCATGGGCCGCATCATGGCGCCGCCTTCGGCGTTGCATGGCGTGCTGACCCGCGCGGCATTCCGCGCGCTGAACGTCTGGCCGCCGGCGCGGGACTATGTCGCGCAGATGAAGTACAAGCCGAAGCCGCGCTTCGAACACGGCTTCCTGGTGTCCGACCGCCGCGGCGCGCGGCGCACGCGGGTCGGGCGCCTGTTCCCGCAGCCGCGCGTACTGACGGGGCAGGGGCCGCGGCTGCTCGACGAGGTGCTGGGCAACGGCTTCGCGCTGGTCGCGCGCGATCCCGCGGGGCTCTCCGCGCTGCGCCATGCGCTGCTGGACCGGCTCCGCGTGGCGCGGCTTGCCATCCTGCCGCGCGGCAGCGCGTCCCGCGACGGCGCCGTCGCGCTGGACAGCGCGGAGGACCCGCTGGCCGACCATGACGCGGAGGCCCTTCTGCTGCGCCCCGACCACTACGTTGCCGCGGCACTTCCCTTTTCCGGCGCGGACCCCGTGCTGTCGCAACTGGAAGCGATGCTCGACGGCTGACTTGCCGCCGCGTCTGCGCCGTGCCTAGCATCGCGCACGGGGAAGGAAGCAGCGTGGCCACGGTCGAGCTCCGCGGAGTCCGCAAGACATTCGGCGACGTGCAGGTCGTGCATGGCGTGGACCTCGCCATCGCGGATGGCGAATTCGTGGTCCTCGTCGGCCCCTCGGGCTGCGGCAAGTCCACGATCCTGCGGATGGTCGCGGGGCTGGAGGAAGCCTCCGACGGCCAGATCGTTGTCGACGGCGCGGTGGTGAACGAACGCGATCCCAAGGATCGCGACGTCGCCATGGTCTTTCAGGACTACGCGCTCTACCCCCACATGTCAGTGGCCGAAAACATGGGCTTTTCGCTGCGCTGGCGCGGCGTGGCGAAGGGCGAGATCGCGCGGCGCGTCCAGCAGGCCGCGCAGGTCCTGGACATCGCGCACCTGCTGGACCGCCGCCCGCGGGAGCTCTCGGGCGGGCAACGCCAGCGCGTGGCCATGGGTCGTGCCATCGTGCGCGACCCCAAGGTCTTCCTCTTCGACGAGCCGCTGTCGAACCTGGACGCCAAGCTGCGGGTGCAGATGCGGACCGAGATCAAGCGCCTGCGCGACCGGCTGCGCGCGACGACGATCTATGTCACGCACGACCAGGTGGAGGCGATGACGCTTGCCGACCGGATCGTCGTGATGAAGGGCGGCCTGGTGCAGCAGCTCGGCACGCCGGAGGAGATCTACGACCGCCCTGCCACCACCTTCGTCGCGGCGTTCATGGGCGCGCCGGCGATGAACCTGCTGTCCGGCCGCGTCGAATCCGGCCGTGCGCTGCTGCCGGACGGCACGACCTTGGCGCTCGATCGCGCGGCGCCGGACGGACCTGCAACCATCGGCATCCGCCCCGAACGCCTGATCTGGCTGCCGCCCGGCAGCGCGGCGCCCGCCGCGATCGAAGGCCCCGCGGCGGTGGTGGAGCCGCTGGGCAGCGAGACGCTGGTGACGCTCGATCTCGCGGGATCGGACCTGCATGCCCGCGTACCCGCGCGCAGCGTGCGTCGGGCTGGCGAGCCGGTGCGCCTGGCGCTGGAAGCCGAAGACATCCACCTCTTCTCCACCGAAGGGGCGCGGCTGTGACTGATCCGCCCCGAATCCCTGCCGAGAAGCTCGTAGCGGGCACCCGCATCCGCCTCGCGGTCGTCCCCGACGCGCAGGCGCTGACTGCCGCCTTCGCGGAGACGCTGCTGGCGGAATATCTTGCAGCCAAGGCTGCCGGGCGAGGGACGGTGGTCTTCATCGTCCCGGTCGGCCCCGTCGGGCAGTACGACGTCCTGGCTGATCTGTGCCATGCGCGCGGCCACTCGCTGTCCGACCTGTTGATGATCGGCATGGACGAATACCTGACGCCCGCCGGCGACTGGATCGCGGAGGACGACCCCCTGTCCTTCCGCGGCCATATGCGCCGTCACATGACGGCGAAGATGCCGGACGGCGCCGCGCCTCGCATCGTCTTCCCCGATCCGCGCAGGCTGGATGAGGTTCCGTTGCTGGTTTCGCGCCACGGCGTGGATGTGGCCTTCGGTGGTGTCGGCATCCGGGGTCACCTGGCGTTCAACGAACCGCCGGAGCCCGGCGAGATCGTGTCAGTGGACGAGTTCGCGCAGCGGCCGACGCGCGTACAGGCGCTGAACCGGGAGACGCGCACGATCAACGCCGTCACCGCGACGCGCGGCGCCATCGACCTGATCCCGACGCATGCCGTGACCATCGGCATGAAGGAGATCCTGTCGGCGGGGAAGCTGCGGCTCTTCATGAACCGCCCCTGGCAGACCGCGGTCCTGCGCAAGCTGCTGCACGGCCCCGTCACGCCGGACGTGCCCGCGAGCTACGCGCAGCGCCACCCCGACTGCTCCATCACCGTCACCGAGGAGGTCACGCGTATGCCCGGGGCCACGCTCGCATGATGCGCGTCGCGCTGATCGGCTATGGCGCCTGGGGCCGGCACCACGCCCGCGCGCTTGACGCCGCGCCTTCGGCAGAGCTTGCCGCCATCGTGGCGCATGGCGAGACGGGCGCGGCGGCCGCCTCGGTCGAACGTCCGGGCGTGCCGGTGCACCGCGACCTCGGGCCGGTCCTGGCCGATCCGTCCATCGAGGCCGTGGTCGTCGCATCGCCGAACGCCACGCACGCCGCCATCGCGCTCGCCGCGCTGAAGGCCGGCAAGCATGTGCTGCTGGAAAAGCCGATGGCGCTGACCGCGACGGATTGCGACGCGCTGATCGCCGCGGCGCGTGACGCCGGCCGCGTGCTGACGATCGGGCATGAGCTTCGGGTCTCCACCCAATGGGGCCGCATCAAGTCGCTGATCACGGAAGGCGCGATCGGCGCGCCGCGGCATGCCAGCCTGTCGCTGTTCCGCTTTCCCTACCGCACGGGCTCCGGCGGCTGGCGCTACGATCTCGGCCGCGTGGGCTCCTGGATCCTCGAGGAGCCCGTGCACTTCTTCGACCTCCTGCTGTGGTACGGCGCGGCCTGGGGCCCGCCCGTCGCGCTGCGCGCGGTCGCGGAGGGAGATCCCGCCATGCCCCGCGCGCTGGCGGTCACACTGCGCTTCGCCAATGGCGCCTTCGCGAGCGTCAACACGATCGTCGGCGGCTTCGAGCATCACGTCGCGCTGCACGTCATGGGTGACAACGGGGCGATCCGGTCGCTCTGGTCGGCCGCCATGGACCGCAGCTTCGCGCCCAACGCCTCGCTGCACCTGTTCCGCGGGCGCGCCCAACCCGGCGAGATGGCGGAAGCCATTCCGATCACGGAAACCGGCGAGGTCTATGAACTCGTCACCCAGGCCGAGCAGGCGATCCAGGGTTTTCGGGCCGGCCAGGCGCTGGTGCCGCCCGAGGCCGGTCGCGATGCCGTGCGCTGCTGCCTGATGGCCGAACGCTCGGCCCGCGAAGGGCGCGAAATCCCGTGGAACGAAGGGGGCGGTACGCCCTAGGTTGACGCCAACGACACGAACGCAACAGGAGGAACGGTCATGCTGTCACGTCGCACGCTTCTGCAGGCCACTGCTCTTTCGGCGCTGGCCGCACCCGCCGTCGCCCAGGCCAGGCGGTCCATCAGCTTCCTCACCTGGAACATCGTGGACCAGGAACCGCTGATCCGCCGCTGGATCGAGAGCTTCCAGCGCGCCAATCCCGGCGCCGAGGTCGAGTGGATCGACAAGAAGGGGCCGGAACTGCCGCCCTTCTACCAGACGCAGCTCGCCGCCGGCACGCCGCCGGACGTCATCAACACGCAAGGCGCACTCTGGCTGGAATACGCGGCCTCCGGCGCGCTGCTGGACGTGACGCAGCGCATCCAGGCCGATGCCGACATACGCAACCGGTTCAACGCCAACTACCTCTCGAACTGGACGCTGGAGGGCAGGAATTGGATGCTGCCCTTCTACATCACCAAGACGCTGCTCTTCTACAACCGCACCATGTTCCAGCGCGCCGGCCTCTCGGGGCCGCCGCAGAGCTTCGACGAGATCCTGGCCCACGCCGGCAAGATGGCGCAGGGCGACGCGACGGGCTTCCTCACGCTGAACTTCGACTGGCTGTACTGGCCGCTCTTCGCCATGAACGACGTGCAGCTCCTGACCCCCGACCTGCGCCGCACCGCTTTCAATACGCCGAAGGCGATCGAGGTCGTGGAGAAGCTGGCCCGCGCCAGCGACACTGGCGCGATCAACAAGATCTCCTGGACCGGCCGCTGGGTGGAGCCGAACGGTGCCTTCGCCGCCGGCAATGTCGGCATGCTGCACGCCCACAGCCCCGCCTATTTCTTCATCCGCGGCCAGGGCAACTGGGTGAATGCCGACACGCTCGGCGTCGCGCAGATGCCGGGCTACTACTCCACGCCGAACAGCCACGGCCTCGGCATCTCCAAGGGGTCGCGCAACCCGGATCTCGCCTGGGCCTTCCTGAAGCACATCACCTCGGACGAGATGGCCGGGATGTTCGCGCGGGAGCGCCGCATCCTCACCGGCAACACCGCGGTGGACCAGGCGCTGCTCGCGCAGCTCCGCACCGAGGATCCGCTGGTGCACAGCGTGCTGCAGACCCAGCTGGAGCATACGGACAAGATGGTCGGCAACTGGCCGATCCCGCAGGACGCGCGCGTCAAGGATGCCTTCTGGCCGGAGCTGCAGAATGCGCTGCTCGGCCGCAAGACGGCACGTCAGGCGCTGGCGGATGCGGATCGCCGCGTCGCGCGGGAGCTCGGCCGGGCGTGAGCGGCTGGTGGGGCAGGAAGCGGACGCGCCAGGCTGCGCTGGTCTTCTGCTTCCTGCTCCCCTCGCTGCTGATCTTCATCCTCTACCGTGTCCTGCCGCTGGGCTGGAACGTCGTGCTGTCCTTTCAGTCCTGGTCGCCCATGCGCCCCGCGCGCTGGGTCGGGCTCGAGCATTACGAGGAGATGCTGTTCTACGACGACATCTTCTGGGAAGCGCTGTTCAACACGCTGATCTGGATCGGCGCCGCGCCGATCGCGATCGTCCTCGCGCTATGCATCGCGCTGCTGGTGAACTCCGACCTGAAGGGCGCGAGCGTCTACCGCACCATCGTCTTCCTCTCCTACCCCCTGATGACGGTCGCTGTCGGCATCATCTGGCGCTGGATGTATGACGAGCGCGGCGGCTTCATCAACTGGGCGCTGCGCAGCCTCGGCATCATCGACAGGCCCCTGGGCTTCCTGCAGTCATTCGACCTGGCAATGCCCAGCGTCATCCTGACCGACATCTGGCAGGTCTTGGGCTTCTACATGATCATCTTGCTGACGGGCCTCCAGCAGATTCCGCGCCACCTGTATGAGGCCGCGCAGGTAGACGGCGTGCCGCGCCACGCGGTGTTCCTGCACATCACCCTGCCGATGCTGCGGCCCTCGCTGTTCCTCTGCGCGGTCATCGGGCTGCTCAACAGCTTCACCAGCTTCGACCTGGTCTATGTCATGACGAACGGCGGCCCGGGCCATGCGACGGAGCTGCTGATCACCTATATCTACAAGCTCGGCTTCGGGCAGACGAAGTTCGACTACGCCGCCGCCGTCACCGTCGTGCAGTTCCTGCTGCTGCTGGTGCTGACCTTCCTGGCGAACCGCCTGTCCGGCGGCAATGCCGGCGCGGTGGAGAAGGAATGATGCGCCGCGGCTTTCCCTGGGCGCGCCACGCCACGCTGGTCGTGGTCTCCGTGCTGATGCTGCTGCCGTTCTACTGGGTGCTGAAAACCGCCATCACCAACGAGAACATATACGCGTACCCGCCGAGCCTCCTGCCGCGAGACCCGCATCCCTACAATTTCGTCGATGTCTGGTACCTCATTCCCTTCCCGCGCTACCTGCTGAACAGCATCATCGTCTCGCTGCTCGCGGTCGTCGGCAACGTCGTGCTGAACGCCATGGCGGCCTATGCGCTGACGCAGAATTTCGCGGGCAAGAAGCTCGTCGTGCTGCTGCTGCTGTCCTGCATGCTGATCCCGTTCCAGGCCACCATCATCCCGGCCTACCTCATCACGGCGCGGATCGGCGCGCTGAACAGCTATCTCGGCCTGGCGCTGCCGCTGCTCTCCACCATCGTCTGCATCTTCATCTACAAGGCCGCGTTCGAGGCCGTGCCGCGCAGCCTGGTCGAAGCCGCGCGGATGGATGGCCTCTCGGAATGGCGCATCATCGCCCATGTGCTGCTGCCGCTCTCGAAGCCCGCCATCGCGACCAACGTCATCCTCGCCTTTATCTGGTCCTGGAACAGCTTCATGTGGCCGCTGATCATCACGCGCGACGCGAACATGCAGACGCTGCCGCTCGGCCTGGCGCGCTTCCTGTCCTACATGGAGGACACGACCGGCGCGCTCTATGCCTTCGTCTGCATGGTGCTCGCGCCGGGCCTGCTGGTCTTCCTGATGGCGCAATCCGCCTTCATCCGCGGGCTGACGCATGGGGCGACGAAGGGATGATCCCGTCCTGGATGCGCTCGCGCTGGTTCATCGTGCCGGCGGCGATCGCGACGGTCGTCATCGGCTGGAATCTCTACGTCGCGGCGAACGCGACCGGCGAGGTGCGCGGCCGCGTGGTGGACGCAGCCGGCCGTCCCGTCGCCGGCGCCACCGTCCAGCTCTTCGAGCGCGCCTTCGTCGTGAACACGGAAAAGCAGACGGCCACCACCGACGCCGCCGGCGCCTTCCGCTTCGGCGGAAACGGCAGCCACTCCGTGCAGCTCCAGGCCGAGGCCAACGGAGCGAAATCCGACCGTGTCACGCTCCGGCTGCTGTTCCGCGCGCAGGACGCCGACCTGCCCCGGCCCCTGGTGGTGGCGCGGTGACGCGCGGGGAGGACAGATCGCGATGACCGGACCGCGCACGCGCCTGATCTTCCTTGCCGGCGATCCGATCGGCCACACCAAGGGCTACGCGGAATACGCGGACGCCATCGCCGCCGGCGGCCATGACGCGGCCTACCTCCCCGCGCATGTGCCCGCCGGCAGGCTAGCCGAGTTCCTCGACGGCCTGCGCCACCTGAACAACCTCGCCGGCGTCGTCTGCACCATCCCGCACAAGCAGGACGCCGCCCGCATCGGCCGCGGCGACGAGGCGACGCGGCGCAGCGGCAGCGCCAACCTCCTGCGCCCCGACGGGCAGGGAGGGTGGGAAGCCTCCGGCGTGGACGGCGCCGGCTTCCTGATCGCCGCGCGCGCCGCCGGCATCCCGCTCGAGGGCCGCCGCGTGCAGTTGCTCGGCGCCGGCGGGGCAGGGCGCGCGGTTGCCATGGCGATTGCGGCCGAGACGCCGGCCAGCCTCGTCATCCACGATCCCGACGAGCCCCGCGCCGCCGATCTCGTCGCCGCGGTCGCCGCCGCTTTCCCGGCCCTTGGCGTGACGATCGGCCTCGGCCCCGCCGAGGTGCTGGTCAATTGCAGCGCCGTCGGGATGGGCCATGACGACCGCATGCCCTGCGATGCCGCGCTGATCCCGGGCTTCGTCTACGACGTCGTCAACCGCGCGGACACGCCGCTGCTCGTCGCTGCCCGCCTCCGCGGCGCGGTCTGCGACCACGGCTATTCCATGATGGCCGCGCAGATCCCGCTGGTGCTGCGCTGGATGCTGGATCCACGATGACCGCCACGCTCCGGCTGCTGGGCCTGCCCGACGACGCGCGCGTCGTCATCCTCCATGCCGACGACGTCGGGATGTGCCGCGGCGCCAACCGCGCCTTCCTGGAACTCGCCCGCGCCGGCCGGCTCGACTGCGGCAGCGCCATGGTGCCGTGCCCCTGGTTCCCGGAGATCGCGCATGAGGCCGCGGCCGATCCCTCGCTCGACCTCGGCGTCCATCTCACGCTGACCAGCGAATGGTACGGCTACCGCTGGGGTCCCGTGGCGGTGCGCAGCAAGACCTCCGGCCTGCTCGACGCCAACGGCTATTTTCATCGCGATTGCCTGCTGCTGCGCGCCGCTTTGGACCCGATCGCGGCCGAGGAGGAGATGCGCGCCCAGCTCGACCGTGCGCTCGCCGCCGGCATCGACGTCACGCATCTCGACACCCATATGGGCGCCGCGCTGGTGCCCGAACTCCTGCAGGCGACGATCCGCATCGCGCGCGAGCATCGCCTGCCGCTGCTGCTACCACGCGATCTGCAATCCTATCTCGGCGTGCTCCGCCTGGGCCAGGTGGACCCCGGCCCCCATGCCGAAGCCGTCGCGGAGCTCGACGCTGCCGGGCTGCCCGTCATCGACCGCTTTGCCATGACGCCCGGCGTCCCGAGCGAAGAGTCGGAGGCCGCCTATGCCGCCCTCGTCACGCCCCGCTCACCAGGTCTGACCTATGTCGCGCTGCATCCCAACGGCGCCGAGGACATTGCCGACATCCAGCGCGACCATCCCCGCGCGAAGCCGCATTGGCGGACCGACGAACTGCGCCTGTTCGGCAACGGCCATTGCGATGCCGCGATCGCCGCGGCGGGCGTGCGGCGCCTCGGCATGCGCGCGCTCCGCGACCTGCACCGGGCCTAGACTAGAACGGCACGACCGACGACACCCGCCGCAGCACCGCCGCCATGAAGGCCACCGTGAGCCCGAAGGTGATCATGCCGTTCAGCGCCTGGATCGCCCCCAGCAGCTGCCATTCCGGCGCCAGGTAGATCGCGGCATGCCCGTAGGTGGACATCGCGCCCAGCGAGTAGAGCGATGCGGTGTGCAGGTCCGGCACCGCGCCGATCAGCACATAGGCGATCGCCCAAACCAGCGCCTCGCCGGCGTGCAGGCCGAAGATCAGGGCGACGATCGGCCCGACGATCGCCACGATCCGGGACAGCGAACGCTTCATGCGGTGGTCGAACAGCGCCAGCAGCCGCTCGAAGACGCGGTGCAGAAGGCCGAGGCCGAGGATGTGGAGGAGCAGCGTCAGCACGGTCAGCGTCAGGCCGAACGACCAGTCGCTGCCCCAGGAGCCGATCTCCCATCTCGTCATCGAACCCCCTTCGCCGTCGCCCGACTCCGCAGGCAGCGGCCGCAGCTTTCGCCCCCCCTCCGCGGCTGTCCAGCGGCATCGGCGCTATTGATCCCCGGGAGGTCCAGGGGCAGGTTGCCGCCGACCCCTACGACAGGACAACGCCGTGCGCCGCCTTCTCCTCCTGGGATGCCTGCTCCTCCCGCTGCCCGCGGCCGCGCAATCCGGCGACGCCTTCTGCGCGGGCCTGCAGCGCGCCATCCAGCTTGCCGCCAACGGCTTCCTGGAAGTCCCGCTGAACGAGCACCTCATCCCCGGCACGATCGAGCAGCGCCGCGGCGTGCTGGAGGACCAGGACGGTCCCGCGCGCGCTGCCCTGATCGTCGTCGTCTATGCCGATCCCACGCGTCGCGAGACGGCCGCGCTCGAGAGCCATTTCCACGGCTATGCGGAGCGCGTCGCGCGCTGCCTGCCCGGCGCCGCCTCGAACGGCCCGCTTCCGGTCGCACGCGGCGTGATGAGCAGCTGGCAGACCGAACAGGCGCGCATCCGGCTGCGCCGCGACGCCGGCGACCTCTATTCCGATCCCGCGAAGGTCGAGATCACCGTCGCTTCCCGCTGGTGAGTCGTCAGCGTGGCGGCGTCGCGCAGGTCCCGGCCAGCGCGCAGGCCAACTGGTCCGCCGCGCCGGACGGCGCGCGCGGCGCGGGCGCCGAGGCAGGGGGCACCACGGGCGGTGGCGTGGCGGCGGACGGTGCCGGCGGCTGCCGCGGCGTGATGGTCGCGATCGGGGGCTCGCGCGCCGCATTCGCGGGCGGCGCGTTGCTCGGCGCGGGCTTGTCGACCTGGCTGGCGACGGGCGGGCTCGGCGCGGGAGCGGCCTGATTGGTCGGTGCCGGCTTGGCCGGCAGCGCGGAGGCCGGCGGCGCCTGCGGCGCCTGGACCGTCGGCAGCGGCGCGGCCGGCAGGGTGCGGGTCAGGCTGACCGTGCAGGGCTGGTTGCCGACCACGCCGCGCGCCTCGATGCGGTTCGGCGTGACCATCGTCGCGTCGAAGCCCGCGCCGACGCCGCGCGCGCCGCTGCCTTCAAGCCGGAGCCCCGGCCGCGGCGAGACGCCCGCCACCCGGCCCTGCACGCGCACGCTCGCGAAATCCACGGTCAGCACATTGTCCACCATGCTGCCGCGCGCCGTGATCCGGTCGTCGCCCGAGAGGTCGCGCAGCGGGCAGGTCACGGTCCCCGACCACGGCCCGTCCAGGCTGGGCAGGCCGCGCACCTGCTGCAGCGCTGCGGCCTGGCGGCCGGGCGGCGCCGCCGCCACGGTCAGCGTGAGGTTCAGGTTGCAGGGCTGCTCATTGACGATGCCGCGGGCATGCACCTGGTTCGCGCCGATCACCAGCCCGTCGAAGGATGCCGACCCGCCGCCGCCGCTGCCTTCCAGCCGCACCGCGGGCTGCGGACCGAGTTCGACGATGCGCCCGCTGACGGTCAGGGGCCCGAGGCCGACGGTCATCTGCCCGCCGCGGACATTGCCGCGGACCTGGGTGCTGCCGCTTTCGAAGATGCTGCGCGCCGGGCAGTCCAGCGTCCCCGCGACCGGCCCATCGAAGCGCTGCGCCTGCGCCGCCCAGGGCAGCAGGGCGGACGGCGCGATCAGCAGCCAGGCCCAGGCGGCGTAACGGGGCAAGCGTGTCTCTGGCATCGGGAGCGCAGGATAGGCGGGGCGGCCCGTCCGCGTCCAACGCCCGGCCTATGCCGCATCATCGTGGCGAGGCCGCGGCGCCGAGGATGTCGGTGCGCAGCGTCGCGGCGGAGGGCATGGCGCCGCGCCTCGCCGCCTCCGCATGCCGCGCGACGAGGGCCACATGCGGCGCGAGGTTCGGTACGTTCTGCGCCCTGATCTCCTGCTGCACGACCTGGGCCTCGGCGGGGATGGCGACATCGGCGGCCTGGGCGAGCTGTGCGACGACGGCGGCATAGGCGCGCACCCCGCCATCCACCTCGGCCCGCACGGCGTCGAGCATGGGGCGCCAGTTGCGGGCCTGCTGGTCCGTCGCGCCGAAGGCCGAGGGGTTGTCGATCATCCCCTGCAGCCCGCTCGCGCGCTGCTGGGCGATGAAGATGGAGCGCGAGAGCACGGCCGCCGCCTGAAGCTGGGCCCGCGCGGCGACCCGGGCGCGGTCCGTACGCTCCCGCGTCTCGCGCGCGTAGGCCGCGCCGATGCGGTCCAGCGCGGCCTGGGTCACGGGATCGGCCTGGTCGCGCCGCAGCGCCGCGATCAGCGCGGCCGGGTCGTCCTGGTTCTGGGTGCGGGCCTGCGTCTCCGCCTCGAAGGCCTGGCGCAGCGCGGCGGTATCCGCCAGCGAGGCCTGTGCCGGCCCGGCCAGGGCGAAGCGGAAGCCGACGGTGCCGAGCCGCGTCGGCTCGCCGTTGTCGTCATAGGGCGCGTACTCGATGCGCATGGAGGAGCGGAGCTGCGCCTCCGTTGTCGTACGGAAGTCGCCGCCGCGCGCGACGAGCCCGCCGGCCTGGCCGTGCTGGCGGCCGACGCGGTTCAGCCGGAACGGGTCGAGCACCCATTCCGCGGCGTTGCCCAGCATGTCGTGCAGCCCCAGCGGATTGGGCCGCTTCAGCCCGATCGCGGAGATCCGCCCCGCCGCGCTGCGGCTGCCCTGGAACCAGGCATAGGCTTCCGGGCCATCCGGCATGGGGAAGGTGCGGGCCTGGAAATCGGCCTCGCTGACGGCCGCGCCGCCGCGCGCGGCGTATTCCCATTCGACTTCGGTCGGCAGGCGGACGAAGGCCCGCGCATCGCCCCGCCGCGGCAGGCGCTGCGCGGCGTTGCGCAGCAGCCAGGTGGAATAGCGCTGCGCGGCATCCGCGGCATCGAGCCAGGTGACCTCCACCGCAGGCTGGCGCGAGGCCGGCGTGGCGGCGTTCGGGCAGGGCGGGGCGCGCAGCGCTTCGAACTGGGCGCGCGTCACCTCGTATTTCGACATGAAGAAGTGGCGCGGCACGGCACCGCCGCCGAAGGGGCCGGCGACCCAGGTGCGGCGGAGGTACTCGAGATAGCCGGTCTCGGTCTCCGGCGAGCCCAGCAGCACCGCGCGGTCGTCGAGGCCGCTCTCGCCCGCCGGCGTGTCGACGCGGCGGAAGGTCATGGAGCCGCCGCAGGGCATGGGCAGGATCAGGTCGTCCGGCAGCGGCGCGGGGTTCCAGGCGATTGCCGGCCAGGGCTGTTGCGCGGGCTGGCCGAGGGTGGTCGCGGGGCAAAGCAGCAGGGCGGCGGCCAGAAAGGCGGCGCCGCTTCTCCCTCCCCCGCTGTTGCGGGGGAGGGTTGGGGAGGGGGCGCCGCCGCTCGCCGGCCGACCGTCATTCATCCCGAAGCCCCTCCGCCGGATCGGCCCCCGCCGCCCGCGCCGCCGCGACGCCCGATGCCAGCACCGCCGCGCCGGCCGCCAGCATCGTCGCCGCCGCGAACTCGTCCAGGCCGATGCGGGCGAGGTCGCGCCCATCCGCCGCGCCGAGCAGCGAGAGCCGGTTCACCAGCCGTGCCGCGCCGGCGGCGAGCGCGGTGCCGACCACCGAGCCCGCCACGGCATAGGCGATGCCCTGCCAGACCGGGATCATGACCAGCGTCGCGCGTCGCATCCCCATCAGCCGCAGCAGCGACAGCGTCCGCCGCTTGCGCGCCACCGCCGCCCAGAGCGCGGCGCCCAGCCCGAGCACGAAGCCCGTCCCGCCGACGGCCGCGATCACGACGAAGCCCGCGGTCAGGTTGCGGTCCAGCGCGAGAAGCGCGGCCACGTCCTCCACGCGCGACCGCGTCTCTATCCCCTGTTCCTGCAGTGCGGCGACCAGCGCCGGGACGTCCTCGAGCCGCCTTGCATGAAGGCGGAAGCCTTCCGAGCGCCGCGGCGCCGCGTCCTCCCCGCGGTTGTCGAGGAAGTCCTGCATCCGCCGCCCGAGCGCGGGCGGGGCGAAGACCGCGTCCCGGTCGAAGGCGCCGAGCGGCGCGATGGCGACAGCGACCAGGTCGAGGTTCAGCGCTTCCCGCCGTCCTTCCATCACGCGCACGACGCGCAGCCGCAGCGCGTCGCCGGCGTTCAGGCCGAGACGCTGCGCGGCCGACGCCGTCACCACGACCTGGCCTTCGCGGGGCTGTGCGATGCCGGCCAGCAGCGGATCGCCCGGCGCGGTCGGCAGCACCTCCACCGTCGCGACGCGGCCCGGTCGCGCGGCGGCCTCCAGGCTGCCGGTGGCGGCGAGGAGGCGCGTGCGCGGCACGACGAAGCCGACCTCCGGCCGCGCCGCGATGCGCGCGAACCAGGCCTCGTCCAGCGCGAGGTTCTGCACATTCGCGATCTCCCGCGCGCGCGGGCTGGACGCCAGGTCCTCCTTCAGCCCCGCGACGACGCCGGCGCGAAGCCCCGCGAGCAGGATCAGCGGCGCGATCACCGCGGCGAGCGCCAGCACCGAGCAGAGCGTGAAGGCCGGCTCCCGCCGCAGATCCGCCAGCGCCAGGCGCAGCGCGCGCATCTCAGGCCGCGACACCGGCGGGCAGGCGCGATCCCGCGCCCGCCGGGCGCAGCGGCATCTCCGCGAAGCCGGCGGCGCGCGCGGCCTGCGCGTCATGCGTCGCCAGCAGCACGGCGGCGCCGGCCTCCCGCGCCTGCGCCACCAGCAGCGCCAGGACCTCGCCCGCCATGTCGGGATGCACGCTCGCGGTCGGCTCATCCGCCAGCACCAGCGACGGCCGGTGCGCCAGCGCCCGCAGGATGGAGGCGCGCTGCCGCTGCCCGACCGAGAGCGTCGCCGGCAGCCGGTCCAACAGGGAAGCGAGCCCCAGGGTGCGCGCCAGCGCCTCGATCCGCGCGGCGTCGCGCCGGGCCGCCAGATCCTGCGCCAACGCCGCATTGGCCCGCACCGTCAGGAAGGGCACAAGCCCGCCGGTCTGCAGCACATAGCCGAAGTTTCGGGCCCGCAGGCCGGCAAGGGCATCCCGCGCGCCGCGCCGCCAGAGCGCAGCGGCGTCCTCCCCCGCGACGCTCAGCGCCGCCGCGCGATCGGGCTCGCGCGCCAGCGCCGCGACGTCCAGCAGCGTGGACTTGCCCGACCCGCTCTCGCCGGTCACCGCGACCAGCGCGCCGGGTTGCAGCGCCAGTGCCTCGACCTCCAGCGTGAACGCCGCGCCGCCCGAGCTTCGGGTGACGACCACACCCTCCAGCCGCAGCGCCGCGGTCACGGAAGCTGGTCGAGCGGCACCGGGAAAACCGCCGAGCCCGGATCGTTGCCGCTGCCGAGCTGCGTCCAGAGCGAGGGCGTCGCCGCGTATTCCTCGTACAGCCGCAGCTTGGCCTCCAGCGCGTTCAGCAACTCCCGCTGTCCGCCGGATTGCAGCTCGAGCCAGTTGCGCTCCGTCAGCTCCATCACCTGGCTGCGATAGGGTAGGCCATCGAGGTACTCGCCGAACGCCGCGCCGAGCGTGGCGAGGTTGCCGATCCGCCGGGGATCGCGCGCCGCGGCCAGCGCGGCGTTGCGGATGTTGGCGAACACCGTCTGCGGCTGCAGGCGTCCGGCATTCGCCTGCTCGATCACCAGGCGCAGCGCGCTGCGCAGGTCGGAGAGCTGGTCGCGCGTCAGCAGCACGCGGACCTCGACATTCGCGCGGTTCGGATCCGACAGGTCGCGATCGGTGGTGAAGCTGCGCACGATGTCGGGCGCCGCCGTTTCCTGCACGCGGCCGAGATAGGCGAGCCGCATGGCCTGGGCCACGACCTCCAGGCCCTGGGCCTGCGGCGTGGGTTGCACATTGGCCGGCGCGCGCAGCTGCTGGATGCTGACGCCGGTGATCGCCGCGACCTGGCGCAGCAGCGCTTCCGTGATCTGCTCGACCGTCTGCCCGAACGCCGCGACGTCGCCGTTCTGAATCGGGAAATAGAGCGGCTCCGACGCGCCCTCGAACCGCGTGAGCTCCCTCCACTGGCCGCGCGCGCGGGAGTGGTTATTGCGGCCTTCCGGCGTCAGCAGGTGCAGCGCCAGCGCGGCGATGCGCTGCTGCTTCAGAAGATCGCGGATCTCGGGGATGCCGAGATGCGTCGAGCTCCTGGGGTCGTTGGCGTCGCGCGTTCCGGCATCGGTCACCAGCATGATGAAGCGCGCGCTGACGCCGGACCAGTCGATGTCGTCGATCGCGGCCTTGAGCCCGGCAATCGCGTCCTCGTCGAAGGCGTCGTTGCTGTCGGTCGCGGCGTTGACCGCCGCGATCTGCGGCAGGATGGCACTGGCGGGCTGGCCGAAATCAGGGCGCGCGAAGGTGCGCACGACGTATTGCAGCTGCGGATTGCCGTCCATCGCGTCGCGATAGGCGATGAGGCCGAAGCGGAAGCGGTCGCGCAGCGCGGTGTCGCCGATCCGCGCCATGACGTTGCGAAGTGCTTCCCGCGTGCGATCGAGATAGGGCTGCATGGACAGCGTGCTGTCCACCACGAAGACCAGCGCGCCGCGGAAATCCGCGAGCGGATCGCGCGCCGGCGCGGGCGTGCGGCGTTCCGCCGGGGCGGAGGCGACCTCGATCAGCCGCATGCGCTCGCCGCGCTCGTTCTCGACCTCTTCCGCGTTCAGGGCGGGAAGGAGGTAGAAGTTGCGCGTGATGTCCACCCAGTTCTCGGGCTCCAGCGCGATGACCTGGCCGTCACTGGCATTTCGCGCCGCCGCCGCGGCCGCCGCCATGTCGCGCGAGAGGATGATCCGCCGGACCGCCTGGCCATCGGCGAAGAACATGGTGCGCTGGCGTCCCGCGGGGTTGGTGAAGGACAGCACCATGGTCTGGTTCCAGGGCACGGCGCGTTCCTCGCGCATCCAGCCCTCGGTTGCGCCCTGCGCATCGCGGCCGACCTCGATCCAGGCATCGGCGCCGGAGCCCTGGCGGGCATAGACGTGATACAGCGTGAAGCCCGGGATCTGCCGCGACTGCGCGGCGCCTGGCGTCGCATGCAGCGTCGCACCTGGTCGCGTCAGCACCTTCTGCGTCAGCGTCTGCTTGCCCTCGATCAGCAGGGCGCGGCGCGGCTGCGCCTCGGCTTGGATCGGCACGAAGGCCAGGCAGGCCAGCAGGATCAGCAGGCGGCGCATCATGGCCAGAAATCCCTGAGCGCGAGGGCGGCGATCGCATCGCCGTTGCGGGACGCCGCTTCCAGCCGCTGTCGCAACGCGTCGCGCGGCGCGGCGACGGAGGCGTCGCCCGCGCGCTGCGCACCGCGGTAAAGTTCGGCCGCCTTCACAGCATTTGGCGCCGACAGCGCGCCGCCCGCCGCGAAGGTCGCGGGATCGTAGAGCCGGGCGAGCGCCGCCAGCGCCGGCCCGTATTGCTGGTCCGCCGCCAGTTCCATCAGCAGGAGCGCGTCGCCGTGCCGGCCCTGTGCGCCGCGGCGCTGCGCGATCGCTAGGATGCGCTCGGGCGGCAGGCGCATGGCGGCGATCTCGGCCGGCGTCGCGTTCTCCGTGGGATCGCCGGGCTGGGCCGGCGGCTGCGGCTGTGGCTGCGCGACTTGCGGCGCCGGAGGGTTCACCATCGCCTGGATCTGTGGCCAGAACCACCAGCCACCCGCACCGGCGCCGGCCAGCAGCACCAGCACGGCGAGAAGCGCCACTGGCAGGCGCGATGCGTTCGGCCGCGGCGCTTCGGGCGGCAGGATGCGCTCCTGCTGCGGCGGAGGCGGCGCAACCGGCGGCGTCGGCTTCACGATCACCGTCGCGTCGTCCGCCGGTGGGGCGGCCGTCGCCTTCGGCGGCACGCGGCGCTGCTGCGCCTCGCCGCGCCGCTGCGCCCCGAAGCCGCCCCGCCGTCCCGCGACCGCGGGCGCAATGTCCGGCCAGATCACGATCTGGTCCAGCCCGAGCGCGGGGATGCCCATCCGCACCGGCCCGGTCTCCAGATGCTCCGCCGCTTCCGGGCCCAGCACCAGGACCAGCGCGTCGCCCTCGTTCGTCACCTCGATCGGCTCGATCCGGCCGGCGGCGACCTGCCAGCCGTCGGGACCGAGGCTGTCCGCGCCGAAGCCCTCGCGCGTGAAGGTGACGGCGTTCGGCATGGCGCGGCCGCCGAGGCCCGGCAGCAGGATGCGCGCACAACCCTCGCCGGGCCGGCTCGCATCTTCCTCGATGATGACGCGCATCAGGTCGCCCGGACGGCGGCGAGCGCCGCCTCGACCTCGGCCAGGATCCGCCCGAGCGCCGCGTTGCGCACGACATCGACGGAATCCTCGCCTTCGCCCTGCACGTTGAGCTCGGTGGCGCGCAGGAAGGCCTGGACCCAATCGAGGCTCTGCTGCCGGTCGTAATCCGCCGCGACCTCGGCGAGCGGCGGCAGCCCGTCCAGCTTCGGCCGCGGCGCGAAGATGGGGCGGCGGTCCTGGCCGACCGTCGGCCGTTCCGCGACCGGCTTGGCGTCGAAGCCCATCGCCGCAACAAAGCCGCCGATGCGCAGCGCCGCGCAGGACCCGCAGATCGCCGCCGCCGCCGCGGGATGGCGCCGGAAGCCGAGGATTCCGCGGAGTTCGGCGGCGAGCGCCGTCTGCAGTTTCTCCCGCCGCGCGGAGCGCAGCAGTTCCGCCACCATCGTTCCCGCGACTTCCGGCGTCAGGCCGTACAGGGTCGCGGTGGTCGGCGCGTCGGCGAAGGCGTGCAGCTGATCCGCCCAGAGCTTCAGCGCGACGGTGGCCAGGTGATCCGCCTCGTCCTCCGGACCGCTGCTTTCGACGGTCGGCGGCGGCTCATCGCCGAAATCAAGCTCCGCGAGCAGCCCGGCAGCGCCGCTGCGCGTGCCGATCGGGATCTCGCTGGCGACGAAGCGCGTGCGCGACAGCACGGCCGCGATCTCCTCGGCATCCGGCGAGATCGCGCGGAGCAGGTGGCCGAAGCGCTGCCGCTCGACCGCCCTGGCCAGCGCCACCGCCACCGCGCGAGACGCCGTGCGGCGCTTCGCGAGTTCCTGCGCGAGATCGGCGGAGTGCCAATGCGGCAGCAGCCGCGCGCGCAACCGCTCCGCGAGATCGCCGACCCGCGCCGAGACCTGGCGACGCTTCAGCGCGGGATCGCAGACCGGCCGCAGCCGATCGGCGAGGAAGGAGATGCCGCCGTCGTTCAGCCGCATCGCCTCGTCCCAGGCCAGGCCCGGATCGGCGAAGTGCCGGCGCGCCTCGTCATTCTCCACGAAATCCGCGCGAAGCTGCGCGACGCGCGCGGCCTCGGATGCGCGCACGCCGGCCTCGTGGCCCGCGGCGTCGTAGTCCAGGATCGCCTTGTTCGCGACGTTCGGATTGCGCAGCCAGAACAGGTTGTCGAAGGGTTTGCCGGGATGCCATTCCCGCGGCCAGGCGCTCTCCTTCCCGAAGAAGTCGAGCAGGCTGGCCGCGAGGCGCGCCGTCCAGCGTCCACCGCCTTCGGCCTGGCCCTTCTTGCTCTCGAACTCCATGTCGAACTTGGTCAGCACGAAGAACAGCGCCGTCGGCTGCGTCGCGCGCTTCTCCGGCGTGTCGCCATGCGTGCCGGCGATCCACTCCTCCACCATGCGCGGCAGGGTGCGGACTTCCTGGTTGGACGGGCCGATGCAGAGCAGCATGCCCGTCAGCTCGGTTTCCGCGCAGTAGCGCTCAAAGAGATAGGCGACCTTGCCGCGCAGCAGCACCGCCGGCAGCTTCGTGGGATCCGCGAGGTGCCGCGCGGGATCGCGGATATGCTCGCGGGATCGGGCGCCCGGGAAGTCCAGCAGGTCCGTGACGTCGAAGAAGTCCCAGGGCTTGTCGCGCAGCTGGATCGTGACCTCGGCGACCAGCGCCGTCAGCACCGCGCGCGGCAGCTCGGCGCGAAGCCCCGCCGGCGTCGCGACGGCAATGGTGGAATCGTCGCGCGCCCCGAAGCGGTTCAGCGTGAGCACGTCGATGATCCCGGTCTCGCGCGGCACCAGCGCCGAGAGCGGCGCGAAGGCCTCCGCGGCGTGGCCGAGCTGTGCCAGCGCGCCGACCAGGCGGAGATAGGCGTCGTCGAGCGGCGCGACGCGGCCCCAGACCAGGCCGAACAGCGCGGCGCGCGCGGGCTGGTCGAGCCGCGGCGCGATCTCGCTCGCGGCCTGCCAGAAGCGCGCGGCCTTCAGCGCCTGGACCAGCGCATGCCCGCCGAAGCGCGTCTCGAAATACTCGCGGAGGTCGGCATAGACGTCGTCCTCCGTCAGGCTGTCGGTCGCCTTGGGCAGCATCCGCCCCTTCGCGACTTCCAGCGCGTTCGCGATGACCTCGGGCGAGGGCGGCTCGATGTCAGCGGGGTCGAAGTCCGAAAGGAAGGCGTTGCCGATGATCTTCACGACATCGGTCTGCGACAGCAGCCGCAGCGCGACCGGCATGCCGGGGGGCGTCGCGATGCGCTTCATCGTGAAGCGGGTGACCAGGCCCGTCGCCTCGCGCCCGCCTTCAGGGTTGATCTCGCGGACGAAGTCCACGGCGCGGTCGTCGAAGACTGCCATCAGCGGCGCGTCCTTCGACTGCGCCAGCGCCGAGATCAGGTAGGACTTGCCGGCCTGGGACGGCCCGAAGACGCCGACGCACATCGGCCGCGCCGCGGCGGCCGACAGGCGCTGCGCGCGAAGGTTCACGCCGCGCAGCTCGCGCGCCAGCGCGGCGGCATCCAGCCCCGGTCGCGCGGCGCCGGCGAACCATTCCAGCGATTTCTGCGCGGCCTCGCCGACGCGGCGGGCCTCGCCCGCGAGTTTCTCGTCGGCCGGCGTCACGGCACCCCCAGCGCGCCCGTGTCGCGCCAATAGCCGGCCTCGTCGCGCATGGTCTGCAGGCGCATCCGTACCGTGGTGGGATGACGCTCCTGGCCCTCGGCGTCGCGGATCGAGGTCGGCTTGAACTGTTCCTTGCTGGCCTCCGCCTCGGCCGAGCCGGGCTCGGCATAGCCGCGCGCGAGCCGCACGGTCAGCGGCAGCGCCAGGTTTCGCACGTCATCCGCATTGCCGAATTCCAGCGCGTAGAGCGGCGTCGCCGGCCAGCGTTCCAGCGGCAGCTGCCGAAAACCCAGCATGCAGGGCGCCTCGAAGGGGATCTCGACCTCGAGCGGCACCGACGTATCCGCGTCGAGGTTCACCTCCTTCAGATACTCGTTTCGCTTCAGCAGCTGGCCGGACGTCTCGAGCCGCCCGATGAAGCGCGCCGTGGATTTCATGCCGAGCCGAGAGGACCGCAGCAGGAAGCCCGACAGCGATCCTTCCGCCAGCGCTGCGACCATCGCGCCGACCGCCGCCGTGGTCTTGGGATCCTCGATCCGCGCATGCGCATCGCGGAAGGGATACCAGCCGCCCGCGGGATAGCCCTGCATGTGCACGATCCGATGCGCCGCGACCGGCAGCTTCGCCAGCACGACGTCCGTCACCGCGCGCAGCCGCGACGGACGGCCCGACAGCAGCAGCACGTCGCAGTCATAGGCGTGCGTTGCCTCGCAGAGATCCGACAGGATCGGCCCCAGCGTCCCGCGCACCAGCCCGTCCATCGCGGTCGCATCCGGCGCGACCTCCACCGCATCCAGCCGGAACTCGCCGGCGCCGGCGTCATGCGCGAGCCGCTCGAAGAAGGCGATGGCGCGGTCGTGGCGCGGCCGGCCGTTGCCCTGCGCGATGCCGATGCGCGCCACCGCGCCGCCGGCGCCGGGCTCCATCACCTCATAGGCGCCGAGCAGTTCCAGGGCGCAGGGTTCCAGCACGCGCGCCACGAATTGCCGCGTGAGCTGCCGGTCGGCCTCGGACTGGCCGCCGCGCGCACCGCCGAGCACGCGGCGCAGGAAGGCCTTGGGCTCGCGCAGCCCGGCCTCGCCGAGCGCGGCTTCCAGCGGCGGCAGCACCGCGCGCTCGATCACGGCCTGCAGCAGGTCGTCGCCGGCGATCTTGAAACCCTCGCGGAAGTTCTGCGTGGGCCGGATCTCCTGGTCGGCCGACAGCGTGTAGGTCGTGACCGCGAGGTCCGTCGTGCCGCCGCCGATGTCGATGCTGGCGACGCGCAGGGATGTCGCGCCGTCGCGCATCCGCCCCATCAGCGCGAAGAGCTGGCGCGGATCGGCCTGCAGCCGATGCACGCTTTCGGCATAGAGCCAGACCAGCTGCGTTGCCGTGGCCTCGTCGAGATTGGCGTTGATCCGCGGCGGGATCGGCGCAGCGACGGCGCGCTCCGCCGCGCCCTGCGACCAGCCCATCCAGGCCCAGACAAGCTCCACCGCATGCTCCGCGCGGCGCCGCACGATGCGCTGCTCCGCGACCGGCATCGCGGTCGGCAGCGTGAGCGTCACGCGGCGCAGCCGACGCGGCACATCGGCGTTGCGCCGGGCCTGGCGCGTCGCCGGCGCGTTGATCTGGCAGATCGCCTGCAGCAGGATCTCGGCCAGCATCAGCGTGTAGAGCGAGGAGCGGGAAAAGCGCGCGCGCACCGCGGGCGTCGCGTTGCGGTTGCGCGACAGCAGCTCGCCGGTCTCGGTCAGCTCGTTCATGAAGGCGCCGGAGACCGGCTGCTCGCCCGCCGTGCCGAAGGCGCCGACAGCCGCCCCCGCGCCGAAGCGCCAACCCAGCACGGAAGGCCGCTCATCCCATAGATACCGCTTCGGCGAGGACAGCCCCGTCGCGCCTTCGTTGCCAATGGAAAGTCCGGCCAGCCGCACGGCTTCGGGCCCCACGCGCAGCGGGGACGGCCAATAGAACGCCGTCGCGCGCCCCGACCGGCGCGACAGCGCATCCTGTCCGAAGCTCGCGCGGGAGAATTCGACGCGGCTTTCGAAGGGCCGGGTCGAGACCATCTCGGGCTTCGTGAGGTCGCGCAGCGCCAGCGGGTAGGAATCGTTCAGCGAGAGCGGCCCGTCCGGCGCGCTTTCCACCAGGATGCCGCAGGTCCTGCTGTTGCCGATGTCGAGCAGCAGGTCCACGTCCACCACCGCATTCCGCCGCCCCGACACGCCGGCATCCACCAGCTTGACGCGCGGTGCGGCGCCGGCAGCCCCGAGGAGTTCCAGCAGCGTGAGATACCGCGCGAAGGGCTCCATGCGGTTCGGCAGATCCTCCGCCTTCACGCGCTGGCCGCGGCGCTGGGCGGAGACGAAGTCGATGTAAAGCTGCTCCAGCCACTGGCCGAACCAGCCCTCCGCCAGAAAGGACGCGCTGTCCGCCATCTTCGCGGCCAGGCCGAATTCCTGCTCCTCCGCCGCGTCCTCGGGGCTCGGCCCGGCGTAGGGCAGGCCCTGGCGGCGGGCGAGCAGCGCGGTGTCGAAGGCGAGCACCGCGCGATGCGTCGCCCCACGGACGGTTCCGGGCGGCAGTTCCACCACGCGCAGGCGCGCCCAGTTCGTCGGCCCCTCGTCGAAGATGGGCTGGCCGTCCGCGGTGCGGGACTGCACGCGGAGATAGGGCAGCGGGATCCATTGCCCGAGGAAGGGCTCCAGCGCCTGCGCGCGGGAGATCCGGTAGACCTCCTCCTCCGGCGGGTGGTTGCGCCCGACGGGGTCGAAGAGCTCGCCGGCCTCGGTCTGCTCCAGCACGCGCAGCAGCACCTGCTGGTCGCCGGCGGCGTCGCGCAGATGCATCGGCCGCTCATCCCAGAAGGGGCGGCTGATCCGGGGCAGGGCGTTGACGTCGAAATCGACGTCCAGGAACTGGATGCCCGAGGCCGGGATCAGGCTGGTCAGGGCGCGGCTCATGATGCGGCGCAGTATCGCCCCGCGAGGGGCAGTGCCGCAAGGAAGGCGGCCGGCGCAGCCGGCCGAGGCCGCGAATGCGGTCCGCCGCAAGTGCGGCGAGCCAAGGCCGCGGACGCGGCCGTCGGCGCCCGAGGGCGTTTACGCAGGTGCGTGAACGCAGCCAAGAGACTCCTCATCGGCGCAGCGTGAAGCGGCTGCCGCCGCCCTGCGGGCCACGGACGTTCCGCGTGACGCATTCCGCGCGGTCGTCGCCGGCGCGCTCGCAACGGCCGAGCCGGTGCAGGACGCGGTAATTGCCGTCGCAGGGCAGGTCGGCGGTGTCGTCTATGAGCAGTTCCTGGCCCTCGAAGCGGCCGGCCACAGGCCCCTCGCAACGGCGGCCGTTGGAGTAGGTCATAGTCTGCCGGCCGCGCCCCTGCGCGTCGAAGCACATCCGCCAGGCCCGGACGGTGTCGATCCGGCCGGTATCCACGTCGCGGGTGCGGTAGTCGGAATCGAGGTTCCAGCAGCCCTGCAGAATGGAGATGTCGCCGCGGTCCCAGCGCTCCTGCGGCAGTTCCGCGCGGGGAGGCGGCGGCGGCGGGGGCGGTGGCGGTGGCAGAGGTTCGGGCGGCGGTTCCTCGCGCGGCGGCTCGGGTGCGGGTGGCGGCTCGGCCTGGCGCGGCGGTTCCGGCAGCGGGCAATCCAGCTGCCGGCGGCCGCGGTCCGCACGAAGGCGGTCGCGCTCGGACGCCAGGGCACGTCCCTGTTCGCGGAGCTGCTCGAGTTCCGCCAGCGTCGCGAGGCCGCGTTCGTCCACCACGCAGGCCGGCAGGGGTGGCGAGAAGATCTCCTTCACGAAGGGCGCCGCCAGCACCGCCGCGATCGCCAGCAGCAGCACGGCGAGCCCGGCGAGCCAGATCGCCGTCCGGTCGGCGACCAGCGGCGTCGCGGCCCTGCCGTCGTCGAAGGGCGTGAGCACGGAGATCGCGGGCCCTTCGCCCGCGGCCATGCCCCAGCCCGCCAGCACCGGCGCGCCATCCACGGCGAAGACGAGTTCCGGCGCCGGCACGCGACGCACCAGGTCCAGAAGCTCCGCTTCCTCGGGCCGGCCTTGCGCACGCGCGGTCTCCGCGGCGCGGCGGACGTCCGACAGCAGCGTCGTCAGCGTCGCGTCGAAAACCTGGCGCTGGCCCTTGTCCAGCGAGGGCATGGCCCGATGCGCGGCCCCCGGCGCGTCCCAGGCCATGCCCGCCGCGGTCTTCACGGGCTGCGCCAGCAGCCCCGCGTGATGCGACCCAAGCGCGGCGAGCAGCTGCCGCAGCCGCGCGTAGACCGCGTCGGGCGTCTGCGGCCCCAGCCAGCGGACCCGCGCATCCGGCAGTTCGACGAGGCGGCGCATGTCGGTCATGCGTGGCCCCCCTCACCCAACCCTCTCCCCCCGTCGGGGGGGGAGGGCAACAGGCGGGGCATGTCGAAGGGCGCGCTCATCGGCCGGGGATCGTGAAGCGGTCCACCACGCGGGGCGGGCCGGGGCGGGCGACGCCCTGGATGACGCGGTCGGGCTGGCCGGCGATGCGGATCGTCACGCGATAGGGCGTCTCGGTGCGGTCCACATGGTCGTACTGGTGCACGCGCACCTCGTAGGTGCCTGGCATCGGGTTGTCGAAGAAGACGTTCTCCACCGGCGTGCGCGTGCGGTTGTTGCCGACGTTGCGATCCACGTCGAGCGTCCCGCCGCAGGCATTTCGCTGCTGGTACCAGATCATCTGGCCGTTCGGGCAGACGATCGAGAGATCGAGGTCGTCCCGAGTGTCCCAGCCCAGGATGACCTGCACACGGCCTTCCTGCCCGCCCTCGCGCCGCGCGCGGTCGAGGTCGTCGTTGCGCGGCTGCGGCGGAGGCTCGGGCGGGCGCGGCGGTTCCGGCACCGGCGGCGCGGGCGGCGGGGGCAGGGGCAGCGGCTCCTCCGGCGGACGGGGCGGCGGTGGAGGCGGTGGCGGCGGCGCGGGCGGCTGGCACAGCAGGCGGCGCCGGCCGAGCTCCTCCATGATCTCCGCGATGCGGCTCCGCAGCGTCGCCTCCTCGGCCCGCGCGGCGTCGAGGTCGCGCAGCAGGTCGAGATCCGCGGGGTCCGCCACGCATTGCGCGTCGGGCGGGATGAGCCAGCCGAACGGGTCCTTCCACGCCAGGAACAGCCCGATCGCCGTCATCAGCGCGACGAAGGAAGCCAGCAGCAGCGCCAGCGGCCAGGTCGCCTTCCCCGCGACGGCGCCGAGCGCCAGCATCGTCATCGGCGCCGCGGTATTGGGCAGCGTCCGGATCAGCTCCGCGCCCTGCGCGCGGCCCGTCGCCAGGTGGCCCCAGGCGATCAGGACGATCGCATTGCCGCGGGTCGCGATCCAGCTGCGGTCGGGAACTTCCAGGGCCAGGCGCAGCAGCTCGCCGAGCAACTTCAGTCCCTCGTCGCGCTCGGCCAGCAGGCGTTCGGATTCCGCGCGGATGTCGGCGACGAGCTGCTCGAAGCGCGGCAGCAGGCTCGGCACCTCGTCCAGGCTCTTCAGCTCGCCCTCGCCCTCGGCGTACCAGTCGGTGGTGCCGCGCGCGGGATCGGGGCTGGGCTCGGCGAAGAGCGCGGCATGCGCGGGCGACAGGCGCCGGATCAGGTGTCCCGTGATCTGCGCCCAGGCGCCCGCTACAGGCTGGCCCGCCACGGCCAGCGCGCGCAGCTCCGCATCGCGCGTCGTGGCGGCGAGGCTGCGGGCCATGCTGCCTCAGCGCGCCGGCTGCGCTGGCGCCGCGGGGGCGGCGGGCGCGGCCTGGGCCGGGGCAGGGGGCGTGGCGGGGGCGGCCGCGGCCGGCGGTGCCGGCGGCGCAGCAGGCGCGGCGGCAGCAGGCGCCGCCGCGGGCACGCAGGGGCTATCCTGCGTCTCGACGTTCACGCCGGCCTCCCGCAGGAAGGCCAGCAGCGCGTCGGTCTTCTGCGCATAGGACACGCGCTCGGCGAGCTGCGCGTTGATGTGGTTGAAGGTGTTCACCCCCATCACCCGGCCGCAGCGATCCACCAGCGGTCCGCCGGAATTGCCGGGGCTGATCGCCGCGGTGTGCGGCATGGCCACCAGGCCGGACTGCAGCGTCTGCACCGCGGAAATCCGCCCGTCCGTCGTCACGAGCTCCGGCAGCTGCGACGCATCGCCGCGCAGCAGCGCCTGGAAGCGCTGGTCGTTCTGCACGATGGCGGCGGGGTAGCCCGCGGCGATCACCTCATCCAGCCGCTGCGCCTGACGCGTCAGCGTCAGCGGCGTCAGTGACGGCACGCCGGCGACGCGCAGCAGCGCGAAATCCGCCTGGCCGGGCTGGGCCGCCGGCGTGCGCCGCGCGACCTCGGCCTGCACCGCGCGGCCGAGATGCCGCGACGCCACGAAGACCGGCCCCTGGATGTCGTTCACGACATGGGCGTTGGTGACGATGGCGTTCGGCGCGACGAAGAAGCCGGTGCCGATGGACAGGCCCTGTCCGCTCTGCCCCGCCACCAGCACCACGGACTGGTCGAGCAGCTGGAGCAGCGTGTCCGGCCGCGGCGCCGGCGGCGCATCGGCTGGCGTCGGCGGGGTCGGCCGCGCCGGCAGGTCGGCGGGCAGCGGCGCGCGACCCGGCGGCGGGTTCAGCGGCGTCGCGACGCAGACATCGCCCTGCGAGGCGCGGCGCGCGCGCTCCACTTCCTCGGCCAGCGCCTCGTTGGTCCGGCGCTGCAGCTCCAGCGCCTGGCGCGCGCGGTCGCGGTCCACGAATTCCGCGACTTGGCGGCGGTTCGCCGCGGCCTCGGCCAGCATCCGCCAGCCCAGCCAGAAACCGAGGCCGAGGAACAGCAGCGCGACCGCGATCGCCGCCGGGATCAGCCACCAGCGCCGTGGGCCGACCGCCGCCGCGCCCGATACCGGTGCCACCGGAACCGCCGCGGCTGGCGCGCTGCGCGTCGGGGCCGCCCGCGCCGTCGCCGGCGCGCTGCCCGGCAGGAAGGGCCCGAGCACGCCCGCGATGCGCGACTGCGGATCCCGCGAGTCGCCGGCCTGCACCATGCCCCAGCCCGCCAGCACGGGACGGCCGTCCAACACCAGGATCGAGCCGGCATCGGGCAGCGACAGCGCTGCCGCGACCAGCGCGGCCTCCGCCGAATTGCCCTGCGAGATCGCGACCAGCGGCGCCAGCATCGCGCGCAACTCGGCCTCCGCCGCCGCGCGGCCGGGCTGCGCCAGGGAGGCCAGCGGCTGCGCCTCGGCCCCCGGCGCATACCAGGCGAAGGACCGGATGCTGCCGTCGCCGTCGCGAGTCGCGACGGGCTCCGCGAACAGCGCCGCCGACGGCCCCGCGATGCGCTGCAGCTCCGCGAAGCGCGTCTGCACGGGCACGCCGCCGATCTCGACCGGCACCACCGCGCCGACCGGCGTCTGGAGCAGGAAATGCGGCGCTGCCATGCGGGCCCCTCGAGCGGTCCGGCCGGCCTGCCGGGTCCGCGATCAAGTGAAGCGGAGCATCGCCGCGTGGCGCAAGCAAGGCCGGGATCGTGGCGATCGTGGCGGAAGCTTTCCTGACGGGCTGGGGCGGACTAGGCTCGGCGCCAACACTGCAAACGATTGGAGGGAACGCCGATGGTGACGCTCAGCGTCAACGGTCGCACCGTGGAGGTGGATGTGGATCCCACCACGCCGCTCGTCTTCGTCCTGCGCAACGACCTCGCGCTGAACGGCCCCAAACTCGGCTGCGGACGCGCGCAATGCGGCGCCTGCACGGTGCTGGTGGACGGTGCCGCCACGCGGTCCTGCCACACCGAGGTCGGCACCATCGTCGGCCGCCAGATCACGACGCTGGAGGGCCTCGGCACGCCGCAGCGCCCGCATCCCCTGCAGGCCGCCTTCCTGGCCGAGCAGGCCGCGCAATGCGGCTACTGCACCAACGGCATGATCATGCAGGCGGCCGAACTGCTGGCCACGAAGAAGGACGGCGTCACCGAATCCGACGTGATCGAGGCGCTGGAGCACAATCTCTGCCGTTGCGGCACCCAGCCCCGCGTCGTGCGCGCCGTGATGCGCGCCGCCCGCCAGCAGGGGGTGTGACCATGGGCATCGACATCACCCGTCGCGGCGCACTGGCCGGCCTTGCCACCGGCATCGCCATCGGCTTCCGCTGGGACGACGCCGCGGGCCAGCAGGCCCCCGCCATGCCGCCGATGATCCGCGCCAACCCCGCCATGCAGGCCTGGGTGCGCATCGCGCCGGACGGCCGCATCACGGTGCTAACCGGCCGCGTCGAGCTCGGCCAGGGCGTGCTGACCGCGATGCGCCAGATCGCGTCGGATGAGTTGGACGTCGCGCCGGATCGCCTGAGCCTGATCTCCGGCGACACCGCCGAGACCGCGGATGAGGGTGTCACCGCCGGCAGCCAGTCCATCCGCTTCGGCGGCGAGGCGCTCGGCGTCGCCTGCGCCGATGTCCGCGCGACGCTGGTCGGCATCGCGGCGCGCGAATGGAACGTGGAGCCCGCCGCCGTCACCGTCCGCGACGGCACCATGCAGGCCGGCGAACGCCGCATGACCTATGCCGAGGCCGCGTCGAAGGTCTCGCTGGCGCGTCCCGTGGACGGCACCGCGCGCCGCAAGCCACCCGCCGCCGCGCCACTGACCGGTACCTCCTTCCCGCGCACCGATCTGCCGGCGAAGGTCTTCGCCACGCAGGTCTTCATCCACGACATGCGCCCCGAAGGGATGCTGTTCGGCGCCGTCGCGCGCCCGCCGGGCTATGCGTCCCGCCTCCTGTCGCTCGACATGGACTGGGCGCGCTCGCTGCCGGGCGTCGTGCAGGTGGTGCGCGACGGCTCCTTCGTGGGCGTCATCGCGCGACGCGAGGAACAGGCCAACGACGCCGCGCGGAAGATCACCGCGGCCGCGCGTTGGCAGGACGGCGCGCCACTGTTCGGCGGCAAGGACATCTATGCCTATCTCAAGGAAGCGCCGGCCGAGACGCGCGTCCTGCATCAGACCGAGGGCGGCAGCCCCGGCGCTCGCACGCATCGCGCGGAATACCGCCGCGGCTTCCAGGCCCATGCGTCCATCGGCGCGTCCTGCGCGCTCGCGAAGTGGGAGGACGGGCGCGTCACGGTCTGGTCGCACACCCAGGGGCCCTTCCCGCTGCGCGGCGACCTCGCCAAGGGGCTGCGGATGCCCACGGCCGCGGTGCGCGTGATCCATGTCCAGGGCAGCGGCTGCTACGGCCACAACGGCGCCGACGACGTCGCGCTGGATGCCGCGCTGCTGGCCCGCGCCATGCCCGGCCGCACCGTGCGCGTGCATTGGACGCATGAGGAGGAGATGACCTGGGCCCCCTGGGGCTCCGCCATGGTCACGGGGCTGGAGGCCGGGATGGCGGCCGATGGCGCGCTGACCTCCTGGTCTCACGAGGTCTGGTCATTCCCGCATTCCACGCGCCCGGCCAGCACCGATGGCTGCAACCTCCGCTCCGCCTGGTACCTGGAGAATCCGGTGCCGATGGGGCCGATCACCGACGGCGCGCTGCCGAACGGGGCTGCGGCGCGCAACGCCGTGCCGATCTACGCCGTGCCGGGCCAGAAGGTGACGACGCATTTCCACACCGAGATGCCGATCCGCACCTCGGCGCTGCGCACGCTGGGCGGCTTCTTCAACACGGTCAGCGCCGAGATGTTCATGGACGAATGCGCGGCCATTGCCGGGCAGGACCCTGTCGCCTATCGCATTCGGCACCTCCGCGACCCCCGCCTGGTTGCGGTGCTGCGGCGTGCCGTCGAGATCTCGGGCTGGCAGCCGCAGTCCGTGGCAATGGGCCGCGCGCGCGTGGAGGGGGCGGAGCTCAGCGGCACCGGCGTCGCGCTCTGCAAGTACAAGAACTCCGACGCGCATGTCGCGGTGGTGGCGCGGGTGACGGTGGATGTCGGCAGCGGCCGCATCCGTCTCGATCGGATGTGGGCGGCGACCGAGGCCGGCCGCGCCATCAACCCCGACGGCATCACCAACCAGATCGAGGGCGGCATGATCCAGGCCTCGTCCTGGACGCTGATCGAGGAAGGCAAGTGGGACGCCCGCCGCCTGGTCAGCGAGGACTACCTGTCCTACCCCATCATCGACTACGCCCGCGTCCCGCGGATCGAGAGCGTCATCATCGACCGCCCCGACCTCCCCTCGCTCGGCGTCGGCGAGGGCAGCCAGGGCGCCGCCGGCGCCGCCATCGCGAATGCGCTGCTGGCCGCGACGGGACGGCGCATGCCGGAGGTGCCGTTCACGCCAGAGCGCGTCCGCGCGGCACTGCAGGGGTAGCGCCCAAGCACCCTCTCCCGCTTGCGGGGGAGGGTGCCGAGCGAAGCGAGGCGGGTGGCGGCGAGCGCAACCTCGCCCATTTTGCTCTTCTGCGCCGGCGCTTCCGCCAAGCCTGCATCGCCGGCACACTCCGCCCATGCTCGACGCGCCCACGCCCTGCGACCTCCTCGTCACCAATGCGCTGGTGATGACCCTCGATGACGCCGGCACCATCATCCCCGGCGGCGCCATCGCCATCGCCGGCACGCGCATCCTCGCCATCGGCTCCACCGCCGAGCTTACGAAGACCTACGCCCCCGCCCGCACCATTGACGCGCGCGATCGCCTGGCCCTGCCGGGCCTGGTCAACGTCCACAACCACAGCCCGCTGATGATCACCCGCGGCATGGTCGAGGACCTCGGCTTCGCCCCGATGTACGTCCCGAACATCCCGCAGGGCCACAGGCTCTCGCAGGAGGAAGCCTTCCTGCTCTCCCGGCTCGGCGTCTACGAGATGCTGCGCCAGGGCAGCACCACCATCGTGGACTACTACCGCTTCCCCGAGGCGCTGGCCGCGGCGCATGCCGAGCTCGGCACGCGCGCGATCATCGGCGGCCGCATCCACGACGTCGACCCCGAGGCGCTGGCCCAGGGAAGGCACGACCACGCCACCCAGATCGGCCGCGCCTCCATCGTGGAGAACGCCGAGCTGATTGCCCGCTGGAACGGGCACGATGGCCGCATCCGCTGCGACTGGGCGCCGCACGCGCCCGACACCTGCTCCGACGCGCTGCTGAAGGAGGTTGCGGGCCTGGCCGACGCGCATGGCGGCAACGTCCACACCCATCTCGCCCAGTCGAAATCGGAGGTCCGCATAGTCCGCGAGCGTACGGGGAAGAGCCCGGCCGAGGCGCTCGATGCCGCGGGACTGCTGCACGCCCGGACCATCGCCGCGCATTGCATCCACCTCGACGCCGCCGACGTCGCGCTCTGCGGCCGGGCGGGGATGACCGTCGCGCATTCCCCGATCGGCAATGCCAAGGCCGGCGACGTCGCGCCGATCCTGGCCTTGCGCGATGCCGGCGCGCGCATCGCGCTCTGCACCGACACCATGTCGGGCGACATGGTGGAGGCGATGCGCTGGGCCGTCTGCATGCAGCGCGTGCGGCAGGGCGGCGAGTTCGTGCTGGACGCCGCCACCGCGCTGCGCTGGGCGACACGCGCCGGCGCGGAGGCGATTGGCATGGCGGACGAGATCGGCGTGCTGGAGCCAGGCCGGAAGGCCGATGTCATCCTGCTGGACCTGACGGCGCCGACGCTGGCGCCCGTTGTGGACGGGGCCGGCATCCTGGTCTGGAGCGCCTCGGGTCACGACGTGGACACCGCCATCGTGGACGGCCGCGTCGTGCTGGAAGGTGGGCTGCCCACGCTGACGGACGGGCCGGCGATCGTCCGCGAAGCGCAGAAGGTAGCGGAGGGCCTTTGGACCCGCGCCGGCCGGCGCCCCGTCACGCTGGGCGGCTGAGATGCGCATCCTGCTGGTGAACCCGAACACCACGGCCGCGGTGACCGACCTGCTGGTCGCCGCCGCGCGGCCTGTCGCGGCGCCGGGGACGGAGATCGTCCCTCTGACCGCGCCGCGCGGCGTGCCCTACATCTCCTCGCGCGCGGAGGCGCAGCTCGCCGGCGCGCAGCTGCTGGAGACGCTGGCGGAGCATGCACCCGGCGCGGACGCCGCCATCGTCGCGGCTTTCGGCGATCCCGGGCTGATGGCGGCACGCGAGCTCTTCGACATCCCCGTCATCGGCATGTCGGAGGCCGCGATGCTGACGGCCTGCATGCTCGGCCGCCGCTTCGCCATCGTGACCTTCAGCACCAATCTCGGTCCCTGGTACCGCGACTGCGTGGAGATGCACGGCATGCAGGACCGCTGCGCCGCCATCCGCTGCCTGGACGGCGCCTTCCGCGCCATCACCGAGGTCCAGGAGGAGAAGGAGGCGATGCTGGTCGAATTGGCTGAGCGCGCGGTCAGGGAAGATGGCGCGGATGTCGTGATCCTGTCCGGTGCGCCACTGGCCGGCCTGGCCGCGAAGGTCGCGGACCGCGTCCCGGTTCCGCTGGTGGACCCGATCCAGGCCGCGGTGAAGCAGGCCGAGGCGCTGGTCGCGCTGAAGCCGCGCAAGGCGACCGCCGGAAGCTTCGCGCGGCCGCCAGGCAAGCCCTCGCGTGGCCTGGCGGACACGCTGGCCCGGCGCATAGCGGGAGAGGGATGATTCCCCTCGTGTTGTGACGATATTCCTTGCATCCGTCGGGGATGCAAGCTGATCCCCACCTCCACGCGCCGCGGCCGACCGTATCCGGAGCCGCTGCCGGGACGGGGATCCGGTTCGCGACGACGGCCGGTGACACCGCGGCGAATTTGTCCGACGCACCGTATGTTCTAAAGCTTAAAATCCTAAAATCCCAAAATTGCAGCTTCGGACGGCGGAAGGCGCGGCATCCGCCGGCCATGCACGCCGCGCGCTCATTGCCCAGTGGATGTGCAACCAGCGCTTGGCATCGCGGAATCTCCGTCATAGAGTGTCGTTAAGAGGGGATTTTCGTCATGCGTAGCTGGAAGCTCGGCCGGGACACCGATGAGCCTGGCAACGGTCTCGGCCTCGATGACGGGCCGCCCGGCCTGGTGTCGGCCTGGGACATCCACCTCTCCACCCTCCAACTGCTCACCGAAGCGGCACGCCAGAACGCCGCCGAGGGGCTCGAGACCGCGCTGGCCAAGGGCCACGACGCCCTGGTGCCGATCCCTGACCTCATGCCGCACGGGGCGGAGCACAACGAGGCCGGGCTGCATGGCTTCCCCGGCACGGACCCCGCCCCGGGCAGGGGCGGCCATTCCGGCCCGGCCCAGCCCGGCGGAGAGCCCCAGGGCATCGTCTTCGACCCGACGGTCCGCCTGGTCGTGGTGGACGGCGCCGGCGTCGGCGCCGCCTTTGGCGACACCTTCAAGCTGCACAGCCAGCCGACCTCGCCCTACCGCATCTATCTCGACTTCGACGGCCACACCACGACCGGCACCGCCTGGAACAATGACTCGCGCTGGGGGGCGACGCACTACGCCACGGCCTTTTCCACTGATGGCTCCGAGGCCTTCGTGGAAAGCGAGCTGCTGAAGATCCAGCAGATCTGGGCGCGCGTCGCGGAATACTTCTCGCCCTTCAACATCGACGTCACGACCGAGGATCCCGGCATCTCCGGCCTCCGGCGCGACGCGACCGACGCCGACGGCTACGGCATCCGCGTCGTCATCACCGACGAATACGACCCCAACAAGGCCTGGGGCGGCATCGCCTATGTCGGCGTGTTCGGCAACATGACGTACTCGCCGGCCTTCGTGTATTCGCAGCGCCTCGGCCCGGACGACGTGAAGTTCATCGCCGACGCCATCGCACACGAGGCCGGGCACAACCTCGGCCTCAGCCATGACGGCCGCACCCTTACCACCGGCACCGAGGACTACTACTACGGCCATGGTAGCGGCGCGACGGATTGGGCGCCGATCATGGGCGTCGGCTACAACGCCAACATCGTGCAGTGGAGCAAGGGCGAGTACTACCAGGCCAACCAGCTGCAGGACGACCTGTCGATCATCACGACGAACAACGGCGGCGTGACCTATCGCGCCGACGACTACGGAAACACTTTTGCGACGGCCGCATCGCTGAACGGCACCGTCGCGAACGGCATCGCGACCGTGAACACCTACGGCGTCATCTCCGGCTCCGGCGCGAACAACGACATCGACATGTTCGTCTTCAACGTCGCGGCCGGCGGGTCGCTGGCGCTGAACGTCACGGACTACACCCGCGCCTATGTCAGCGGCAGCGCGACGCCGCTGTTCAGCGAATCCTCCTTTAGCATGCTCGACATCAAGATGACGCTGTACGACGCGAGCTTCGCGCAGGTCGCGGTCATCGACGACACCACGCGCATCGACGGCACGCTGAGCCTGACGAACCTGGCGGGCGGCACCTACTACCTCGCGCTCGACGGCACGGGCTGGGGCTCGCCGACCGCCACCACCCCGACCGGCTACACGGAATACGGCTCGCTCGGCCAGTACCGGCTCAGCGGCACCTACACCGCGAGCAGCACGCCCGTGGTGTCGCTGTCGAGCAGCATGACCAACGTGACGACGCGCGAAGGCGGCAGCTCGCAGACCGTCACCATCACCGCGACCAACGCGACCGGGCCGATTGCGCTGCAGATCACCGGGCTCGACGCGACGGAGGGCACGCTCTCCTCGAACCAGCTGACGCTGACGGCGACCGGCACTCCGAACGTCTATGCCGGCAGCTTCACCATCACCGGCCGGGACGACCGCGACGACGACGGCAACGTCGCGTACAACCTGCTGGTCTCCGGCGCCGGCCTGCCCGGCCTGCAGATCGCGGTGACCAACCAGGACGACGAGGCCGCGCCGAACGGCATCGGCGCCGCCGTCGCGGTGGACCCGCGCCGCCCCGCAACCTCCTCCGGCGCGACGCTGTCGAGCCTGCAGTTCGACGACGGCGTCGCGATGCGCATCACGGAGGGCGGGGCGAAGGGCGCCTATTCCCTGGAATGGCGCTACCAGTTCAGCGGCCTCGCAGTGGGCAGCTACACGCTGCAGTCCGATGCCGCGGGCGGCGCGGAGGCGATGCGCCTGCAGACGGCCGTCCTCGCCGCCGGCGCGACGCCGGGCACTGGCACGAGTTGGACCACGCTGGCCGGTCTCAGCGGCGACTACGGCGTGACGATCGGCGCGGCGAACAGCACGCTCTGGGTGCGCTTCGTGGACACGGTGCGGAGCTCCGACGGCACCAAGGACGTGCTGTCGGTGGACCTGCTGACGCTCGAACCCGTCGCGGCGGCGCCCGGCGCGCCGGCGGCCGCCGACTGGGTCTTCGCCTGACCGCGACGCCCAGCGCGGGCGACGCTCAGTCCGGCGTCACCCCGATCTCCTGGATCACGCCGCGCCAGCGCGTGAACTCCCGCGCCACGAAGTCGGTGAAGGCCGCGGGGTTGCGGCTGGGCGCGGCAACGGCGCCGGCCTCCACCAGGCGCTTCTGCACGACCTCGTCGCGCAGCGTCGCGACGATGGCGTCATGCAGCTTCTGCACGATCGGCGCCGGCGTCGCGATCGGCGCGAGCATCCCCTGCCAGGAGGAGGAGACGTTGTCGGGAAAGCCCTGCTCCAGCAGGGTCGGCACATCTGGCAGGCCGGGGAAGCGCTCGGCCGTGGTCACCGCCAGCGCGCGCAGCCGCCCGCCCTGCACGGGCCCGAGGGCGGAGGGCAGCGTGACGAACATCACCTGGATCTCGCCCGCGACCAGGCCGTTCACCGCGGGGCCGGCCCCGCCGCGATAGGGGACGTTCACGACCTCCAGCCGCTGCTGCTTCATGAACATCTCCATCTCCAGCCGGTTCTGGCTGGCGCTGCCGGCGGAGCCGTAGTTGAGCTGGCCAGGGCGCGCGCGGATGTGGTCGATGAGTTCGCGGATGGTGTGCACGGGCAGGGCGGGGTTCACGACGACGATGTTCGGCGTCTCCGCCACGAGCGTCACGCCGGTCAGGTCGCGCGTCGGCGACCAGGGCAGGGTCTGCACGCCGGGATTGATCACCGTCGTGCCGGCATTGCCGAGCACGATGGTGTAGCCGTCGGGCGCCGCGCGCGCCGCGGCCTCCATGCCGATGTTGCCGGTCGCGCCGGGACGGTTGTCGATGACGATCGGCCGGCCGAGGAGGTTGTTCAGCGTGGGCTGGATGATGCGCCCGATGATGTCGGAGGCGCCGCCCGGCGCGAAGGGCACGATCATGCGCACCGGGCGGTTCGGGAACTCCTCCTGCGCGAGGGCGGGGCGCGCCAGCGCGGCGCCGAGGGCGAGCAGGGCAGGGCGGCGGCCAATCATGCGGTCTGGTCTCCACCCGGGGGCGCGAGGGCGAGCACGGCGCGGAACAGGCTCTCCACGCTTTCGCGATCCAGCCCGCCGGAGGTGATGAAGACCAGGCGGGAGGTGCGGTTGCCCGTGGGCCAATCCTCCAGTTCCACGGGACGGTGCAGCAGGTGGCGCACGGCATGCACCACGACGGGGCCGCGGCAGCCCTCGACCGCCAGCAGCCCCTTCACCCGCAGCAGGTCCTTGCCGCGGAGCTCCGTCAGCAGGCCGAGCGCGGTGGTGAGCGACCGCCAGTGCAGTGGCGTGTCGAAGGTCAGCACGAAGCTGGCGAGGCCCGGCACATGCCCCGGCGCATCGCCCCGCATCGGCGTCGGCGGGATCGCGGAATCCGCGAGGAGGAAGGCAGGGTCCACCTGGCCCTGGATCGCGGTCGCGACCGGCGCGTCGGGGTTGATGGCTCGCAGGGCGGCCAGGAAGGCCGCGGACTCCGTCTCGACCGCCAGATCGGTCTTGCTGAGCACGACGCGGTCCGCCAGCGCGACCTGGTGTCGCGCTTCCGGGTTCTGCTCCAGCGCGATGCGCCCGGTCGCGGCGTCGGCGACGGCGACGACGGCCTGGATGTGATATTCGCGCGCCAGGGACCGCTCGCCGAGGAAGGTCTGCAGCACCGGCAGCGGATCGTCGGCACCGCTGAGCTCCAGCACCACGCGCTCAAAGGACGGGATGACCCCGCGCGCGCGGTCGGTGAAGAGCTGGCGGAAGGTCTCCTCGAGGTCGCTGCGCACGGCGCAGCAGAGGCAGCCATTGTTCAGCAGCGCCACGCCATCCGGCGCCGAGGGCGAGAGCAGAGCCTGGTCGATGCCGATCTCGCCGAGCTCGTTGACCACGACCGCGGTGTTGCGCCCGGCCTCGCTCTCCAGCAGAGCCTTGACCAGCGTGGTCTTGCCCGCGCCGAGGAAGCCCGTGACGAGGATCACCGGCACCCGCGCGCCGCGGGCCCGGCGCTGGCGTCGGCCGAAAGGGCCGGCCTCGGCACCGGGGGGAAAGACGCCCGTGAAGTCGGCGTCCGTTGGCACCTAGAAGTCCATTTCGAGGATGTAAAGGCCGCCGATCACGCGGTCGACGCAGAAGACGATCCCGCGATCATCCACGAAGACGTCGTTGAGCTGGATCGCGCCGAGCGGCGAGTGGCGCGGTGCCTCCGGCACGAAGTGGCCGACTTCCTTCGGGGCGTATGGATCGGTGATGTCAAAGGCGCGCAGCCCGCCGTTGAAGAAGGTGCCGATGATGATGTTCTCGGACCGCCAGCAGCCCGGCACCGGCACGTTCTCGTGGATATTGTGCGCGCCGAAGCGGCCGCCGCGGCCCCGAAAATCGGCGACGGGCGGCATCGGGCAGGTCGCGATCGGCACGGGGTTGGTCTCGTCGCGCCCGTCAACGATCCATATCAGCTTCGGCCAGTCCGCGGCGTTGTCCACCGTGCTCTCGTCCGTGACGACAAACAGGTCGCGGCCAAAGAGCGGCAGGATGGTGTGGGTGAAGCCGTGATAGGGCGGCGAGTTGTCCCAGTTCGACACCACGCGCGGCAGCGACTTGTCCGTGATGTCGAGGATGTACATTCCGCCATCGATGTAGCCGAGGTAGCAGCGGTCCGGCTTCTGTGGATAGACGTTCGTGTTGTGCGCGCGGAAGCCCTTGTCCATGTGGGGCGGGTGGCGGGTGATCTTCGGTGCGTTGTCACCGACGCGCTGCCCGGGCATCCACCAGCGCCCGACCTCCTCGGGCTTCGATGGGTTGCGCACGTCCACGATGCGGTAGAACTGGTCGTCGTTCGAGTGATGCGGCTGGAAGTCCGATGCGCCGGCAGCCATGTGGACGTATTCGCCGTCGCAGAACCAGAGCTGGTGGACGCCGCGGGAGTACGGACCTGACGCGTCGAAGAAGCCGATGGATTTCGGCATCTCGGGCGTCGAGATGTCGAACAGCTCGAACCCAGCGGGCTGCAGGCCGACCTGCTTGGTCTGGTAGGCCACGGCCATGATGTCGCCGGACGTCTCCAGCGAATTCGACCGCATCTTCTGGTGCGGCAGGTCGGTCTGCACCACGACCTTGGGGTTGCGCGGATCCGTCACGTCGATCGCGGTGAAGTTCTTCGGCGCGCTCTCATGCGCGGCCCAGAGGATGCGCCGGCCGTCCTTTGCCATCTGCATCGACAGGCCTTCGCCCATGCCGCCGAAGCCGTTGAGCTCGTGGTGGCCGATCAGCCGGAAGTTCCAGATCGCGGAAGGCCGGGAGTCGGCGGTGGTGAGGCTCATGCGGATGTCCTGGTCTAGCCGATGGTGATGCCGAGCTCGCGGATCAGCGCGGTCCAGCGCGCGACCTCCGCATCGATATAGGCGGCGAAGGCGGGCTGGCTCTCGTTAGGCCTCAGCCGCATGCCCTGGCGCGTCAGCCCGCCCGCGATGTCGGGATCGGACAGCGCGCGCGTGACATGCGCGTGTAGCGCCTCGATCACCGGCGCCGGCGTGCCGACGGGGACGAACATGCCGTTCCAGAGAGCGGTCGTCAGCTCGGGGAAGCCGGCCTCGGTGGTCGTCGGCACGTCAGGCAGCTGCGGCAGCCGCTCGCGCGACACCACTGCCAGCGCCCGCAGACGGCCGGACTGCAGATGCTGCTGCGCCGTGATCAGGTTGAACTCCGCGAGCTGCGCATCGCCGCGCAGCGTCGGGGTGACCATCTCGCCGGCGCCGCGCAGCGGCAGGTGGGTCAGCGTGATGCCGGCGCGCTTCGCAAAGAGCTCCATGTCGATGTGCTGGTAGGAGCCGACGCCGGCCGAGGCATAGACCAGGGGCGCGGGCGCCGCCTTCGCGCGTTCGACGAACTCGGCCAGCGACCGCGCGGGAAAGTCGCCGGGCACCATGATGACCTGCGGCGTCTCGCCCATATGGGCCACGGGGACCAGCCCGCGCGCCGGCGTCAGCGGACGGTCGGCCGGAGCGGCGGCGGAGTTGATCGCGTGGGTTGAAACGTTGTTGACGATGATCGTCAGCCCGTCCGGCCTTTCGCGCATGACGAAGTCGTTGGCGATCCAGCCATTCGCGCCGGCGCGGTTCTCCACCACCACGGGCTGGCCGAGGCCGCGCGACATCGGCTCCGCCACGGCGCGGGCAATCAGGTCGGTGGTGCCGCCCGGCACGAGCGGCACGATCAGGCGCAGCGGGCGCGTGGGCCAGGTCTGCGCCACGGCGCTGCGCGCGGTGAGCAGTCCAGCGGCCGCGAGCATCGCGCGCCTTGTCAGCATGCCCGTCATCGTCGCCTCACTCTGCTCGGATATTGGCGGCGCGCACCAGCGCGCCCATGGCAGCATGGTCGCGCGCGAGCGCCGCCGCGAAGGCGTCGGGCTGGTTGCCCACGATCTCATAGGCCAGGCCTTCCAGCCTCTCCTTCACGGCCGGCGTCGCCAGCGCATCCCGCAGCACCGCGTTCAGCCGCGCCACGATGGGCGCCGGCGCGCCCGCGGGCGCCAGCAGGGCGCCCCAGGTGAAGAAGGCGAAGCCGGGCAGGCCGGCTTCCGCCAGCGTCGGCACGTCCGGCAGCGTCTCCACGCGCCGCGGGCCGGCGGTCGCCAGGATCTTCACGCGGCCCGCCTCGGCAAGCTGCACCGGCGTCGGCAGGCCGAAGAAGCCGACGGGGCATTCGCCTGCCGCGACGGCGTTCAGCGCCGGCGTCGCGCCGCGATAGCCGACATGGTTCATACGCACGCCCGCGGCGGCCATGAACATCTCCATCGCGACATGCTGCGGGCTGCCCGGCCCGCCGGAGGCGAAGTCGATCTGCCCCGGCCTGGACTTCGCGTCCGCGATCAGCCCCGCGACGTCGGTGGCGCGAAAATTCGCCGCCGCGACCAGCGCCCAGCGGATGCGCGCGACCTGGCCGATCGGCGCGAAGTCCTTCAGCGGATCGTAGCCGGCTTGGCTGCTCATGTTCGGCAGCATCGTCATCACGGCGTCATTGACCGCGAGCAGCGTGTAGCCATCCGCCGGCGCCCGCGCGCCGTTGCGCATGCCGATCATGCCGGAAGCCCCGGTCTGGTTCTCGATCACCAGGCGCTGGCCCAGGATCTCGCCCATCCGGTCCGCGACGATGCGCACCATCACGTCCACCGCGCTGCCGGCGGCGAGCGGCATGACCACGCGGATCGGGCGATTGGGGAACGCGTCCTGCGCCAGGGCGGGTGCGGCGAGAAGCCCGGCAGGAATCGCCAGCAGGCGACGGCGCAGCATGGTTCCCTCCCTGCGTGCCGCGTGCGGCGCGGCGACTTGCGTTATGACGACCTAGGACATATTCCAGCGGCATGGAAGTCAAGCTGGCCCGGGCGAACCGGCGGCCGTCTCAGGGGGGGAAGGCGAAGCCGCGGCTGCGGCCGCTGCGCGGCGGGCCGGCCGTTCCGCTTTGGCTGCAGCTGAAGCACGCGCTGCGCGACCTCGCGAGCTTCGACTTGCGCCCGGGCGACCGCATCCCGACGGAAGCCGAACTCGGCGCGCATTACGCGCTTTCGCGCATTACGGTGCGCCAGGCCGTGACCTCGCTGGTCGAGGAAGGGCTGCTGTTGCGCCAGCAGGGCAGGGGCACCTTCGTGCGCGCGCGGCGGCATGACGCGCCGCTGTCCAACCCCGGCCATTTCCTGGCAACCGCCTTCGACCGTGAGCCAGGCTCCGACATCCGCCTCCATGCCGCGGAGACCGTGCCCTGCCCGGACTGGGTGGCGCAACAGCTGGGCATCGCCGCGGCTGCGCCGGTCCACAAGCTGCGACGCATCCTGCACCGCGACGGCAAGCCCATCGCGATCCGCACGAGCTTCATCCCCGCCGCGCTGGCACCCGACCTGCTGAGCGCCACGCCCGCCGATCCGCTGCACCTGGCGCTGGAACGCGATGTCGGCCTGGTCGCGCAGGAAGCGACGGAACGGCTCGAGGTCATCGGCGCCGATGCCTGGCGATCCCGCCTGCTGGCCGTGCCGGAGCATGCTCCGCTGGTGCTGACCGAGCGCGTCGCGCTCGACGCCGCCGGCCGCGCCATGGAATGCGCGCGGACCTATTACCGCGCCGACGCCTTCTCCTTCACCCGCACGCTCCGCCGGGGCGAGTTGCGCAACCTTCGCCCGCGCGGCTGACACCCAGGGACCACACGATGCCAATTATCGACGCGCATACCCATGTCCTGACCGAGGCGATGATCGCCGCGATCGCGAAGGAGGTCCCGTCCTGCACGCCGAAGCTGACGCGCGTGGACGACGACAGCGCGATCCTCGAGATCCTGGACGTCAGGCAGAACCCCTTCCCGCGCAGCGCCTGGGACCTGGAGCGCCGCTTCGCCTTGATGGCCGAGCAGCGGATCGACATGCAGGTCGTCTGCAACATCCCGCATACCTTCCTGTACGAGGCCGATCCGGGCGCGGCGACGGCGATGGCGGAGATCCAGAACGAGGCGATCGGCGCGCTCTGCCGCCAATATCCCGACCGCTTCCTCGGCCTCGCCACCGCGGCGATGCAGGATCCCTCGGCGGCGGCGGCCACGCTGGATCGTGCAGTGACGCACCACGGGCTCCGCGGGCTCCATCTCGGCTCGAACATCCGCGGCGGGAATCTGGACGACCCGTCACTTGATCCGGTGTGGGAGGTCGCGGACCGCCACGGGCTTTTCGTGCTCGTGCATCCGCACAAGGTCGTCGCGGCGCAGCGGATGCACAGCTATTACCTGACGAACCTCATCGGCAACCCGCTGGAGACGACGATCGCCGCGGCGTCGCTGGTCTTCGGCGGCGTGATCGAGCGGCATCCCGACATCAACTTCTGCCTTTCGCACGCCGGCGGCTTCGTGCCGTTCCAGGCCGGCCGCTTCCGGCATGGCTGGAAGGTGCGGAAGGAGCCGCATGTCCGGCTGAAGGGCGACCCGGCGGAGTCCATGGCGCGCTTCGTCTACGACACCATCACCCACGCTCCGGGCCCGCTGCGCTTCCTGCTGGGCGAGGCCGGCGCCGAGCGCATCGTCTTCGGCACGGACTATCCCTTCGACATGGGCACCACGCGCGGCGTGGAGGAGATCGAGGAAGCCATCGCCGACCCCGCGACGCGCGACGCGATCCTGACGACGAACATCCTGCGCCTGCTACGGGCGGGCTGAGATGGCGATCGAGGAGAGGCTCGCGGCGACCCTGCCGCGCTACCCGCACGAGGCGATGATCGCCTTCATCGCGGATGTCCTGCGGGCGCATGGCTTCCGGCCCGCCGATGCGCGGCGCTGCGGCGAGTTGATGGTGGAGGCCGACCTGACCGGCGCCGACAGCCACGGCATCTTCCGCCTGCCGCAATACGTCCGCCGCATCCGCAACGGCGGCATGAACCCGACGCCGAACATCACGCTCTCCCGCCGCGCGCCCGCCGTCGCGATGGTGGAAGGCGACAACGCGATGGGTCACCTTGTGATGTCGCGCGCCGGCGAGGCGGCCGTCGAGATTGCCAGGGAGACCGGCGTCGCCTGGATCGGGGCGCGGCGGTCGAACCATGCGGGCTCCGGCGCGGTGCATGCATGCCTGCCGCTGAGCGCCGGGATGATCGGCATCTACACCGTCGTCGCCAGCGCCAACCACATGGCGCCCTGGGGCGGCAGCGATTCCCTGCTCGGCACCAACCCGTTCGCCATGGCGATCCCGATGGTGGATGCCGATCCCGTCGTGCTGGACATGGCGACGACCGTCGTTTCCTACGGCACGGTGAAGGGCCATGCGCTGCTCGGCACGCCGATGCCCGAGGGCTGGATGGTGGATAGGAACACCGGCGAGCCGCTGACCGATCCGAAGCGCAGCGCGGACGGCATCCTGCTGCCGATCGGCGGCTACAAGGGCAGCGGGCTCGCGCTGATGCTCGGCCTGCTCGCGGGGCCGCTGAACCGCGCGGCCTTCGGGCGGGATTGCGTGGACTTCAACGCGGACGAGAAGACCGTCACCGAGACCGGCCATGCCCTGATCGCGCTGGATGTGTCGCGCTTCCTCGACCCCTTGGAGTTCACCAGGGACGTCGCGCGCCACCTCGACGACCTCCGGAACTCCACCAGGCTGCCCGGCGTGGAGCGCATCCGGCTGCCGGGCGAGATGCGCGCGTCGCGCCGTCGCGACCGCACCGCGAATGGCGTGCCGATCCCGGCGCCGCTGATGGCGCAGCTCGACCGGCTGGCAGCCGAGACCGGCGCTGCGCCGCTCGGCACCCGCTGATCAGGCGCGGCCGCGCTCCAGCCGGCGCTCCAGCCGCAGGGCGACGAGAGACAGCGGCCAGCACACCGCGAAGTACAGCAAGGCGACCACGGGATAGACGATCATCGGCTGGAAGGTGACGTTGACGATCAGCTGGCCGGCGCGCGTCAGCTCCACGAAGCCAATGATCGCCGCGACCGAGGTCCCCTTGACCAGCGAGACGAGGAAGCCGACGGTCGGCGGGATCGCGATGCGCAGGGCCTGCGGCAGCACGATGCGCAGCAGGATGACGCGGCGGGGCAGGGCGAGGGCGGTGCCTGCCTCCCATTGCGTGCGCGGCACCGCCTCGATCGCGCCGCGCCAGATCTCACCGAGGAAGGCCGCCGCATAGAGGGTGAAGGCGGTTGCGACCGCCGGCCAGGGGTCCATCCGCACGCCGGTCAGCACGGCCAGGCCAAAATAGACCAGGAACAGCTGCATCAGCAGCGGCGTGCCCTGGAACAGGCCGACATAGCCGCGCGCGATCCAGCGCAGCGGCGCGGCCGGCAAGGTCCGCAGCAGCGCGATCAGCAGGCCGGCGACACCGCCGCCGATGAAGGCGACCAGCGCCAGCGCTACCGTCCAGCGCAAGCCCATCAGCAGGAAGACGAATTCCGGCCATTCGAAGTCGCGGCTCATTGGCGGCGTTCCACGGGCCGTCCGCGGCGGAAGAGCGCCCAGTGCAGCCCGTCCAGCGCGACGCGCAGCGCCAGCGCCATGACCAGATAAAGCGCGGTCGCGACGAAGTAGAATTCGAAGGACCGGAAGGTCGTGGACTGCAGGGAGTTGGTGACCGCCGTCAGCTCCTCGACCGAGATCGCGGAGACCAGCGACGAGCCCAACATCAGCAGCACCGCCTGGCTCGCCAGCGCGGGCCAGGCGATGGCGATGGCCTGGGGTGCCACCACGTGGCGGAAGATGCGCAGCGGCGTCAGGCCCAGCGCGCGCGCGGCTTCCAGCTGGCCGCGCGGCACCGCTTCCATGCCGGATCGCACGATCTCGCAGCCATAGCCCGCGAAGTTCAGCGCCATGCCGATCAGCGCGGCCTGCCAGGCGTCCATCCGCAGGCCGAGCGCTGGCAGGGTGAAGTACAGGATGAAGAGCTGGACGAGAAAGGGCGTGTTGCGGATGACCTCGACATAGGCGCCGACCAGCGCCCGCACCCAGCGCGGCCCGTCGCGCCGACCGAAGGCCAGCGCGACCGACAGCGCCAGCCCTAGCAGCAGCGACGCCGCGGAAAGCCGCAGCGTCAGCCAGGCGCCCTCAAGCAGCTTGGGCCAGTGGTCCCAGACGATGCCAAACTGGAAGACATAGGACATCGCCCGGAACGCGGCGCCTTCAGATCGTCGGCAGCGCCGGCAGCTCGACGCCGGTCTTCTCCTGGTAGATGCGGGCCAGCACGCCGTTCTGCTTGTTCAGGAAGACCCAGGTGTTGACGAATTGCAGCAGGTCGTAGTCGCCGGGCTTGATCGCCGCGCCGTAGAAGGCCGTGGTGACCGTGAACTTGTCCTCGATCCCGGCGCGCGGGTTGCGGTCGGCGACCGACTTGGCGGCGAAGGCGCTCATTCCCGCCGCATCCACCTGGCCGGACAGCATGGCCTGGATCGTCGCGGCGATGTCGTCGAAGAAGACGATGTTGGTGCCCTGCGGCGCGATGCGCGGGACCGTCGCCTCCTCCAGCGTCGCGCGCGTAAGGCCGATGCGCTTGCCCGCGAGGTCGGCGGCGCTTCGGATCTGCGTGCGCTGCGGCCCCGCGATGACGATGGACAGCGCCCCATGCGGCGAGGCGAACATCACGGTCTTCGCGCGGTCATGCGTGATCGAGAGCGAGGAGATCGCGATATCGGCGCGCCCCGCCAGCAGGGCCGGGATGCGCTGCGGCGCCGTGACCTGCACGAACTCCACCTCGACGCCGAGGTCGCGAGCAAGCTGGCGCGCGGTCTCGATCTCCGACCCGTCGGGCTGGCCGTCGCGGCCGAGAATGCCGAAGGGCGGGGAGGTCACTTCCGCCGTCACGCGGATCTTCCTGTCGCGGATGATGCGGTCCAGCGTGCCGAGGGACCCCTGCGGCGTCTGCGCACCCGCCGGTCCCGCGGCGAGCAGCGCGAGCCCCGCGGCCGGGCCCATGATGTGACGTCGGTTCATGGCAGTCCTCCCTTCCCTGGATTGCCCGCCGGGTTCCCGGCCGGGATCGTGCTTCGTGCCACGGCGAAAGCGGAAGACAACGCCTCGCGCAGCACCATGACCTCGTGGCCGATGCAGAGGCAGCGGAAGCCCGCGCCCAGCGCATCGCGCGCCTGCGTCGCATCCGCCGCCACCCAGCCGATCGGCTTGCCGGCCTCATGCGCGGCGTCGCGCAGTTTCCCTGCCGCCGCGCGGTAGCGCGGATCGTCGAAGCGGCCGGGAATGCCGAGGCAGTCCGACAGGTCGAAATGGCCGAGCCAGAGCAGGTCGATGCCCGGTACCGCCGCGATCTCGGCGGCGTTCGCGGCGCCGGCCTCGCTCTCGATCAGGGCGATGGTGAGCACGCCGTCGTTCGCCGCGTGGATCTTCGCTTGGGGATCGCCGCCGGTGTAGCGGTCATGCGCGACGGAGAAGCCGAGCCCGCGCCGGCCTTCCGGCCGATACCGGCTCGCCGCCACCAGTGCGCGCGCCTGCTCCGCGCTCTCGACCAGCGGCATCATGATGCCGAGCGCGCCGGCATCCAGGATCGGCGGCACGAGACCCGCGCGCGGTTCGGGGATGCGCACCATCGGCACGATGCCGGCGCCGCGAGCGAAGGCGCATTGCGCCTTCACGCCCTCGATGCCGAGGCCGCCATGCTCCATGTCGAGGATGACGAATTCCGCGCCGGCGGCAGCGAGCGTCGGCGCGAGGCCCGGCGTGAAGAAGTCGAAGGCCATGGTGCCGAAGGCCGTGCCGCCGGCGAGGAGCTTGCGGCGGACGGGGTTCTCAACCATCGACGAGTTCCGCGGGGATCGCGACCTTCAGCCGCGTCGCGGCGCCGCGGAGCTGCGTGCGCGTGACGGCGTCGAGCGGGATGCCCTCGGCGTCGCGCCGCGCCCTTGTACGCGCCTCGATCTCGCCGGGCAGCATGATGTCCTCGCCGCGCGACGACTTCACCCAGGACTCGAGCTTCGCGACGTCGAGGCCGAAGGCCTCCGCCGCGCCGAGCGAAGCGGGCTCCACGGCGACGGTCAGCATGTTGTTGACCAGCCGCCAAGCCGTCGGGTTCTGCGGGTTGCTCGCCCCCCCGCCGGTCAGCGATCCGGCGAGCAGCTCGCAGAGCACCGACAGCCCGTATCCCTTGTGCCCGCCGAAGGCGAGGATCGCGCCGGGCGGTGGGCCGTAGAAGGACGCGGGATCGGTCGTGGGCTCGCCGCGACCATCCAGCACCAGGCCTTCGGGCAGTTCCTCGCCCTTGTTGCGCGCGACCTGGATCTTGCCTTCGGCCGTCGCGGAAGTCGCGATGTCGAGCACGATCGGGCCATGCGGCCCGGGCGCGCCGGCGGCAATGGGGTTCGCCGACAGCCGCCGCTCCGTCCCGCCATGCGGTGCCACGAGGATGCCGTAGCCGCTGGTGTTGACGAAATGCACCGAGATCAGGCCCGCCGCCGCCAGCTGCTCCGCCCAGGCGCCGATGCGGCCGAGATGGCCGGCGTTGCGCAGCCCCAGCACACAGGCGCCGTGCCGCCGAGCGCGCTCGGCCGCCATCGCCATCGCCTCGCGCCCGATCACCTGGCCGTAGCCGAAGCCGCCATCCAGCAGCAGCAGCCCGCCGGCATCCACGACGACATCTGCATGCCGGTTCGGCAGCAGCTCCCCCGCCGCGACCCAGTCCACGTATTTCGGCGCGCGGATCGCGCCGTGGCTGTCATGGCCGACCAGGTTCGCCTCGACCAGATGCGCGGCGACTATCGCGGCCTCCGCCGGCTCCGAGCCCGCGGCGCGGAACAGGGCGGTGCAGAAGGCCTGGAGCGTCGCCGCCGCGATCATCGGGCCGGCAGGTCGCGGATATGCGTGCCCATCAGCTCCGCCAGGATCTGCGGCAGGACCGGCATGAACTGCTCGCCATGGCCGAGCGAGTTGGCGAGCCGGTAGGTCTGGCACACCGCCTCCGCGACGAAGGCGGGCGTGCCCGCGCCCTCCGCCAGGCGGCACCAGAACCGCATGTCCTTCCCCGCGATGCGCAGCGGGCCCTTCAGATGGTTGTCGTCGCCCTCCAGCGCGAAGGGGATCATCATCTGCCACATCCTGCTGTTCGCGCCGCCCGCCGAGACCACCTGGTTCAGCTTGCCGAAATCCACGCCGAGCTTCGCCGCCGTCGCCAGCGCCTCCGAGATCACGGTCGCCGTGCCGATCGAGATGAAGTTGTTCACCAGCTTCAGCGTGTGGCCCGAGCCGAGATCGCCGGCGTCCACGATGACGTCGGCATAGGTCTCGACGATCGGGCGCACGCGCGCGACGTGCTCCGGCCTGCCGCCGAGGAAGGTGGAGAGCTGCCCGGCCTCGGCTTCCTTCGGCGTGCGGCCGAGCGGCCCGTCCACCATGCCCACGCCGCGCTCCGCCAGCATCGCGCCGAGGCGGCGCGTCGAGTGCGGATCGGCTGTGGTGGAATCCACCAGGATCGAGCCGGGCTTCAGCGCGGCCAGCAGCCCGCCCGAGCCCGTCAGCATCTCCTCCACCTCGACCGACGAGGGCAGGCAGAGGAACACGACGTCGCTGGCCGCGGCCACGTCCGCCGGCGTTCGGACTTCCGTCGCGCCGCGCGCGACGAGGTCGTCCACCGGCGCGCGGTTGCGGTGGCCGAGGATGGTGAGCGCGTAGCCCTTTTCCAGGATGTTCTTCGCCGCGCCATGGCCCATCAGCCCGACGCCGACATAGCCCACACGCGTGGCGCGGGTTGCGGACATGCCCTTCCTCCCCGGCCGGGGACCGGCCGCCTTTCGCGCCAGCCTGCGCGTGGTCCGCGCGGCTGGCAACCCGAAATCAGGCGCGGGCGGCGCCGCGCGACAGCAGCGCGCGCGTGTCCGGCTTGCCGCCGGGCAGCAGGGGCAGGGCGTCCAGCAGCTCGATCCCGGCGGGCTGCATGAAGGCGAGGCCCTCCGCCACGCCCGGCGCGGCCACGACGAAGGCGCGCAGCGCCATCCGGCCCTGCGCCTCGGCCGCCAGAACGACGACGCCGCGCGCCATCGCCGCTGCATGCGGCTCGGTCACCCCCTGGCATCCCGCGCCAGCAGCGCGCGCTCGTCCAGCTTGCCGCCTTGCAGCCGCGGCAGCGCGTCCAGCAGCGCGATCCGCGCGGGTTGCATGTAGCGGGGAAGTGCTTCGCGCATCGCGTGCCGCAGCCGCGTCTCCAGCCCCGGCGCGGCGTCGGCGGCCGCGACGACGAAGGCGTGCAGGGCCACGCGCGCCTCCGTCGCGCGCGCGATCACGGCGGCCTCGCGCACCTCGGCATGGCGGCGCAGCGCGGTCTCGACCTCGGCGAGCTCGACGCGGTGGCCGTTGATCTTCACCATGCGGTCGGCGCGGCCGAGCACCTCCAGCACGCCGTCCGGCAGCAGCCGCGCCATGTCGCCGGTGCGGTGGATGCGAAGCGACGGATCCTCGGGATCAGGCTCCAGCCGTCCTGGCATCAGCCCGTCCGGCCCCCAGTCGCCGAGCGCGCCGTATCGCCCGCGCAGCCACAGCTCGCCGGGCTCGCCCGGCCGGCAGGGCAGGCCTGCGGCATCCACGATCCGCATCTCCACCTCGGGATCGGACAGGCCGGCGGGGATACGCGGCGTGCCGTGGTCGTCGCCGGGCAGCGCGACCCAGCTCGTGCCGATCATCTCGGTCGAGCCGTAGCGGTTCCACACCAGGCAGCCCGGCGGCAGCAGCGGCCACAGCGGCTCGAGGTCGGCGCGCAGCACGGGCTCGCCGCTCAGGCGCACGGCGCGCAGCGGCGCGAAGACCGCGCGCGCGTCGGGAAGCTGCACCAGCGTCCGCAGCAGGGACGGGCCGGCGCGCAGCACGCTCGGCGGCGCGTCGCGCATCCGGCGCCGCAAATCGGCGATTCCGAAGGCCGAGAGCTGCACGATGTCCACCGTGCAGCCCGACAGCATGAGGAACAGGCTGCACAGCCCGCTGATCGTGGCCAGCGCCGTCGGCAGCAGGAAGCGGTCGCGCTCCGACAGGTGATTGCCGTCCACCTGCATGGCGACCTGCTGCAGCACGCCGCGCTGGCTGTAGGCCAGCATCTTGGGCTCGCCCGTGCTGCCGGAGGTGCAGACCACGAAGGCCGGCTCGTCCAGGCCGAGGCCCTCGCCGCGCGGTGGCGGCCCGGCAGCCTCGAACCCCGCCTCGATCGGCACGACGGGCCGTTGCCCCTCGACGCCGCCGAGCGCGGCGGCGGGTCCGAGCAGCAGCACCGCGCCGCCACGCCCGGCCAGGTCCGCATTGCGCGCCGGCGCCTGGGTGGCGTCGAGCATCAGGGCGACACGCCCCGCGGCGAGGCAGGCGAAGAGAGCGACGCCGGCGCCGACGCCCGGCGGCAGCAGCACGCCCGCGGGGCCCCGGGCGGGCACGGCGCGAAGCCGCGCGGCCAACCGCGCGACGGCGTCGGCCAGCGCCGCGAAGCCCAGCGCGCGGTCGGGATCGGCGAAGGCGACGCGGTCCGGCCAGCGCGACGCGGCCTGGTCCAGCAGCGACAGGATCGGCGTGTCGCGCTTCGCATCAAAGGGCTCGTAGGGCACGTCCGTGGGGCCGCGGTAGTCGCGCGGCAGGTCGGGCAGGTGCAGCCAGCCGCCGCGCGACGGCGCGTGGCGCAACGCCTGGTCGAGCAGGCGGCGATGCAGCGGCGTCGTCACGCCAGCCGCTCCAGCAGCGCCCGCTGGTCCAGCTTGCCGCTGGGCAGGAAGGGCAGCGCGTCCACCAGCTCGATCCGCGCGGGCACCATGTAGCCCGGCAGCGACGCCCGCAGCGCCTGGCGCAGCCGTTGCGGCAGGCCGGGCGTCGCGCCGGGCGCGGCCACGACGAAGGCGCCGAGCGTGACGCGGCCCGCCGCCTCGGTGGCCAGCACCGCGGCGTCCCGCACCTCCGCGCAGCCGCGCAGCACGGTCTCGACCTCGGCGAGTTCGACGCGGTTGCCGTTGACCTTCACCATGCGGTCAAGCCGCCCGAGCACGACCACGACCCCGTCCGGAGTGAGCCGCGCGAGGTCGCCGGTGCGCCAGATCCGCAGCGACGGATCGGCGGGGTCGCGCCCGAGTTGGCCATCCACCAGCCCGCCGGCGCTCCATGCGCCGAGCGCGGCATGGCGGCCGCGCATCCAGAGCTCGCCCGCGACGCCGGGCGGGCAGTCCGCGCCGTCCTCGCCGACGATCCGGATGGCGACACCCGGATCCGGCAGGCCGACGGCGGTGCGCAAGGGATCGTGGTCGTCCTCCGGCCGCGGCACCCAGGACAGGCCGACGAGCTCGGTCGCGCCGTAGCGGTTGTAGATCCGGCATTCCGGGGGCAGGCAGGGCAGGATCCGCTCGAGATCGGCGCGCAGCAGCGCCTCGCCGCCGACGCGCAGCACGCGCAGGCCGGCCAGCAGCCGCTTCGCATCGGGCATCTGGGCCAGCACGCGCAGCATGGCGGGGCCGGCGCGCAGGATCGTCGGGGGATGGCTGCGCAGGCGCTCGCGCAGCGCCGCCACGCCGCGCTCGGCCAGCGCGACGATATCAACCGCGCAGCCCTGCAGCGGCATCAGCAGCGTGATCAGGCCGGTGATGGTGCCGAAGGCGCCGAAATGCAGATAGCGGTCGGCCTCGCTGACCCGCATGCTCTCGATGCGCAGGCGCACCTGCTCCAGCACGGCGCGCTGGCTGTAGGCGACGAGCTTCGGCTCGCCGGTGCTGCCGGAGGTCGAGATGATGAAGGCCAGCGCGTCGGGATCGGGGCCGTCGGGCAGCGCCGGCGCCGCGCCGGGGCCGAAGGCCGACTCGATCGGCAGGAAGGGCAGGTCCGCCGGCGGCGCCGCGGCCGGCCCGACCACAAGACCGGCGCCGGCGCGGCGCAGGATCGCGGCGTTGCGCGGCGGCGCGCCGGCTGCTTCCAGCAGCAGCGCCGGCCGCCCGGCGGCGAGGCAGGCGAGCAGCGCCACCGGCGCCCCGGCATCGGGCGGCAGCAGCAGGCCGACCGGACCATCGCCGCCCACGGCGCGAATCTCTCGGGCCAGCCGCGCCACGGCATCGACCAGGCCGGCGAAGGATAGGTCGCGGGCCGCATCGGCATAGGCGACGCGATCCTGCAGGCGCGCGGCGGCGTCCTTCAGCGACGCCAGCACGGGCCGGTCGCGGCCCGCGAAGGGTTGCATCGCCCGGTCCGTCGGACCGCGGTAATCCACGGGGAAATCGGCCAGTTGCAGCCAGCCGTCGCCGGCCGCGGCCCGCCGCAGCGCCGCTTCCATCGCCGGACGGTGCGGCGGGGCCGCCACGTCGCTGTCCATGCCGCTCCCGCGCTGCCCATTGCCTGTTCGCGGCATCTATGGTGACAGGCGCCATGCCCGACAACCAGCGATCCGGCGGGGCGACGGCCAGGCCGGGCCCGAGGCAGCAGATCGCCGCGATCTTCGCGCGGCTGCTCGAGCGCGAGGGCGTGCCGCACGACGCGCATTTCGCCGATCTCGGCGGCGACTCCATCCAGGTGCTGACGCTGCTGCTGGAGATCGAGGAGCGCTTCGGCCTCTCCCTCACCCCGCCGCAATTCGCCGATCACGGCACGGTCGAGGCGCTGGCCGCGCTGGTCCGCGCCAGGCGGGCGCCGCAGCGCCTGACGGCGGTGCAGGCGGGACGCGGCGTGCCGCTGTTCCTCGCGCATGCCGTCAACGGCGTGACGCCCTATGCCGGCTGGCTCGCCGAGCTGCTGGGGCCGGCGCAGGAGCTGCGCCTGATGCAATGGCGCCTGCCGCCGCCAGGCGTGCCGACGCTGGAGGAGCACGCCGCCGGCTTCGCCGCCGCGATCCGGAGCGCCTGGCCGGACGGGCCGTATCATATTGCCGGCCATTCCTTCGGCGCGATGCTGGCCTTCGAGGTCGCGCGCCAGATCGCCGAGGGGGGCGGGCAGGTCGCCTTCCTCGGCCTGATCGACCGCGGGCCGTCGCTGCATGCCCGCCGCGCCGGCACGGCGCTGCTGCCGGCGCCGGAACGCCGCACCGTGCCGACCTGCAGCCGGATGATGGAGCGCTACGTGCCGCAGCCCTATCGCGGCGACCTCTGGCTGTTCCGGTCGGGAACTCCCGGCGAGAACGACCTGCTCGCCCCCGCGATGGGCTGGGGCGACCTGGTGCTGGGCCGCGTGCACGAGATCCAGGCCGAGGGCACGCATGGCGGGATGATGGCCCGCGACGTGCTGGCGCGCTGGGCGCCCTCGCTGCGCCGCGCGCTGGACGAGGCCGCCCCCGGCACGGTCGCGGAGGCGCCCCGCGCCGGCGTGACGGCGGGGCTCGAGGGGCTGCGCGCCGCGCGCCGGGGCGACCAGGCGTCGGAGATCGCGGCCTATCGCGCGGCCATCGCGGAGGCGCCCCTCGCGCCCTACTGGGTGTGGCGCAACCTTGCCGAGGCGCTGCGGGAGGCGGGCGACATCGAGGGCGCGCGGGAGGCGCTGGAAGGCGCGGCGCGCGCGGAGGCGCGGCCCATCAATGCGTGCATGGACCTCGCGGGCCTCCTGCAGAGGCGCCGTCCGGAGGAGGCGGCGCGCTGGGCCGCGCGGGCGCGGGCCCTCGGGGATGGCTCCGTCCCGGCGGAGATCGCGCTCGGCCGGCTCGCGCTGCAGGAAGGCGACGCCGCGCTGGCGGAGCTGCATTTCCGGCGCGTGCTGGAGGCTTGCCCGCTGCACGACCGGATCGCCCGGCGCCTGCAGCTGATGTTCGACAGGCAGGGGAGACTGGCCGAGGCGCTGGGGATGGCGCAGCAGGTGGCGCGGCTCAGGCCCGGCGAACTCGCGCCGCTGCTGGAGGTCGCGCGGCTCGCGGCGCGCTGCGGCGACGACGCGGCCCGGATCGCGGCGGCCCAGTCGGCGCTCGCGCTGGCGCCGGCGCATGAGGAGGCGCGGCAACTCGCGGCGTAACGCGCGAACGGCGCGCCGTGCCCCGGCCAGGAGCGCGAACGGCGCGCCGTGCCCCGGCACGACGCGCCGCCCCGCTCTCCCCCGGCGGGGAGAGGGCGGGCCCGGTTGGTTCCGGACCCGCCCGGGCCCGCAGGGCAGGACCCGCCCTGCGGACCGCGCTCAGCCTTGCGTCGCGGGGACCTGGACCGCGACGAAGGCACCGCGGCCTTCGCGGATGATGCGCAGCGCCACCGAGGAACCCGGGGTCGCCGTCGCCTCGCGGATCGCGCGCGCTGCGGCCTCGGGGTCCTTCACCTCGCTCGCGCCGACCGAGGTGATGATGTCGCCGGGCTTCAGGCCGGCCTCGGCGGCCGGGCTGTCCGGACGGACCTCGGCGACCACCGCGCCGGTCGCGCCCTGCGGGAGGCGAAGCGCCTGGCGCGTGGCGTCGTTGATCGGCGCCAGCGCGATGCCGATCTTGCCGCGCTCGGCCGCCTGCTCCTGCGCCGCGCCGCGCTCGGCGCCGTCCTGCACCGCGGCGAGCGTGACGCGCAGTTCGCGGTGCTGGCCCTCGCGCCGGACGTCGAGCGCGACTGTGCTGCCCGGGCGCTGGTCGCCGATGGCGCGCGCGAGGTCACGCGGGGAGCTCACGGCCCGGCCGCCCACCGCCGTCACCACGTCGCCGGCCTGCAGGCCCGCCTTCGCGGCGGGGCTGTCGGCCTCGACCGAGGCGACCAGCGCGCCGTTCGCGCCGTTCAGGTGCATCGCCTGCGCCAGCGCCGGGGTCAGCGGCTGGGTGGAGGCGCCGAGGAAGCCGCGCTCGACGCGGCCGTTCTCCTTCAGCTGCGCCACGACCTGGCGGACCATGTTGGACGGGATCGCGAAGCCGATGCCGACCGACCCGCCGGAGGGCGAGAAGATCGCGGTGTTCACGCCGACCACGTCGCCGTTCGCCGCGAACAGCGGGCCGCCCGAATTGCCGCGGTTGATCGGCGCGTCCACCTGCAGGAAGTCGTCATAGGGGCCGGCGCCGATGTCGCGCCCGCGCGCCGAGACGATGCCGGCCGTCACGCTGCCGCCGAGGCCGAAGGGATTGCCCACCGCGATCACCCAGTCGCCGGGCCGCGCGCGGTCGCTGTCGCCGAGATTGAGGTGGGGCAGGGCCTGCGCGCTCTCAACCTTCAGCAAGGCGAGGTCGGTGCGGGGGTCGCGGCCGACGATGCGGGCCGGCATCTCGCGCCCGTCGTCGAGGCTGACCTTCACGCTGTTCGCGCCCTCGACCACGTGGTTGTTGGTCACGATGAAGCCGCTGGCTTCGATCAGGAAGCCGGAGCCCATCGCCTGGCTCGGGCGCTGCTGCTCGCCGCGGCCCGGGCCCTGGTTGTTGCCCTCGGGCTGGCCGAAGTAGCGGCGGAAGTTGCGGTCCTGCTCGGTGCCGGGCTGGAAGGGCGAGCCGGCGCGGGCCTGGGGCTGCGCGCGCTCGGTCGCAACGATGGTCACGACGGCGGGGCGGACGCGCTCAACGAGGTCGGCGAAGCTGGCCGGGCCGGCGGCCGGCGCGGTGATAGCCGACGGCGCGGCCTGCTGCGCGAAGGGTGCGGCGCCGGGCAGGAAGACGGCGGAAAGGGCGGTGCCGGCCAGCAGCACGGCGGCGAGGCCGGTGCGGCGCTTGGGGAAGGTCATGGGGTCAGGTCCTCCGTTGGGATTCGCGGGAATGACCGCGTGGAGGACGGTGTCGCGCCCCGGCGGTGGAGGCGGCGGGGAAGGACCATGACAGGTTTGTCAGAAAACTCGCGGACGCCGCGCGAAGCGCTGCTTCAAACCCTCTCCACCCGCAGGGGGGGAGAGGGCAGGGTGAGGGGGCATCGAGGATAGGAAGCCCGCGCTTCGCCTCCAGCGTCCCCCTCACCCAACTTTCTCCCCCGTGAGAGGGGGAGAGGGCTTTACGTCCGTCGCAAATCCAGCACCGCCGTCACACCCCGCCCACCCGGCCCGTCCTCGATGCGCAGGCTCCCGCCATGCAGCCGAGCCGCCGCCGCGACCAGCGCGAGGCCCAGCCCCGTTCCCGGCGTGTGCCGGCTCGAATCCAGCCGGTAGAAGCGCCGCGTCACCGCCTCCCGCTCCGCCGGCGGGATGCCCGGGCCGTCGTCCGCAACCTCGATAACAGGGCCCGGCTTGAGCCGCAGCGCGACACGCCCGCCACCATGCAGGATCGCGTTGTCCAGCAGGTTCGCCAGCGCCTGGCGGAGCAGCGCGGCGTCACCGCGGAACTCGATCCCGCGCGCGATCTCGGTCGTCAGCGCGCGTCCCGCTTCCTCGGCCGGCGCGGCATAGGTCTCGGCGATGCCTGCTACCAGCGCCGACAGGTCCAGCGCCGCGAAGCCCGCGGTCGAGCCGCTCTCTGCCCGCGCGATGCGCAGCAGCGCGGCGAAGGTGGCCAGCACCGCGTCGAGCTCGGCGATCGCAGCCGCCAGCGTCGCCTCGTCCGCCGAGGGCTCGCGCGCGGCGACAAGCGCGCCTTCCAGCCGCTGCCGCAGCCGCGACAGCGGCGTCCGCAGGTCATGCGCGATGTCGTCGGTGACCTGGCGCTGCGCCGCGACCAGGGCCTCGATCCGGCCGAGCAGCGTATTCACCGTGCCGACCAGCCGGTCGAACTCGTCGCCGCGGCCGGAATCCGGAAGGCGCCGCGCGAGGTCGCCATCCATGATCGCCCGCGCGGCGCGCCCGACGCCGGCCAGGCGCGTCTCGAAGCGCCGCGCGGCGAGGAAGCCCAGCAGCAGCGCCAGGGCAGCGGCGGCGAGCGCGATCACCGGCGGCCCCCAGGCCAGCCGCGACGCCGCGTCCTCGACCGGCGCGAGTTCCGTCGCGACCAGCAGGTTCGCGCCGCCCGGCAGCACCGCGCCGAGCACGCGCAGCGAGGGCCGGTCGGCCGTCGCGTCCAAGGTCGCATAGCCCCGCAGCACCGGCGGGCGCGCCACCGGCAGCCCGCCAGCCAGCGGCCGTCCGTCCGGCGCCTGCAGCAGCACCAGCACCGGCCCGCGGCGCCGCGCATAGGCCGCGGTCTGCTCGGCCAGGCCCTGCAGTCCCAGCGCCTCGTATTCCCGGATCAGCGACTCCGCCTCGGCGGCCAGCGCGAGGTCGAGCTGCGCGCGCAGCGCCTGCTCCGCCTGGCGGCCGATCCAGCCCGAGCCCAGGAAGGACGCCACCAGCATCACCGCCGCGGCGGCGAGCGAGGCGCGCAGCGCGAAGCTGCGGCGCATCACTCGCCCTTCGAAGCTGGTCCCGCGCCCGTTCCGGGCGACGGATCGAGCGCGTAGCCCGCGCCGCGCAGCGTGCGGATGGCGGGGCCGTCGCCCTCGGCCTCCAGCTTGCGGCGCAGGCGGCTGACATGGACGTCAACGACATTGGTGGTGGGGTCGAAGGAGAAGTCCCACACCTTCTCCAGCAGCATGGTGCGGGTCAGCACCTGGCCGGGATGGCGCATCATGTATTCCAGCAGGCGCCATTCCGTCGGCAGCAGGTCGAGCTTGCGGCTTCCCCGCCACGCCGTGCGCTGCAGCAGGTCCATGCGGATGTCGCCGACGACCAGCTCGGTCTGCGCCGCCGGCGGCGCGGCGGGGCGGCGGGCCAGCGCGCGGATCCGCGCGCGCAGCTCGGCGAATGCGAAGGGCTTGGCGAGGTAGTCGTCCGCCCCGGCTTCCAGCCCCTCCACCTTGCGGTCCACGTCGCCGAGCGCGGTCAGCACCAGCACCGGCGTCGCGATGGACGAAGCCCGCAGCGCCCGGACGATGGACAGGCCATCGGGCCCGGGCAGCATGCGGTCGGTGACGATGATGTCGAAGGGCTCGTTCAGCGCGAGGAACAGGCCGTCCTTGCCGTCCCTCGCGATGTCCACCACGTGCCCTTCCTCGCCCAGGCCCTTGGCGATGTAGTCGGCCGTCGAACGGTCGTCCTCGATCACCAGGATGCGCATGGGCGAGGCGCGTCGGCCCTCAGCCCTGGGACTTGAGGTAGGCGATCACGTCGGTGATCTGCTGGGGATCGCGCAGGCCCGGGAAGGCCATGCTGCCCTGCGGCACGACGGCCTTGGGGTTGGCGAGGTAGGCGCGCAGGTTGTCCTCGGTCCAGACGTGGTTCTGCTCCCCGAGCTGCCGCATGTTGGCGGAGTAGCGGAAGCTCTCGATCGAGGCGGCGCGGCGGCCGACGACGCCGTGCAGGTTCGGACCCACGCCGTTGCGGCCGTTGTTGTCGATGACGTGGCAGGCGCGGCACTGGTTGAAGATGCGCTGGCCGGCCGCTGCGTCCTGCGCCTGGGCAGGCAGCGCAGAGGCGGTCGCGACCGCGAAGGCGAAGGCAAAAGCGGAGATGTGCCGCATGGAGTCTCCTCGTGTTGCAGGCGAAGGGCGCGGAACATGCCTAGGGACAGATTGACGCGATCACGTCGCGCGGTGACAGCTATGTCATATTTGGTCACGCATGCCGAGATGGCGCTGACGGATCAGGGAGGAATCGCATGCCGGAGCAGGGCGGAACGACGCGCCGGCGCCTGATCGCGGCGGCTGGGGCGCTGTGGGGCGGCGGCGCCGCGGCGCAGGGGACCGCCGGGCGCATGCCGGATGGCGCCGTGACGATCGTGGTGCCCTACACCCCCGGCACCGGGCCCGACATCCTGGCGCGGATGGTCGCGCCGGTGCTGCAGCAGCGCTTCGGGCACCCCGTCGCGGTGGACAACCGCGCCGGGGCCAGCGGCAACATCGGCAGCCAGGCCGTCGCCCGCGCCGCGCCGGACGGGCGGATGCTGGTGATGCAGCCCAACACCTTCGTGATGAACCCGAGCCTCTTCCGCCAGATCCCCTACGACGCCGTCGCGGGCTTCACGCCGATCGCCAGGCTCGCGGTCGGCGACCTCGTGCTCGTCGTGAACCCCGACGTGCCCGCGACGACGGCACGGGACTTCGCGGCCTGGTCGGCGGCGCAGCCGGGCGGGGCGAACTACGCGTCGCCCGGCATCGGCACGCCGCATCACCTCGCGATGGAGCTGTTCCGCCTGAAGGCCGGCGTGCCGATGAACCACGTGCCCTATCGCGGCAGCGCGCCGGCGATCCAGGACCTGATCGGCAAACGCGTCGCGGCGATGGTGCTGCCCGTGCATGTCGCGGTGCCGCTGGCGCGCGACGGGCGGCTGCGCATCCTAGCCGTCGGCAGCGAGCGCCGCGCCGACGCCGCGCCCGAGGTCCCGACCATGGCGGAGGCCGGCTATCCCGACGTCCTGGTGGACCTGTGGTACGCGCTGCTCGGTCCGCCCGGCCTGCCCGATGACTTCGTCCGCCGCGTCAACGCCGACCTCAATGCCTGGCTGGCCGAGCCCTCGACGCGCGAGCAGCTGCTCGGCCAGGGACTGGTGCCGTCGCCGGGCACGCCGGGCGACCTCGCCGCGCTGATCCGCCGCGACGTCGCGCGCTGGGCGGAGGTGATCCGCAGCGCGGGGATCACGGCGGATTGAGTGCCGCCTTGTCGTAGCCCGCCACCTTCCTGTAGCCGTCGAGCATGGCGGCAAGTTCGTCCGCGCTGATGACATCCTCGATCCGCGCGAAGGGCTTGTCGCCGGTGCGCTGCCAGACCTCGCGGATGATGGCGTCCGGCGGCGCGGTGCGGTTGGTGCGCACGACCTGCGCGGTCGGCCCCAGCCGCCGCGCCTCGTAGTCCCTGAGCGCGGCGACGGGATCGGCCTGTCCGCCGAGGCACTCCGCCAGCGCCTTCGCATCCAGGATCGCCTGGCCCGCGCCGTTCGAGCCCCTGGGATACATGGGATGCGCGGCGTCGCCGAGCAGCGTGACGCGGCCGTGGCTCCAGCGCGACAGCGGGTCCTTGTCCACCATCGGGTATTCCAGCACGACATCGGCCGCGCGGATCATCGCGGGCACGTCCAGCCAGTCGAAATGCCAGCCCGCGAAGGCCGGCAGGAAATCCTCGAGCCGCCCGGGCTTCGCCCAGTCGTTCTCCGCATGGGACGGTGTCTCGATCTCCGCCACCCAGTTCATGAGCTGCGTGCCGTCGGGATGGTCGCGGATGGGGTAGATCACCATCTTGCCATGCGCGAGCCAGCCCGCGCGGACCATGGTGGCGTGCGACAGGATCGGCTTCATCCGCGTCACGCCGCGCCACATGTTCACGCCGGAATAGAGGTAGGGCGCCTCGTCGGGGAAGAACTGGCGGCGGATGACGGAATGGATCCCGTCGGCGGCGACCACGACCGACGCGCGTTCGGGCGGCAGCGCCTGGCCGGTCTCGCTGTCGTGCAGTCGCAGCGTGACGCCGTCCGCGTCCTGCTCGACGCCAACGCAGCGGATGCCGGTGCGGACAGCGTGCGCGCCGAGGCGGGACAGCACCGCGTCCAGCAGCACCATCTGCAGCTCGCCGCGATGGATGGACAGCTGCGGCGTCGCGTAGCCCGCGGCGCGGCCGAGCGGCTCCACATGGATGAGCTGGCCGAAGCGGTTGTAGTAGGCGGCCTCCTTCGTCGCGATCGAGACCGCCTCCAGCGCGCGCAGCACGCCGAGGGCGTCCAGCACGGCCGTCGCATGCGGCAGCAGGTTGATCCCGACGCCGAGCGGGCGGATCTGACGCGCGCTCTCCAGCACCCGGCACTCGATGCCGCGGGCCTTCAGGGCGAGCGCCGCCGTCAGCCCGCCGACGCCGCCGCCGATGATGGTCACGGTCATGGGACGACCCTTCAGATCCGGTAGCGCTGCAGCAGCTCCGGCGGGAACAGCTCCTCCGGCTGCAGCCGCCTATGCGCGACGCCCTGCTCATGCGCCCAGGCGCAGAAGGTGTCGAGCGTGGTGCGGTTGGGCTCGAGACAATAGGGCCAGGGATCGCCACCGAAGCGCGCCGCCATCCGCGCCGCGGCGAGCTGCCCCCAGGCGAAGGGGATGCGCGAGGCCGTGATCTCCTCGGCCCGCGCGACCGCGTTGCGCTTCGCTGCCTCGAAGGCGGTGAGCAGGTTGCCCGCGACCCAGGGAAAGCGGTCGATCACCTCGCGGCGGATGGCGACGGCATGCATGATGGGGAAGACGCCGGTGGCGTCGAGGAAGGCTTCCTCGATGGGCTGCGGGTCGGGGAAGAGGCGGACGATGCGCGGGTCGCCTTGCTCGAAGCTTTGCGTGGGATGGGCGGTCAGGATGGCGTCGAGCTCGCCGTTCAGCAGCATTGCATCGAGCGACGAATCCGGTCGCCGCGTGAGCGTCAGCCCCTCCGGCAGGCGCAACTCCACCTTCTCCCCGCGGCCGGGCTGGTTCACGCCCGCCTGCACCCAATTGATCGCATTCAGGTCGAGGCCGAACTGGTGGCGCAGCGCGCCGCGGCTGTAGATCGCCGCGGTCTGCGCCCATTCCGGCACGCCGACACGCTTCCCCGCGAGGTCCTCGACCCGCTTCACCAGCCCGTCGGCGCGGACATAGATCGAGGAATGGCGGAACACGCGTGAGGGGAAGACCGGCAGCGCGACCAGGCTCTCGTCGCCCTGGCTGCGCAGCGCCACGTATTTCGCAAAGGAGACCTCGCTCACCTCCCATTCGCGGAACTTGATGAAGCGGAAGAAGATCTCCTCCACGGCGAAGCGGATGGGAATGAGCTCGATGCCCTCGGCCTGGACCCTGCCTTCCATGAGGTCGCGGACATGGTCGTAGTCGCTGACCGCGCAGGAGAGCACGAGGCGCGAGGCGCCGCCGCGGCTGAGGAAGGAAGGCACCCAGGGGCGTCCGGCGTTGGGCATGTCGGTGTTTCCTCGGGGTGGCGTTGCGGCGAGAATGGCGGCGGGAGGATAGCGGCATGATCGGCAGGCGGAAGGCCGGGATGGCCATGGCGGCGCTGCTGGCGCCAGGGATCGCCAACGCGCAGGGGACGGCGCAGGGCGCCTGGCCCGACCGGCCGATCCGCATGATCACCACGATCCCGCCGGGCGGGGCGCCCGACATCGTCGCGCGCATCCTGGCGGAAAGGCTGCAGGCCCGGCTCAACCAGCCCGTCGTGGTGGAGAACCGCACGGGATCGAACGGCGCCATCGCCGCCGAGGCCGTGGCGCGCGCGCGGCCTGACGGCTACACGCTGCTCTTCGCGCAGGACACCGTCTTCGTCGTCAATCCCTTCGTCTATGACAGCCTGGCGGTGAACCCGCTGACGGAGCTCGTTCCCGTCGCCTCGGTGGCGGCGAACCAGTTCATCCTGTCGGTGCATCCTTCCGTGCCGGTGCGGAGCTTCGCGGAGTTCCTGGATTACGCGCGCCGCGCCGGCGAGCCTCTGCCCTACGCCTCGGGCGGCGTCGGCAGCCAGCACCAGCTCGCGATGGAGATGCTGGCGCGGCGGGCGGGCCTCAACATGCTGCACGTCCCCTTCCGCGGCGGCACCCCCGCGGCCAACGCCACCGTCGCGGGGGACACCAAGGCGGTGTTCTCCGGCACCTCGACGGCGCCGCTGATCCAGGCCGGCCGGCTTCGCGCCCTGGCCGTGACGGGGCCGGAGCGCTCGCCGCTGTTTCCCGACCTGCCCCGCATCGGGGAGGTCTTCCCGGGCTACGAGGTCGTGATCTGGCTCGGCCTGTTTGCCCCGCCCGGCCTGCCCGACGCGATCATGGCGCGACTGCGCGCGAAGGTCGCGGCCAGCCTGGCCGATCCCGCGATGCGCCAGCGCCTTGACGCCGCCGGCGGGCTCGAGCCGCTCGTCACGACGCCGGAGCGCTTCGCCGCGCTGATCCGCAGCGACGCCGAGAAATACCGCGCTATCATCCGCGAGATCGGGCTGAAGGCGGAGTAGCTGTCAGTACACCTCGGTGTAGGTCCGCCGCAGCTTCGCCAGGAAGCTGGGCGAGGCCTTAGCGCGCGTGCCCATCACGACGTCGGTGCCCGGCACCAGCGTGTCCGACGCCTCCAGCGAGAAGTCGCGGACGAAGGCGACGCGGGGGTCGCGGATGGCCGCGATCTCCTGCACGGTACCGCCGCGCTTCAGCACCTCGGCCGCCACGACGGCGCATTCCACGGCCTGGGTCGCGCCCTGGCCGAGCGTCGGCACCATGGCCTGGGCGGCATCGCCCAGGAACAGCGCACGGCCCGACGCGCCGTGCCGCAGCAGCGGCGCGGTGGCGGAGCGCGCCCAGTGGATCTGGTCGATGTGCCTGCCGACCTTGTCCAGCATCCAGGCGACGGCGGGGCAGGGTGGCGCGTGCTCCGGCGTGTAGAGCGCGCGCTGCGCGGCCTCGGTCTTCATCTCGTCGCGGATCCGCGCGTCGGGGCCGAGGGGAAAGGTGCCGGCGATGTAGACGGCGCCGCCCGGCACGCGGAAGGACAGCAGCCGCGCGTTGCCGCCGAACCATTGGCCGTAATCGTCATAGGGGCAGTCCGCGGCATCGGTCACCAGCAGGCGCCAGATGCAGACGCCGAGCAGCGTGCCCTCCGGCTCCCCGCAGGTCAGCGCGCGCAGGCGGCTGTAGCGGCCATCGCCCGCGACCAGCAGGTCGAAGCCGCCGTCGCGCACCAGGCCGTCCGCGGTGCGGAAGACCGGAAGGAGCCGGCCCTGGGCATCCTCCTCCAGCGCCTCCATCGCGTGCCCGTTGCGCGTGCAGCCTGCCGCGGGCTCGCGCAGCAGGCGATAGAGCTCGGACCAGCGGATTCGCATCCCCGGCTCCTCCGCGAGGTCGAGGAGATCGAGGTCGAGAAGCCGCGTCCCGTCCGTGAGGTCCACGAACCAGCGGCGCCATTCCAGCGACGCCGCGCGCAACGCCGCATGGCGCTTCGGCATGTGCAGGCGCAGCGCCTTCAGCGCGTTGGGGCCGACATTGAGGCCTGTGCCGGCCTCGGACTGTTCGCCCCGTGCGACGCGCTCATAGGCGGTGACGGAGATGCCAGGCGCCTCCAGCAGCGCCTCCGCGAGCAGGCTGCCGGCGACGCCGGTGCCGATGATGCCGATCCTCATGACGGGTAGTATGCTAGCGCCATGCCGCGCCTTGCCATCCATCGCCTGTCCATGGCCCATCCCGGCGACCTGTCCGAGCTGGAGGGAGTGATCAGGCGCGGGGAGGTCCGCGCCGGCGATGTCCGCGCCGTCATCGGCAAGACCGAGGGCAATGGCGGGCTGAACGACTTCACGCGGGGCTTCTTCACGCAGACGCTGATGCTGCTGCTGGCGTCCCACACCGGCGAGGCGCCGTCGGCGCTGGCCGCGCGGATCCCCTGCGTGCTGTCCGGCGGCACGGAGGGCGCGCTCAGCCCGCACTACATGGTGTTCAGCGTATCGGACGAGGCCGCGCCGGGTCAGCGCGGCCTGGCCCTGGGCACCGCCATGTCGCCCGTCACGCCGGCGCGCGAGATCGGTCGTGTCGCGCAGATCGAGGCAGTGATTGCCGCCGTCCGCGCCGCCATGGCGGATGCCGGCATCGGGCGGCCCGAGGACGTCGCACTCGTGCAGGTGAAGGCGCCGGCCCCGCAGGCGCCGGACCCCGCGGCGCGCAGCACCGACGCGAAGTTCCTGATGGCGCTGTCGCGCGCCGCGGCCGCGGTCGGCGCCGGCGTGGCGCTGGGCGACATCGACGCCGCCCGCGCGACGGAGGCCGCGCTGCTGACGGATCTGTCGCTGTATTCCAACCGCGTCTCGATCTCCTCCGGCGTCGAGGTCACCTGCAACGAGGTCGTGGTCTTTGGCTATGCGGAGGGCTGGCAAGACGGGATTGTCGCGGGCGTCGCCCCGATGGCGGATCTGCTGGACCTGGCCGGCGTGCAGGCTGCCTTCCCCGCCGCGCCGGGCGAAGTGCTGGGCGTCATCGCGAAGGGCGAGCCCGACCGGTCCGGCGCGATTCGCGGGTTCCGCCACACCATGCTCGGCGACACCGACATTGACGCCCAGCGCCACCTGCGCGGCGCGCTGGGCGCGATCGTCGCGGCCGTGGCCGGCGACGGCCGCGTCTTCGTCAGCGGCGGCGCGGAACACCAGGGTCCGCCGGGCGGCGGGCTGGTCTGCGTCTTCGCGCGCCGCCCCTGAGCCCTACCTCGCCGCATCCATCACCGCATGCGTCCACGCGCCCGTCGGCGCGCGGGTGATCACCGGGCTATCCCCGCCGCTCGAGAGCAGCGTCTGCACCGTCCGCTCATAATCCGCCGGCACCAGGCGCCCGCCTCCCTGCGCGTCCAGCAGCTTCGCGATCTCGCCCATCATGCGGCGCTGATGCGCGATGGTCTGCGCGCCCGTCGTGTCGTTGTCGATCACGATCTGCGCGGCCTGGTCGGGGTTCTGCCGCGCCCAGTCCCAGCCCTGCATGGACGCCCGCACGAAGCGCGCCATCCGCTGCACGAAGGCCGCGTCGTTCAGCCGGCCCTCCAGCACATAGAGCCCGTCCTCCAGCGTCGCGACGCCCTGCTCCTCATAGCTGAAGACGACGAGCTGGTCCGGCCGGAAGCCGCCATCGATGACCTGCCAGTACTCGTTGTAGCTCATAGTCGACACGCAGTCGGCCTGGCGCTGCAGCAGCGGGTCCACGTTGAAGCCCTGGCGCAGCACGCGCACGCCCTGCGGCGAGCCGTCGGTGCGGTAGCCCAGCCGGCTCATCCAGGCGAGGAACGGATACTCGTTGCCTGAGAACCAGACGCCGAGGGTGCGGCCGCGCAGATCCTGCGGCGCGCGGATGCCGGTTTCCGCCCGGCAGGTCAGCTGCAGGCCGGAGCGGCGGAACGGCTGGGCGACGTTGACCAGCGGCACACCGCGCTCGCGCGAGGCCAGCGCGGCCGGCATCCATTCCACGATCACGTCGGCGCGGTTGCCCGCAATGATCTGCGGCGGCGCGATGTCGGGACCGCCCGGATTGATCCGGACGTCGAGATTGGCCTGGCGGTAGAAGCCGCGGGCCTGCGCGACGTAATAGCCCGCGAACTGCGCCTGCGTGACCCATTTCAGCTGCAGCGTCAGGCGGTCCTGCGCGCGCGCGTCGGGCGCGGCGGCGAGGCCGAGCGCCACGAGCAATCCCAGCCACTTCTTCATCCCGTGATCTCCCTGCTTATCGACGGATGGATGGATGCCAGAAGGTCGCGGCGCGTTCGGCGAGCGCCACCAGCCCATAGAAGACGGAACCCGCGGCGGCCGCCACCACGATCTCGGCCCAGACCAGGTCGAGGGCGAGCTTGGCGGCCTCGGTCGTGATGCGGAAGCCCATGCCGGAGGTCGGGGATCCAAAGAACTCCGCCACGATCGCGCCGATCAGCGCCAGCGGCGCGTTGACCTTCAGCGCGGTGAAGACGAAGGGCAGGGCGGCCGGCAGGCGCAGCATGGTCAGCGTCTGCGCGTGGCTCGCCGCGTAGGACCGCATGAGGTCGCGCTCCAGCGAGCCCGACGCGGCCAGGCCCGCCAGCGTGTTCACCAGCATCGGGAAGAACGTCATGACGACGACGACGGCCGCCTTGGACGGCCAGTCGAAGCCGAACCACATCACCATGATCGGCGCGATGCCGACGATGGGCAGCGCCGAGGCCAGGTTCGCAACCGGCAGCAGCCCCCGCCTGAGGAAGGGCACGCGGTCCACCAGCAGCGCGATCCCGAAGCCCAGCGCATTGCCCAGCACGTAGCCCGTCAGCACGGCCTTCAGGAAGGTCTGCACGAAGTCCTGCGTCAGGATGTCGAGCGAACCCGCCAGGCGCGCCGCGATCGCCGATGGCGCGGGCAGCAGCACCATCGGCACGGCGAACCCGACGACCAGCACCTCCCACAGTGCCAGCACGACCGCGCCGAAGGCGAGCGGCGCCAGCAGCTCCGACAGCCGCCCGTCGCGGAGGTTCCCCAGCCGCTGCACGAGCCAGGCGGACAGGGCGGCCAGCAGCGCGACGCCCGCCCACAGCATCGGCCCGGCGCCGGCATGCACGGCGTGAATCGCCAGCGCGAATCCCGCCGCGACGAGCGCCCCCAGCGCCGCCGTCACGCGCGCGCCCCGAGCCGTCGGCCCACCGCGCGCTCCAGCAGCCCGAGCAGCCCGACCAGCGAGGCCGAGAGCACGGCTGCCACCACCAGCGCTGCCCAGATCTGTACGGTCTGCCCGAAATAGGACCCCGCCAGCAGCCTCGCGCCCAGGCCCGCCTGCGCGCCGGTCGGCAGTTCCGCGACGATCGCGCCGACCAGCGACGCCGCGGCCGCGACCTTCAGGCTGGCAAACAGGAAGGGCAGCGATGTCGGCAGCCTCAGCTTCCAGAAGACCTGCGCGGGAGATGCCGAGTAGGTGCGCATCAGATCCGTCTGCAGCCGGTCTGCGGCCGTGAGGCCCTTGGTCATCGCGATGGTGACGGGGAAGAAGCAGAGATAGCCCGCGATGACCGCCTTGGGGAAAAGCCCCTCGAAGCCGATGGCGCCCAGCGCCACGATGATGATCGGCGCCAGCGCCAGGATCGGCACGGCCTGCGACGCGATCACCCAGGGCATCAGGCTGCGTTCCAGCGCGCGGAGATGCACGATCGCGACCGCGACGACGACGCCCGCGGTCACGCCGAGCACGAAGCCCGCGAGCGCCGCCGAAAGCGTCACCCAGCCGTGCCAGACCAGGCTGCGCGCCGAGCTCGGCGGCGTCAGAACCAGGCTGCGCCAGAGCTCGCCGACGATCTGATGCGGCGCCGGCAGCAGCGGGCGGGCGAAGGACATCGTGCCCTCGGCAACCTGCCAGGCGGAGGGCGGCGTGCCGGAGCGCGCGAGCGTGTCGGACACGACCTGCCAGTTCAGCGCGAGCGCGGCGGCGTACCAGATGGCGATGAGAGCCGCGACGACGGTGAGGACGGGGAGCGCGCTGTCGCTAAGGCGGCGCATCATTGGCCGCGATCCCGCCATGAAGCCCTCTCCACCCGCAGGGGGGAGAGGAAAGGGTGAGGGGGGCGTGCAACGTGAGGAGCGCACGCGCGTTCGGCGCGTCCCCCTCACCGAACCCTCTCCCCCGAAAGAGGGGGAGAGGGCTTTCGGGCAGCCAGCTAGCGCCCCGCATTCGCATCCGCCCAGAGCAGGTCCCGCACGCGATGCGCGACCGTCGTGAACTCCGCGCTGTCGCGGATCGCGAGCGGCCGGTCGGCGCCGAGGTCGCACTCCACGACATCCACGATCCGCCCCGGCCGCGGCGACATCACGACGATGCGCGTCGACAGATAGACCGCCTCGGGGATGGAATGCGTGACGAACACCACGGTCTTGCCGGTCTTCGCCCACAACCGGTGCAGCGCGCCGTTGAGGTGGTCGCGGGAGATCTCGTCCAGCGCGCCGAAGGGCTCGTCCATCAGCAGCAACCGCGGATCGAAGGTCATCGCGCGCGCGATGGAGGCGCGCTGCTGCATCCCGCCGGAAAGCTGCCAGGGGTACTTGCGGCCGAACCCCTCGAGCTCCACCAGCGCGAGCTGCTGCCGCGCGCGTTTTCGCCGCTCCGTGCGCGGCACGCCCATCACCTCCAGCGGCAGGGCGACATTCGCCTCGATCGTCCGCCAGGGCAGCAGCGCCGGCGCCTGGAAGACATAACCATAGTCCCGGCGCAGCCGCGCCTGTTCCGGCGTCACGCCATTGACCCTGATCTCACCGGCGGTCGGACGCTCGAGGTCCGCGATGATGCGCAGCAGCGTCGTCTTGCCGCAGCCGGACGGGCCGATCAGCGACACGAACTCGCCGGGCTGCACGGTGAGGTTCACGTCGGACAGTGCACGCACCTCGCCATCGCGCGTGCCGAAGGCCAGCGAGACACGCTCGGCGTCAATCGCCGCCATGCACGATTTCCCACAGGCGGCTTGGCGAGAGCGGGATCTCGGTGATCTCGATGCCGCGCGCCGGCAGGTCGAGCGCGTCCTCGATCGCCTGCGCGAAGAGCGCGCCGACCGGGATCGCGCCGCCTTCACCCGCCCCCTTGGTGCCGAGCGGGTTGAGCGGGGAGGGCGTCTCGGTGTGCAGCACCTCCATCCGCGGGACATCCAGCGCCGTCGGCAGCAGGTAATCCGCGAGCGAGGCGTTGAGCAGCTGCCCGTCATCGGTCCAGGCGAGCTGCTCGAAGAAGGCGTTGCCGATGCCCTGCGCGACGCCGCCCTGCACCTGGCCCGCCAGGATCAACGGGTTCAGCACCGTGCCGCAGTCATGCACGACGACGTAGCGCAGGATGGTCGGCTTCATCGTCAGCGGATCGACCTCGATCACCATGGCATGCGCGCCGGCCGCGGTCGCGCCCATCGCCGGGCCGAAATAGGACGTCGCCTCCAGGCCCGGGATCGTGCCCGGCTTCACCGCGCCGCGCATCGGGTTCGCCAGTCCTGCCAGCGCGCCGAGCGTGATGAACTTCTCCGCCACGCCGGCGATCGACACCTTGCCGTCTTCCAGCACCAGGTCGGCTTCGGCGCATTCGAAATGCTCCGCCGCGGTCTTCAGGATCTTCGCGCGGACCTCCGTCGCGGCGCCATGCGCGGCCGATCCCGCGACGACCGCGCCGCGGCTGGCGAAGGTGCCGGCGCCCCAATCGAAGACATCGGTGTCGCCGGTCGTGACCTCGACGTCGCGCGCATCCACGCCGAGCTGTTCGGCCACCACCTGTGCGAAGGCCGTGAAATGGCCCTGGCCCTGCGTGCCGATGCCGGTCGCGAGCGTGACCTTTCCGCTGGCCTGCACGCGCACCTTCGCGCCTTCATAGGGGCCGATGCCGGTTCCCTCGACATAGCAGACGATGCCGAGGCCGAGATGCCGGCCGTCCTCGCGCGCCTTCGCCTTCTCGGCCGGGAAATCCGCGTAGCCGATGGCGTGCAGCGCCTTGTCCAGGATCGGGGCGTAGTTGCCGCTGTCATAGGTCAGCGGCGCGAAATCCTGGTAGATCACCTCGTTGCGGTAGGGGAAGGCGTCGGCGGGGATCAGGTTGCGCCGGCGGATCTCGGCGCGGTCCAGCCCGAGCTCCCGCGCCGCCGCGTCCAGCATCCGCTCCATCACGAAGATGCCGTGCTGGCGGCCCGCGCCGCGATACGGCGTGACGAGCGTGCGGTTGGTGTAGATCGCGCGGAAGCGGCTGTCATAGGCCGGGATGTCGTAGCAGTTCAGCAGCGTGCACTGGCTGTTCAGCGGCACCGTCAGGCCATAGGGGTTGTAGGCGCCGGTATCCATCAGGAACTCGTCGCGCACGCCAAGGATGCGGCCGTCCGCGTCGAGCGCCAGCTCGCATTCATGGATCTGGCTGCGTTCGTGCGTCGTCGCCGTGAAGTGCTCCAGCCGGTCCTCGATCCACTTCACGGGCGTCCCGAGGCGCAGCGCCATCCAGGGCACCAGCACTTCCTCGGGGTAGAACATCATCATCTTCGGCCCGAAGCCGCCGCCGATGAAGGGCGCGACCACGCGGACCTGGCGCTCCGACAGGCCGAGCATGGCGGCGAGGCCGTTGCGGATGAAGACCGGCGCCTGGGTGGTATCCCAGATCGTGAGCCGATCGGCCTTGTCGTCCCAGTCCGCGACGATGCCGCGGGTCTCCATCGGGTTGGACGCGCCCCGGTCATAGGTGAAGCGGCGGCGGATGAGATGCGCGGCCTTCGCGCGCGCAGCCGCGTAGTCGCCCTTGGACTGATGGACGTCGGCCGCGATGTTGTCGGGCAGGTCGGCATGCACGCGGGGGCTTTCGGCGGAGAGCGCGGCGTGAAGCCCGATCACGGCCGGCTGCGGCGCGTAGTCCACGACGATGTCGCCGACCGCGTCCTCCGCGACGTAGCGGGAGGTCGCGACCACCATGACGACGGGCTCGCCGACATGGCGGACTTCGCCCTTCGCCAGCGGCACCTGGCAGCGCTGGCGGAAGGTCATGCCGGCGATCGGCGGCGGCGGCACCAGCAGCGGCCCCGGCTGCCAGTAGCCGCCAAGGTCCTCCGCCGTGATCACCGCAGCGACGCCGGGACGCGCCTTCGCGGCGGCCGTGTCGATCGAGTTGATCGTCGCGCGCGCATGCGGGCTGCGCAGGAAGGCCGCGTGCAGCATCCCCGGCAACTCGACATCGTCGACGAAGAGCGCGCGCCCCGTCAGCAGGCGCGGATCCTCGTTGCGCGTGACGGGGCGGCCGATCTGGCGGGTTTCCATCACGCGCTATCCCGCATGCGGCGCGCCGCCAGCAGCACGGCATCCACGATGTGCTGGTAACCCGTGCAGCGGCAGAGGTTGCCGGACAGGGCGTGCCGCACCTCGTCCTCGCTCGGGTCGGCGTTCTCTTCCAGGAAGGCGGTGATCGTCATCAGGATGCCCGGCGTGCAGTAGCCGCATTGCAGGCCGTGGCTGTCCTGGAAGGCCTGCTGCAGGACGGAGAGATTGCCCGGCGTGCCGAGGCTCTCCACCGTCCGGATGTCGTGGCCTTCGGCCTGCACGGCGAAGATCAGGCAGGACCGCACCGGCGCGCCGTCGAGCCGGATGGTGCAGGCGCCACAGACGCCGTGCTCGCATCCGACATGGGTGCCCGTCAGCCCGGCCTCGTGCCGGATGAAGTCCGACAGCAGCAGGCGCGGCTCGACCTCGCGCGCGACATGCGTGCCGTTGATGCTGAGCGTCACGCGCCGCGTCATGCCGCGCGTCCCGCCGCGGTCGCCAGCGCGCGCGCGGCGATCACGCCGGCCAGGTGGCGCTGATACGCCGCGCTCGCCTGCACGCTGCCGGTCGGCTCGATTTCGGACCGCAGCAGATCGGCGGCCTGCGCGATGTCCGCCTCGTTCAGCCGCGTCCCGACCAGCGACGCCGCGGCCTTCGGCGCCGCCAGCGGCGTCGGCCCGGCGCTGCAGCAGGCGAGGCTCGCCGCGGCGCAGACGCCGTCCTCGCGGCGGGTGACGATCGCCGCCACGCCCATTATCGCGTAGTCGCCGCGGCGCCGCGTGACCTCCAGCCAGGCGGTGCCGCTGCGCGAGGGCAGGGCGGGGATGCGGATCGCGGCCAGCATCTCGTCCGCTTCCAGCGCCGTGGTCAGCGGGCCCAAGAAGAAATCGACGGCCGCGACCTCCCGCTCGCCGCGGGCGCTGCGCAGGACGAAGCGCGCGCCGAGCGCGACCATCACCGCCGGCATCTCCGACGCGGGGTCGGCATGCGACAGGTTGCCGCCCAGCGTGCCGCGGTTGCGGATCTGCGGATGCGCGACCTCGTGCAGCGCCTCGGCCAGGATCGGATGGATCTTCGCCGCAGCGGCATGCCGCTCCACCGCCGCGTTGCGCGCCATCGCGCCGATCACGAGCGACCCGTCCTCCTGCACCGCGATGTCACCCAGCCCCGCGATCCGGTTCAGGTCCACCAGAACCGCGGGCTGCGACACACGAAAGTTCATCGCCGGGACCAGGCTCTGCCCGCCGGCCAGGAAGCGCGCCTCCTCGCCATGCCGCGCCTTCAGCGCGAGCGCCTCCGCCAGCGCCTCGGGCGCGTGCCATTCGAAGGGTGCCGGCTTCACTCTTCGTCCCTCATGCCCCGCAGCTTGGCAGAGATCGCGCCCCCGTCGAGAGGGGATTCAGCGGGCATCGGCCCCGCCCTTGCGCGGCCTGCCCAAGGGATGGTCAAGATGCCCGATGCCCATCGCCTATCTCGCCGGTCCCGACGTCTTCCTGCCGGACGCCCCGGCCCATGCCGCCCGCAAGGTCGCGATCTGCGCCGCCCACGGCATCACTGCGCTGCCCCCGCTGAACGAGGACGTCGCCAGCCTTCACGCCATGGAGGCCGGCCAGGCCTGGCGGACCATCTTCGCCAAGGACGTCGCAATGATGGAGCGCGCCGAGATCGTCATCGCCAACCTCACGCCCTTCCGTGGCGCCAGCGCGGATTCCGGCACGCTGATCGAGGTCGGCTGGTTCCTCGGCCGCGGGCGCCCGATCTTCGGCTATTCCAACAGCGCGACGCCCTTCGCCGCCCGCAGCGCCGCGCTGACCGCCCTCGTCCCCGACCCCGTCCCGGGCCTGTCGGTCGAGGGCTTCGGCCTGCCCGACAACCTGATGATCCCCGGCGCGGTCGAGGCCGGCGGGGGCCATCCCGTCGTCCTGCCGGAGGGCGGCCGCGACCTGCCCTTCGACAGCCTGCTTGTCTTCGAACGCTGCGTCGCGATCGCGGCGGCGACGATCAGAGCGAGGCCAGGTACGCCCGCCAGCCCCCGAAGCGGCTGATCTCCTCGGCGCCGGCCAGGCCCTCGGGCTCGACCAGGAAGCATTTCGGCCGCGTGCCGTCTTCCAGCAGCAGCGTGCCGATGCAGAGCGGCGCGGGCACGCCGGCGACGAACTCGCCGAAGCCGGCCGGGGGCAGGGCCCAGACCTCGGCCTCGATGGCGTGACCCTTGCCGGCCGCGACGCGCAGCAGGCCGGGACGGCGCGGCGGGCCGCCGGCGAGCGCGTGGAAGCGGTAGGACGGCTCGGTCCGGGCAGCGCGCAGGAAGACGCCGCCGCGCGAGGTCAGCTCATGGTTCAGCGGCAGGCCCGTCAGGTGCGCGCCGACGACGGCGATCTCGATCATGCGGCCTCCTGGAAGCGCAGCCCGAGCGCGGCCAGCCGCGCATCCGACCCGCGCGGCGCGATCAGCGTGATCCCTGCGGGCAGCCTGTCCGGCCGGAACGGCCCGGGCAGCGCCAGCGCCGCCAGGTCCAGCAGGTTCACGAAGTTCGTGTACGCGCCGAGCCGCGCATTCGGCCCGATCGGATCGGCCTCGAGCTCGGCCAGCGTCGGGAAGCAGGGCGCGGAGGGCACGGCCAGCGCGTCCACGCGGTCCCACATCGGCTCCGTCCTGCGGCGGAGTTCGGCCAGCAGGTAGAGGCCGCGGAAGGCGTCCACGGCGGAAAAGCGTCCCGCACCGGCGATGATGCCGCGCGTGACGGGATGCACCGCCCCCGGCTTCGCCGCACAGAAATCGCCGACGGCCGCGGCGCGCTCCGCGACCCAGGGGCCGTCGTAGAGAAGCCGCGCGACGGCGTGGAACGCCGAGAGGTCCACCTCCTCGATCGCGATGCCGAGCCTCGCCAGCCGCGCGCGGGCTGCATCCCAGGCCGCGCGGCCAGCGTCGTCATCGATTTCCGGCACGGGCGGGACACCGATCCGCCGGATCGGCGCGGCGCCCGCAATGTCCTGCGCGGGCATCGACCTCGATTGCGGGTCCCGCTCGTCGTATGCAGCGATGACCTCGAAGCCGGCCCAGGCATCCTCGACCGTTGCGGCGAAGACCGAGATGGTGTCCAGCGTTCGGCAGGCAGGCACCACGCCGCGCGTGGAGACCGCACCGAGCGACGGCTTCAGCCCCACCAGGTTGTTCAGCGCCGCCGGGATTCGCCCCGATCCCGCGGTATCGGTGCCGAGCGAGAGCGTGGCCAGGCCCTGTGCGACCGCGACCGCCGATCCGCTGCTGGATCCGCCGGGCACGCGCGCCGCGTCGAACGCGTTGCGCGGCACGGGATAGGGCGTTCGGACGCCGACCAGCCCCGTCGCAAACTGGTCGAGGTTGGTCTTGCCGATCAGCACCGCACCCGCATCGAGCAGCGCGGTCACCGCCGGCGCGCTGGCCTTCGCGACATAGGCGAAGCCCGGACAGGCCGCCGTGGTCGGCAGGCCCTCGATGTCGATGTTGTCCTTCACCGCGACCGGCAGGCCCCAGAGCGGATATCGAACAGGATCGAAGGGCGGCAGCGCGGCCGCGGCGGCACGCGCCGTCTCCTCCGGCACCAGGTGGATGAAGATGCCGGGATCGTTTATCTCGGCCATGCGCCGATGGATCAGCGACACGAGCTCCGCCGGCGTGGTCGTGCCGGCGGCATAGGCGGCGTGGAGTTTGGCGCGGGTCAGCGCGGGCTTGGTCGTCATGCGGTGTCCTGAGCAAGCCGCGTGCCGGTAAACCCTCTCCACCCGCGGGGGAGAGGGCTTTTCACCGTGCCTAGCGCCTCGCCGCGGCGAAGCGCACGGCTTCCTCCGCGGCGCGGAACAGGGCGCGCGCCTTCTGCCGCGTCTCCTCGTATTCTGCCTCGGGGTCGCTGTCGGCGACCACGCCGGCGCCGGCCTGCACATGCATCGTGCCGTCCTTCACCAGCGCGGTGCGCAGCGCGATGCACGTGTCCATGTTGCCGTCCGCGCCAAAATAGCCGACGCCGCCGGCATAGGTGCCGCGCCGCGACGGCTCCAGCTCCTCGATGATCTCCATCGCGCGGACCTTCGGCGCGCCGGACAGCGTGCCGGCGGGGAAGCCCGCCATCAGCGCGTCCAGCGCATCGAGCCCCGGGCGCAGCCGGCCCACGACCTCCGACATGATGTGCATGACCTGCGAATAGCGCTCGACCTGGAAGCGCTGGGTCACGCGCACGCTGCCGATCTCGGCCACCCGCCCGACGTCGTTGCGGCCGAGGTCGAGCAGCATCAGGTGCTCCGCCAGTTCCTTGGGATCGGCGAGCAGTTCACGCTCGAGCCGCGCATCCTCCTCCGGCGTCGCGCCACGCGGACGCGTGCCGGCCAGCGGCCGCAACTTCACCTCGCCATGCTTCACGCTGACCAGGATCTCGGGCGACGCGCCTACCAGCGCGAAGGCGCCGAGGTCGAGGTAGAAGAGATAGGGCGCCGGGTTCAGCCGCCGCAGCGCGCGGTACAGCGCGAAGGGCGGCAGCGCGAAAGGCACGGAGAAGCGCTGCGAGGGCACGATCTGGAAGGCGTCGCCGGCAGCGACGTATTCCTTCGCCCGCTCCACCGCCGCGCAGAAGGCTTCCTTGGTGAAGTTCGACGCGGGCGCCGGCAGCGCCGGCAGCACGGCCGGCGGCGCGGGGCGCGGGAGAGGGCGATCCAGCGCGGCCTCGGCCTCGTCCAGGCGCGTCTGCGCGAGGTCCCACGCCGCCTTCGCGTCCAGCCCCGGCTCCGGCCAGACCGGCGTCACCAGGGTCAGCGTGTCCCGCACATGGTCGAAGACCGCGACCAGCGTCGGGCGGAACATCACGGCGTCCGGCGTGCCCAGCACGTTGGCGTTCTTCTGGGGAAGCCGCTCGATCTGGCGGACCATGTCGTAGCCCAGGAAGCCGAACAGCCCCGCCGCGATCGATGGCAGCCCCGCCGGCATCGGCATCCGGCAGGTCGCGACCAGCGCGCGCAGGCTGTCCATCGCCGGGGCCGGCTCAGCCTCGAAGGCGTGCGGCGCGGCGAGCGCGTGCCGGTTCAGCTCCGCCTTGCCGTCGAGGCAGCGCCAGACCAGGTCGGGCTCGAAGCCCATCGCGGAGAAGCGCCCGCGCGCGGCGCCGCCCTCCACCGATTCCAGCAGGAAGGCGTTCGGCCGGCCCTGCGCCAGGCGGAGATAGGCGCCGACCGGCGTGTCGAGGTCGGCGACGCGCTCCCGGAACAGGATCTGGCCCTGGCCCGCCGCTAGGCCCTCCGCGAAGGCGGCGAAGCCCAGGCTCACGGGATCACCTGCTGCAGCACGGTCGGGCTGATCCGCGGCGCGGCGCGGTTGCGCAGCGCGTTGGCGAACTGGATCTCCAGGTCCTCGGCGGCCTGCGCCTGGGCGGTGCGGCGGGCGTTCTCCAGCGCGCCTGGCACGGTCGCGGGATCGGGGCGGATGATCTCGAGCAGCTGCGCCACCGCGAAGCCCTGCGCGGTCGGGATCATCGCGGGCTCGTTGACGCGGATGTTGAACAGGATGGGCAGCAGCTCCGGGGCGACGCCCGGCGCGCCCTGGTCTGGCTGACGGCCGAAGGGCCCGACGCGCTCGGACGGGATCCCGGCGGCTTCCGCGGCCTGGGCCAGCGTCTTGCCCTCCCGCATCGCGGCCATCAGCGCGCCGGCGCGCTCCTCCTGGAAGCGCTTGCGGGCGTCGGTCAGGAAGGCCAGCCGCACATCGGCCTCGACCTCGGCCAGCGGCTTGACCGCCGGGGGCACGACGGCGCGGACCTCGATCGCGACGAAGGCCTCGCCCTGGCGCAACTCCTGCAGGCGCGGCGCGCGGCCGGGTTCGGTCGTGAAGATCAGCCGCAGCGTCTCGGGCCGGCCGGCGACGGGGACGGGCAGCCCCACGGGCCCGCCTTCGGCGTCGTTGCCCCTCGCATCGGTGCGCACGGTCGCCACCGCCATGCCGTAGCGGCGCGCCGCTTCCTCCAGCGTCGCGCCGCCTGCGATCGCGTCCTCGACCTTGTTGGCGCGGTCGAAGGCGAGGTCGGCCGCCTTCTCCAGCGCCATCTCCTCGCGCAGCTGGTCGCTCGCCTGCTCGAAGGGGACGGTGGTGCCCGGGGTGATCCCGGTCACGCGCAGCACATGCCAGCCGAAGGGCGAGCGCACGGGCTGGGTCACCCCGCCATCGGGCGCGGCGAAGGCCGCCGCCGCGAGCTCCGGCAGGGGCAGGTCGTCGCGGGCCAGCGTCCCGAGCGCGGCCGCGCTGCCGCCGGCGGCCTGGGCGGCCTGGCGCACCGCGGCGAAGTCGGGGTTCTGGGCCCAGGCCGAGGCGATCGCCTTCGCGGCATCCTCGGTCGGCAGGAGCGCCTGCTCGATCGCGCGCTTCTCCGGCGTCTCGAACTGGGACCGGCGGGCCTCGTAGGCCTGGCGCAGCTCCTCCTCCGGCACCTCGACCTGGTCGGCCAGCACATCGGCCGACAGCACCGCGACCACGGCCTCGCGCAGCTCCGGCGTCGAGAATTGTTGGGGGTTGTTGGTGTAGAAGCGCTCGATCTGCGCCTCGGTCGGCGCCGCCGGTTCCGGCGCGTCCACCAGCGGCAGCTCGACGACCTGCGCGACCCGCTGCTCGGCTTCCCAGTCGAACAGCGCGCGCGCCAGCGAGGCCGGCGCCGGCGCCCCGGCCCGCACCGCGCCCACCAGCTGTATCCGCTGCAGGTCGTCGCGCACGAGCTGGAGGAACATCGCCTCGTTCATGTCGTTCTGGCGCAGGAACTGGTCGAGGATCATCCGGTCGAACCGGCCCGCCGTCTGGAAGGACGGGATGGAGCGGACATACTCCGCGACCTGGTCGTCGGGCACCGACACGCCGAGGCGCGAGGCCTCCAGCCGCTGCGCCCGGCCGCCGATCAGCCCTTCCAGCGCCTGGCGGGCGACGGCCTCGCGGATCGCGGCGTCGGCCTCGAAGCTAGGGCCGAGCTGGCGCTGGATGCGCTGCAGCTCGCGCCGCGCGGCGGACTGGGCCTCCGGCACCTCGATGTTGCCGCCTTCCATGCGCACCACGGCGGACTCGCGCCAGATGTTCCGCACGACGTCCTCGATGCCCCAGATCCCGAAGGACAGGACCAGGAGCAGGAAGAGGATGCGCGAGACCCAGGACTGCGCGAGCTTGCGGAACCAGCTGATCATGGGCGGTGGCGTAGCGCAGGGCCCGGCCCGTTGCCAGCCCGGGCCGCTGTTGGTAGCCCGGACGGGCAAGGAGGAAGGCAGGACATGACCCCGGGCGTGAGGCCGCTGATCGCGGGCAACTGGAAGATGCACGGCACCCTGGCCGAGGCCGCCGCCCTGGCCGGTTCAGTGCGGGACGGGGCGGGCGGCCTGCAGGCCGACCTCCTGGTCTGCCCGGCCTTCCTGCATGTGGCCGGCGTCGCGGCGCTGCTGGCGGGCAGCCCGGTCGCGGTCGGGGCGCAGGATTGCCACGCCGCGGCCAAGGGGGCGCACACCGGCGACGTCTCGGCGCCCATGCTGAAGGACGCCGGTGCCGCCTTCGTCATCCTCGGCCATTCCGAGCGCCGTGCCGACCATGGCGAGACCGACGCCGCCATCCGCGCCAAGGCCGAGGCCGCCGCGGTGGCGGGCCTGACGCCCATCGTCTGCGTCGGCGAGACCGAGGCCGAGCGCCTGGCCGGCCAGGCCGAGGCGGTGGTGGAGCGGCAGCTGGCGGGCAGCCTGCCCGACGGCTTCGCAGGGGTGGTGGCCTATGAGCCGGTCTGGGCCATCGGCACCGGCCGGACGCCGACCGAGGCCGACATCGCGGCGATCCACGCGGTGATCCGGGCGCGGCTCGCCGCGCGTTTCGGCGCTGCGGGGCAGGGGATGCGCGTCCTCTATGGCGGCTCGATGAAGCCGGGCAATGCGAAGGCGATCCTGGCGCTGCCGAACGTGGATGGCGGGCTGGTGGGCGGCGCGAGCCTGGTGCCCGCGGACTTCCTGGCGATCGCCAAGGCGGCGGGGTAGGCGGCCCTACGCCCCGTCCACCTTGATGATGATGTCCTTCGCCATGTCCACGGAAGCCAGGCGCAGCGCCTTCAGCGGCTGGTACTCCGGCGACGCGTACCACGCATCCAGCGCCGCCATGTCCGGGAACTCGATGAGCGCCACCCGGTCGGGCAGCCAATGCGTGGTTTCGACGACCCGGTGGCTGCCGCCTTTCGTGAGGTAGCGCCCGCCGAACTGCGCGATGACCGGGCCGACCTTGACCCGGTATTCCTCGAAGACGGCGGGGTCGGTGATGGCGTGCTCGACGATCAGATAGGCCGGCATGATTGTCCTCCCAGGCGGGCGTCCCGGCGGGCCCGGGCGACAGCCTCGCGCCAGGACTGCCCCCGGAACAAGGTTAAATCGCCCCGCCGCTGGCCTTCCCGCCGCGAAGCCGCTAGATAGCGGCCGCCATGAACACGGTTCTCCTCGTCCTTTTCCTGCTCGTCACCCTCGCGCTGATCGGCGTGATCCTCGTCCAGCGCAGCGAGGGCGGCGGTCTCGGCGTCGGCAGCTCCCAGGGAATGGGCTCCTTCATGACGGGGCGAGGCACGGCGAACCTGCTGACGCGGACCACGGCCGTCCTCGGCACCGCCTTCATGGTGCTGGCGCTTGCGCTCGCCATCCTCGGCAGGGGCCAGGCGCCGCGCGGCTCCATCCTGGACGGGCCGGGCGGACCGGCCGCGCCGACGGCCCCGGCTCCGGCCCTGCCGTCGCTGCCGACCGTGCCGACGAACTGAGCGCCGTGGCGTCCCGCCCCGCGCCGTACGCGCGGGGCCAATGCAACAGACGGGTATCCGCGACTCCGGCGGCACGCTAAGACGGACGCCCATGACGCGGTTCGTATTCATCACCGGCGGCGTGGTCTCCTCGCTCGGCAAGGGTATCGCGGCGGCCTCCCTCGGGGCGCTCCTGCAGGCGCGCGGCTACAAGGTCCGCCTGCGCAAGCTCGACCCCTATCTCAACGTCGATCCCGGCACGATGTCGCCCTATCAGCACGGCGAGGTCTACGTGACCGACGACGGGGCCGAGACCGACCTCGACCTCGGCCATTACGAGCGCTTCACCGGCGTCGCCGCTGCCAAGGCCGACAACTGGACGACCGGGCGCATCTATTCCGAGGTGATCGCGAAGGAACGCCGCGGCGACTATCTCGGCGGGACCGTGCAGGTGATCCCGCACATCACCGACAAGATCAAGGACGTCATCCAGGCCGAGACCGAGGGCTACGACTTCGTCCTGGTCGAGGTCGGCGGCACAGTCGGCGATATCGAATCGCTGCCCTTCCTGGAAGCCATCCGACAGCTCGCCAACGAGCTCGGGCCGACGCGCAGCCTCTTCGTCCACCTCACGCTCGTGCCCTGGATCCCCTCGGCGGGGGAGCTGAAGACCAAGCCGACGCAGCACAGCGTAAAGGAGCTGCTGTCGGTCGGCATCCAGCCGCAGATCCTGCTCTGCCGCTGCGACCGCCCGATCCCCGAGAATGAGCGGCGCAAGATCGCGCTGTTCTGCAACGTGCGCCCGGAGAGCGTGATCCCGGCCTACGACGCGGACAGCATCTACGCCGTGCCGATCAGCTACCACGAGGAAGGGCTGGACCGCGAAGTGCTGCGGCACTTCAACCTGTCCTTCTACGGCGCGCCCGAGATGAAGCGCTGGCAGGCCATCGTGCAGGGCATCCGCCATCCCGAGGGCGAGGTCACCATCGCCGTCGTCGGCAAGTACACCAATCTCCTCGACGCCTACAAATCGCTGGCCGAGGCGCTGACCCATGGCGGCATCGCGCACAACGTGAAGGTCCGGCTGGACTGGGTGGACAGCCAGATCTTCGAGGACGACGAGGCTGCGGTCGCGAGGCTCGAGAAGGTCAACGGCATCCTCGTCCCCGGCGGCTTCGGGGAACGCGGCACCGAGGGCAAGATCGAGGCGGTGCGCTTCGCGCGCGAGCGCAAGGTGCCGTTCTTCGGGATCTGCTTCGGCATGCAGATGGCGGTGATCGAGGCCGCGCGGAATCAGGCGGGGCTCAAGGGCGCGTCGTCCACCGAGTTCGGCCCCTGCGCCGAGCCGGTCGTCGGCCTTCTCACCGAATGGACCCGCGGCAACGAGGTGGAGCGGCGCGCCGCCGGCGGCGACCTCGGCGGCACGATGCGGCTCGGCGCCTATGCCGCGAGCCTCGCAGCCGACAGCCTGGTGCGGGAGGTGTATGACGGCGCGGCCGAGATCCGCGAACGCCACCGCCACCGCTACGAGGTGAACGTCAACTACAAGGACCGGCTGGAGGAGGTCGGCCTGCGCTTCTCCGGCATGTCGCCCGACGGCACCCTGCCGGAGATCGTGGAGCGCCCGGACCACCCCTGGTTCATCGGCGTGCAGTTCCACCCCGAGCTGAAGTCCAAGCCCTTCGAGCCGCACCCGCTGTTCAGGGGCTTCATCGGCGCCGCGGTCCGCCAGGCCCGGCTGGTCTGAGGAGGACGCGATGGACGAGAAGGCCCGCTTCCGCCGCTTCGGCTACGGCATGGCCGCGACGGTCGTGCTGGTGCTGGTCGCCGGCTACTTCTTCGGCTCGATCGGGGTGACCTTCGGGCTGATGGCCGGGCTTGTCATCACGCTGCTGGCCGGCGGGGGCCTGTCCAGGAAGGGCTAAGTCCGGCCCGCTTCGCGGTCCGGGGCCGACAACGTCCAGGGCGTCGCGCGACGCCGCGTTCACCCTTCCGGAACATTCCCGCGCTAGCCAGCGAGCATGCGCATCATGTCCGGCCATGGCGGCGTCGAGATCTACCACTACGAGGTCGGCGACCTCGTCCGGCTCTGCCGGGACGAGGACGGGCCGCTGATCACCGCCTTCGCAGGCGACTGGGGTAGGGTGCTGCACGTGCATCCCGACGGGTCGCTCGACATCAAGTTCGCGGGCTCCGGCCGCGCGCGCGACGCCACGCTGACACGCGCCACCGCCGTCCACCGCAGCCGGGTGGAACCCTGCGACGACCAGGGCCGGCCCCGGATGCGCGGCACCGTCGCGGTCTGGGACACGCGCAAGGCGCTCTGACCTCGCCTCTCTTGCCGGCCCGGCGGGGCAGGGTTAATCGCCCTGCCACGCAACCGCCGGAGAGCCCCCGATGGCCGCCATAGCCGACATCATCGCCCGCGAGGTCCTCGACAGCCGGGGCAACCCGACGGTGGAGGCCGAGGTCGTGCTCGACACCGGCGTCCGCGGACACGCCATCGTTCCCTCCGGCGCCTCCACCGGCGCGCATGAGGCCGTGGAGCTGCGCGACGGCGACAAGGCGCGCTATGGCGGCAAGGGCGTGCTGAAGGCCTGCGCCAATGTCGAGGGCGAGATCTTCGACGCGATCGGCGGCATGGACCCGACCGAGCAGGTCAGGATCGACGAGACGATGATCGAGCTCGACGGCACGCCGAACAAGTCGCGCCTCGGCGCCAACGCGATCCTCGCGGTCAGCCTGGCGACGGCAAAGGCCGCCGCGGCCGAGCTCGGCCAGCCGCTCTATCGCTATGTCGGTGGCGTCTTCGCCCGCACCCTGCCGGTGCCGATGATGAACATCATCAATGGCGGCAAGCACGCGGACAACCCGATCGACATCCAGGAATTCATGATCATGCCGGTCGCCGCCGGCACGGTCGCGGACGCCGTTCGCATCGGCTCGGAGGTCTTCGCGCAGCTCAAGAAGGCGCTGCACGACGCCGGCCACAACACCAATGTCGGCGACGAGGGCGGCTTCGCGCCGAACATCGGATCGGCGGACGAGGCGCTCGGCTTCATCGCCAAGGCCTGCGAGAAGGCCGGGCATCGCATGGGCGAGGACATCGTCCTCGCGCTCGACTGCGCCTCCACCGAGTTCTTCCACGACGGCGTCTACAGGCTGGAAGGCGAGGGCAAGACGCTGGATTCCGCAGGCATGGTGGACTACCTCGCCGCGCTCGTCGCGAAGTGGCCGATCGTCTCCATCGAGGACGGCATGGCCGAGGATGACTGGGCGGGATGGAAGCTGCTGACGGAGAAGCTCGGCGCGACGTGCAACCTGGTGGGCGACGACCTTTTCGTCACCAACACCGAGCGCCTGCGGCGCGGCATCGAGGGCGGCTACGGCAACGCCATCCTGGTGAAGGTGAACCAGATCGGCTCGCTGACCGAGACGCTGGAGGCGGTCGAGACCGCCCAGCGCGCCGGGTACCGCGCCGTGATGTCGCACCGCTCCGGCGAGACCGAGGACGCGACCATCGCCGACCTCGCCGTCGCCACGAATTGCGGGCAGATCAAGACGGGCTCGCTGTCGCGATCGGACCGGACGGCCAAGTACAACCGGCTCATCCGCATCGAGCAGGAGCTTGGCCCGGCGGCGCGCTATGGCGGGCGGACGGCGGTCCGCCGCTGACCGTTGCGGTTTGACGGGCGGGGCAGGCTCTCACTAGGCTCCCCCCATGGCCGCGTGCCGCGGCCAGGCCCCCCGGAGCCCGCCCGATGCAGATCTCGACCCAGACGGTCCAGGACGTCCTCGTGGTGGGACTGTCCGGGCGTCTCGATTCCCACACCGTCGGCGACGTCGGCGACCGCATCGCGGCGATCGGCACGGGCGATGCGAAGCGCGTGCTGCTGAACCTCTCCGGGCTCGACTACGTCAGCTCCGCCGGTCTGCGCATCGTGCTGCGGCTGTCGCGGCTGCTGCAGTCGCATGGCGGGGAGCTGAAGGTCAGCGACGCCCAGCCCATGGTCGCGCAGGTCCTGGAGACCGCCGGCTTCGACAGCCTCCTGCGCATCCATGCCACGCAGGACCAGGCGCTGGCGGCCTTTTCCGGCGGCTGAACAGGGCCGCGCGTCATCAATATTCGCCGCCGCGTTGCTTTCCGCTGGACAGTAGACGCGCATCCTGATTCCTTCCCCTCCGCGCCGCGCAGGAGGGGCTGCCGCGTCGCATCGGGCTGGGGGGCTCGACGTGCTGGGGAATGACGAGGAGATCGAGCACGGCGGCGTTCTCGCCTGGATCGGGCGACGTCTGCGTGCGGCCGTGCTGCCGGTGCTGTTCCTGGCGTGCTGCGGCTATTTCGTGTGGCATGCCGTCCATGGCGAGCGCGGGCTGAACGCGCGCGCGGTGCGGGAGCATCAGATCGCCGTGGCGACGGTGGAGCGCGATCGCGCGCAGTCCGACCTCGCCGCGATGGAACGACGCGTGCAGGGCCTGCGCGGCGACCGGCTGGACCGCGACCAGCTGGACGAACGCGCGCGGCAGCTCCTGAACATGGTCGGCAAGGACGAGATCGTGATCCCCTACGGCCCGGAGCGCCGGCTGTTCTGACCGGCCTGGCCTGACAGCGCCTGGCGCGGCCTGTCCCCATCGGGGGCAGGCCGTTTTCGTGTTCGGCGCGGTTGCGTCACGCCCGTTGCGTCCAGCGGCGGAGCCGTTCCACGATGTCCTGCGCGATCCTCCCCGGCCATCGGTCCCGCCCCTCCCGCAGGCCTGGCCTGCCACGCGCACGGACGGTCGGCGCTCCCGTGCAACCGGTTGCGGCGCTTAACCATGATTCGGTTAAGTCTGCTATTGCGTTGCAACATAAGGATAATTCCGTCGGCTGGTCCGCTTGCATCGACCGCCGCCTTTGCGTAGATGCCACTTGCTAAGCTCGCCAAGGAAGGAAACCCGGCATGGCAGACGCCGCCCCCAGGAAGCCCCGTGGGAAGGGCTCCGCCCCCGGCTTGACCCGCGAGCAACTGCTCCGCGCCTATCGCGACATGCTGCTGATCCGTCGCTTCGAGGAGAAGGCCGGGCAGCTCTACGGCATGGGCCTCATCGGCGGCTTCTGCCACCTCTACATCGGCCAGGAAGCCGTTGTCGTGGGCCTGCAGATGTGCCTCAAGCCCGGCGACCAGGTCATCACCTCCTACCGCGACCACGGCCACATGCTGGCGACCGGCATGGAGGCGCGCGGCGTGATGGCGGAACTGACGGGGCGCATCGGCGGCTATTCCAAGGGCAAGGGCGGCTCGATGCACATGTTCAGCCGCGAGAAAGGCTTCTACGGCGGCCATGGCATCGTCGGCGCCCAGGTCGCGCTCGGCACGGGCCTCGGCTTCGCCGACTGGTACCGCGGCAACGACAACGTCTCCGTCACCTATTTCGGCGAGGGCGCGTCCAACCAGGGCCAGGTCTATGAGAGCTTCAACCTGGCAGCACTGATGAAGCTTCCCGTCGTCTTCGTCATCGAGAACAACAAGTACGGCATGGGCACCTCGGTGGACCGGGCCTCGGCGTCGAAGGACCTGTCGAAGAACGGTGCGCCCTGGGGCATCCCGGGCGAGCAGGTGAACGGCATGGACGTCGCCGCCGTGAAGGAAGCCGGCGAGCGCGCCGTCGCGCACTGCCGCGCCGGCAACGGGCCGTACCTCCTGGAGATGAAGACCTACCGCTACCGCGGCCATTCCATGTCCGACCCCGCGAAGTACCGCACGCGCGAGGAAGTGCAGAAGATGCGCGAGCAGAACGACTGCATCGAGACCGCGCGTAGGCAGCTCGGCGAGAGCCACGGCGTCACCGAGGCCGAGCTGAAGGTGATCGACGACGAGGTGAAGGCGATCGTGCAGGAGGCCGCCGACTTCGCCCAGACCTCGCCCGAGCCGGATGAGAGCGAGCTCTACACCGACATCCTGATCGAGGCGCGCTGAGCCATGACGCAGATCCTGATGCCCGCGCTGTCGCCGACGATGACGGAGGGCAAGCTTGCCCGCTGGCTGAAGAAGGAAGGCGACGCCATCAAGGCCGGCGACGTCATCGCCGAGATCGAGACCGACAAGGCGACGATGGAGGTCGAGGCAGTGGACGAGGGCACGCTGACCTCGATCCTGGTGCCCGAGGGCACGGACGCCGTCGCCGTCAACACCCCGATCGCCGAGCTGAACGGCGGTGGCGGCGCTGCCGCGCCGGCCCCGGCCGACAAGGCCCCGGCGCAGCGCGAGGTCGCGGCCCCGCTGCCCAAGGCAGAGGACCACGCCGCAGTCGCCGCCACGGGCGCGGCGAAGAAGGAAGGTGCGGCCACCATCCCCGCCGCCCCCGCCCCCGAGAAGGATTGGGGTCCGACCAAGCCGATCACGGTGCGCGAGGCGCTGCGCGACGCGATGGCGCTCGAGATGCGTGCCGACAAGGACGTCTTCCTGATGGGCGAGGAAGTCGCGCAGTACCAGGGCGCCTACAAGATCAGCCAGGGCCTGCTGGACGAGTTCGGCCCGAAGCGCATCATCGACACCCCGATCACCGAGCACGGCTTCACCGGCATGGCGGTCGGCGCGGCGATGACGGGCCTGAAGCCCATCGTGGAGTTCATGACCTTCAACTTCTCGATGCAGGCGATCGACCACATCATCAACTCGGCGGCCAAGACGCTCTACATGTCGGGCGGGCAGCTCGGCTGCAACATCACCTTCCGCGGCCCGAACGGCGCCGCGGCGCGCGTCGCGGCGCAGCACAGCCAGGAATACGCCTCGTGGTACGCGCATGTACCGGGGCTGAAGGTGATCGCGCCCTGGTCGGCGGCGGATGCGAAGGGGCTGCTGCGGGCCGCGATCCGCGACCCCAACCCCGTCATCTTCCTCGAGAACGAGATCCTCTACGGCCAGACCTTCGAATGCCCGACGGCGGACGACTTCGTCCTGCCGATCGGCCAGGCGAAGGTGGAGCGCGAGGGCACCGACGTCACGCTGGTGAGCTTCTCCATTACCGTCGGCCTCTGCATGCAGGCGGCCGAGGCGCTGGCGGCGCAGGGCATCAGCGCGGAGGTCATCAACCTCCGCACCATCCGCCCGATGGACATCGGCACCATCGCGCGCAGCGTGAGGAAGACCAACCGCATCGTCACGGTGGAGGAAGGCTGGCCCTTCGCCGGCATCGGGTCGGAGATTGCGATGCAGGTGCTGGAGAACTGCTTCGACGACCTCGACGCGCCCCCTGTCCGGGTCTGTGGCGAGGACGTGCCGATGCCCTATGCGGCGAACCTCGAGAAGCTGGCGCTGCCGCGGCTCGAGCAGGTCGTCGCGGCGGTGCGCAAAGTCACCTACAAGTAAGAGGGCGCGGAACGATGGCCACGAACATCCTGATGCCCGCGCTCTCGCCCACCATGACGGAGGGCACGCTCGCGCGCTGGCTCAAGAAGGAAGGCGAGCCGGTCAAGGCGGGCGACATCATCGCCGAGATCGAGACCGACAAGGCGACGATGGAAGTGGAGGCCGTGGACGAGGGCATCCTCGGCAAGATCGTCGTTCCCGACGGCACGGCGAGCGTGAAGGTCAACGACGTCATCGCCGTGCTCGTCGAGCCCGGCGAGAGCGCGGATGCGGCACCCGCGGCAAAGCCCGCACCGGCCGCCGCGACGCCGAAGACCGAGCCCGCGCCGGCCACGCCTGCGCCGGCCACCACGCCATCCGTTGCGTCGCAGGCCAACGGCCAGGCCGCGCCGGCTTCGGGCGGCCGCACCATCGCCTCGCCGCTCGCGAAGCGCATGGCGCAGCAGGCCGGGATCGATCTCGGCAGCCTGTCGGGCTCCGGCCCGAACGGCCGCATCGTGAAGGCGGACATCGAGGCGGCCCTGGCCAAGGGCCCGGCTGCGAAGCCCGCGTCGGCCGCCGCGCCGGCGCCCGCTGCCGCGCCCGCGGCGAAGCCCGCTCCTGCGCCGGTCAACCTGGCCGGGCTCGGGCCGCACCAGCTCGTCCCGCACAGCTCGATGCGCAAGGTCATCGCGCGGCGGCTGTCGGAGTCCAAGCAGAACATCCCGCATTTCTACGTCTCGATGGACATCGAGCTGGATGCGCTGCTGAAGCTGCGGGGGCAGCTCAACGCGACCTCGCCGAAGGACGGGCCGGGCGCCTTCAAGCTCTCGGTCAACGACATGGTGATCAAGGCCGCTGCGGTGACTCTGCGGCGGATCCCAAAGGTCAACGCGTCCTGGACCGACGATGCGACGGTGCTCTACGACGACGTGGACATCTCGGTTGCCGTCAGCATCCCCGACGGGCTGATCACGCCGATCATCCGCAAGGCCGACCAGAAGGGCCTGGCCGCCATCAGCACGGAGATGAAGGACCTCGGCGCGCGCGCCAAGTCCGGCAAGCTGAAGCCCGAGGAGTTCCAGGGCGGCGGCTTCAGCATCTCCAACATGGGGATGTACGGCGTGCGCGACTTCAGCGCGATCATCAACCCGCCGCAGGCCGGCATCCTGGCGGTGTCGGCGGGCGAGCAGCGCCCGGTGGTGAAGGACGGGGCGCTCGCGGTCGCGACGGTGATGACCTGCACGCTGAGCGTGGACCACCGCATCGTGGACGGCGCGCTAGCGGCGGAGTGGATCGCCGAGTTCAAGCGGGTGATGGAGAATCCGCTGAGCCTGATGCTGTAGGCGCGCGTCACGAAGGCGTCGGAAGTGGCCCCCTCCCAACCCTCCCCCGCAACAGCGGGGGAGGGCTCCTCGCCTCCCCCGCTTGGCCTTCTCCCTCCCCCGCTGTTGCGGGGGAGGGGTGGGGAGGGGGCCAGTGCGCCATGACCCTCGCTATCCGCGACGCCACCCCCGCCGACCTCCCTCTCGTCCTCCGCTTCATCCGCGCGCTCGCCGACTACGAGCGCCTCTCCCACGAAGTCCGCGCGGACGAAGACACGCTCGCGAAGTTCCTCTTCTCCGAACCCCGCCGCGCCGAAGCGCTGATCGCGCGCTGGGACGGAACCCCCGTCGGCTTCGCCGTCTGGTACTATTCCTTCTCGACCTTCCTCGGCCGCCCCTCCCTCTACATCGAGGACGTCTTCGTGAACCCCGACATCAGGGGCAGGGGGATCGGCAAGGCGATCTTCGCCCACCTCGCCGCCCGCGCCATCGCGCAGGGCTGCGGGCGGATGGAGTGGTCCGTCCTCGACTGGAACGCGCCCTCCATCGCCTTCTACCGCAGCCTCGGCGCAAAGCCGCGCGAGGGCTGGACGCTGCAGCAACTCACGGGCGACGCGCTCTCGGCGCTCGCCGCACGGCAAGGACAATAACCATGGCCGAGACCTTCGACATCGTGGTGGTGGGCGGCGGCCCCGGCGGCTACGTGGCCGCGATCCGCGCGAGCCAGCTCGGCATGAAGACCGCGCTGGTGGAGCGCGAGAATCTCGGCGGCATCTGCCTGAACTGGGGCTGCATCCCGACGAAGGCGTTGCTGCGCGCGAGCGAGATCAACCACCTGCTCCACAGCCTCGACCAGTACGGCTTCGCCGTGGACAACATCCGCTACGACTTCGCCAAGGTCATCAAGCGCAGCCGCGGCGTCGCGGGCCAGCTTTCCGCCGGCGTGAAGCACCTCATGAAGAAGAACAAGGTCACGGTCTTCGACGGCCACGGCAAGCTCGCCGGCCCCGGCAAGCTCTCCGTGACGAAGGATGGCAAGCCCGTCGCCGACATCGCGGCCAAGCACATCATCCTCGCCACCGGCGCCCGCGCCCGCGTCATCCCCGGCATGGAGCCCGACGGCAAGCTCATCTGGTCCTACCGCGAGGCGATGGTGCCGGCCTCCATGCCGAAGTCGCTGATCGTGGTCGGATCCGGCGCGATCGGGTCCGAGTTCGCGAGCTTCTTTCTCAACATGGGCGCGCAGGTGACGCTCGTCGAAGTCGTGGACCGCATCCTCCCGGTGGAGGACGAGGAGATCTCCGCCTTCGTCCACAAATCCTTCGCCAAGCAGGGCATGAAGATGCTGACCGGCGCCCGCGTGCAGGGCGTGCGCAAGAACGCCGACAGCGTCACCGCCGTGATCGAGGCCGGCGGCAAGGTGCAGGAGATCACCGCCGACCGCCTGATCTCCGCCGTCGGCATCGTCGGCAATGTCGAGGATCTCGGCCTGGAAGGCACCAAGGTGAAGGTGGACCGCACCCACGTCGTCACCGACCCCTTCGGCAACACCGGCGAGCCCGGGGTCTACGCCATAGGCGACCTCTGCGGCCCGCCCTGGCTGGCCCACAAGGCCTCGCACGAGGCGATCATCTGCGTCGAGGCCATCGCGGGGAAGCACCCGCACCCCATGGACATCCTGAACATCCCGGGCTGCACCTATTGCCGCCCGCAGGTCGCCTCCGTCGGCCTGACGGAAGCCAAGGCGAAGGAGCTCGGCCACCAGGTGAAGGTCGGCCGCTTCCCCTTCATCGGCAACGGCAAGGCCATCGCGATGGGCGAGCCCGAGGGCCTGGTGAAGACTGTCTTCGACGCCAGGACCGGCGAGCTGCTCGGCGCCCACATGGTCGGCCCGGAGGTCACCGAGATGATCCAGGGCTACGGCATCGCCCGCACGATGGAAGCGACCGAGGCCGAGCTGATGCACACGGTCTTCCCGCACCCCACGGTGTCGGAGACGATGCACGAATCCGTGCTGGACGCGTATGGCCGCGTCATCCACATCTGAGGACTGGCGCGCGCTGAACCGGGCGAACTGGGAAGAGCGCACCGCTCTCCATCTCGGCCCGTCCGGCTACGACGTGTCCTCGCATCTCGCCGGGCGCGGGCGGCTGGACGGCATCGTGGAGGCCGAGATCGGCGATGTCGCCGGCCTCTCCATCCTCCATCTGCAATGCCATATCGGCGACGACAGCGTGGCCCTGGCGCAGCGCGGCGCCGCGCGGGTCCTGGGCGTGGATTTCAGCCCCGCCGCGGTCCAGGGCGCTCGCGACCTGGCGGCGCGCTGCCGCCTGTCGAACACGCGCTTCGTCCTCTCCGACGTGCTGGACACGCCGGGCGCGATCCCGGAGGAGGCCGGCGCCTTCGACCTGGTCTTCACGAGCTGGGGCACGATCGGCTGGCTGCCCGACGTCGACCGCTGGGCTGGCGCCATCGCCTTCGCCTTGCGTCCGGGCGGGCGGCTCTATTTCGCCGATATCCATCCCCTTTGCCTGGTCTTCGACGATTCCGGCGCGCGCAGGGCGGAGGGGTTCCCGGGCTGGCTCGTGCCCTATCTCGGCCGCGAGCCCGTGCGTTACGAGGACGCGATCGACTACGCGGATCCCGCCAGGCCGCTGACGAACAGCGCCACCGTGGTGTTCCTTCACCCCCTGGCCGATATCCTCGGCGCGCTGCGTCGTGCGGGGCTGCGCCTCGATTGGCTGCACGAACATGCCCGCCTGCCCTGGGCACCCTTCGCGGGCCTGGTGCGGGGGCCGGACGGCCTGTTCACCTGGCCCGACCAGCCCTGGCTGCCCCTCGGCCTCAGCCTCGCCGCGGTGAAGGCCTGATGCGCGGTCGCAAGCCCTCGTCGCCGCGCCGGACCGTCGCTATATCCGGCCGATGACCACGCGCGTCCAAATCGACCACCGGAAGGCCGAGGGCCCGCTCCGCGGCGCCGACCGGCACCCCGAGAAGGCCAACCGCCCGGACAACCCGATCCAGCGCAAGCCCGACTGGATCCGGGTCAAGGCGCCGACCTCGCCGATCTACCGCGAAACGCACGCCTTGATGCGCGCCAACGGCCTGGTCACGGTCTGCGAGGAAGCGGCCTGCCCGAACATCGGGGAATGCTGGTCGCAGCGCCACGCCACCATGATGATCATGGGCGATACCTGCACGCGCGCCTGCAGCTTCTGCAACGTCGCCACCGGCATCCCGAAGGCGCTCGACGCCGACGAGCCCCGCCGCGTCGCCGATGCCGTGGCCAAGCTAGGCCTGCAGCATGTCGTGGTGACGTCGGTGGACCGCGACGACCTGGCCGATGGCGGCGCCGAGCACTTCGCGCAGACGATCCGCGCCATCCGCGACGCCGCGCCGGCGACCACGGTCGAGATCCTCACCCCGGACTTCCTCCGCAAGGACGGCGCGCTCGAGGTCGTCGTCGCGGCCCGCCCCGACGTCTTCAACCACAACCTGGAGACCGTGCCTGGCCTTTACCCCACCATCCGGCCCGGCGCGCGCTACTACCATTCGCTGCGGTTGCTCGACCGGGTGAAGCAGCTCGATCCCTCCATCTTCACGAAATCCGGCCTGATGGTCGGGCTCGGCGAGGAACGGATCGAGGTGCTGCAGGTCATGGACGACCTGCGCAGCGCGGAGGTGGACTTCCTGACCATCGGCCAATACCTCCAGCCAACGGTGAAGCACGCCGCGGTGGAGCGCTTCGTCACGCCGGACGAGTTCGCCGACTATGCCAAGGCCGCGCGCGGCAAGGGGTTCCTGCTGGTCTCGGCGACACCGCTCACGCGCAGCTCCTACCATGCCGACCGCGACTTCGCCGCGCTGCGAAGCGCGCGGGAGGAACAACTGCGGGCCGCGCGCGAGGCGCAGCTCCGGGCCGCCTGATGCCGACGCACGCGGAGAAGAAGGTCCTCCCCTACAGCCAGGACCAGCTCTTCGACATGGTGGCGGATGTCCGCCGCTACCCCGAGTTCCTGCCCTGGTGCGTCGGAGCGCGGATCGTCTCGCGCACGGACACCGAGCTCGTCGCCGACCTCACCATCGGCTTCAAGATGTTCCGCGAGACCTTCCGCAGCCAGGTCACGCTGGAAAGGCCGCACCATGTCCATGTGCGCTACCTCACAGGCCCGTTCCGCTACCTGAACAACCACTGGCGCTTCCACCCGGTGCCGAACGGCACCGAGGTGGATTTCTTCGTGGACTTCGAATTCAAGTCGCGCCTGCTGCAGGCCGTGATCGGCACGGTGTTCAACGAGGCGGTGCGCCTGATGGTCCGCGCCTTCGAACGCCGCGCCTATGTGCTCTACCGGCGCGGGACGCCGCCCGCCGCGGCCCCGGCCCCGCGCGAGGCCTGACGGCTCCTACCGCCTCGCGTCCCGGATCTCGCCGGCCTTCCTGACGACGTCGGCGACATGGCCGATCTCCTCGGCATAGTCGCGGGAGGCCTGTTCCAGGAAGCGGAACTGCGCCTCCATCAGGCCCTTGATGTCGCCGAGCGGCAGGGACGCCACGAACTCCGCCTGCGCCTTCATCCGGCGCTGCGCGAAGTCCATCATCTCCTGCGTGACCTGCGAGGCCATCTCGCCGAGCATCAGGTTGGCGGTGAACGGGGTTTCGGTCAGCGCCGCCAGTCCCTGCGGCTGCGGCGTCGTCGTGTCGATGCGGCTCATGCGCTTACCCTCCTCGTTGCTTGTGGGAGAGGTGCTACGCCCCGATCGTATGCAATTTCAATCTGGCCAATTTGCCGCCACGCTGCGGCGCGGCTGCAACGCCTTGCCGTTCCTGGAAAGTCTACCGCGCCGGCGCCTCGCCGCACCGGTTGCGCAACCGTCCGGCATCGGCAATGGCCATCGCGACCAGGATCTCGTCGGGCCGCGGCGCATCCGCCAGGCTGACTGTCACCGCGTCGAAATGCGGAAAGCTCCAGGGATCGTCCTTGTGGCCGAGCGGGATGTCGAGCGTCGCGCCGGCATGGCCCACCTTCACCACCGAACCGATCACCGCCTGCCCGCCGCCGACGGCCGCCCGCATCGGCTTGCCGAGGCGCGGGTGCACGCAGGCCCCGCCATGCTCCACCTCGCCGGCGACGCCGACCAGCGCGGCCTTGCCGTAGGACACCGCGGGCCCGTTCAGCAGCTCGACCAGCTTCGGCATCAGCCGTTCGCCGAGCGCCGCCCCGGCCTCGAACAGGGCCGTGAGGTCGCCGGCCATCGGCTTGCCCGCGAAGGGGTTGCGGATCACGGCGATGCCGACGGCCTTGACAACGGGCCGGTCCGGCCGGCTGCCGAGTTCCTCGAAGGTCTCCTCGCGCCAGGTGAGGATCTTGCGGACATGCATGCGACTGTTCTCCTCCGCCCCCACATCACGCGCGTTGAACCGCGGCATCAAGGGATTGCGTTGGGCATTCCCGCGTGAGGCAGGGCAGGGTGACGGGCATGGGATACCTCCTCTACGGCGACCGGGGCTCCGGCTCGGCCATGGTCGAGATGGCGCTGGCCGAGGCCGGGCAGCCCGTCGACCTGCGCGAGGTGCCGCTGGAAGGCGACCACCAGCTGCGCGCGGCCTATCTCGCCATCAACCCGATGGGGCGGCTGCCCACGCTGGTCCTGCCCGACGGCACGGTGATGACCGAGAGCCTGGCGATCCTGCTGACCATCGCCGACCGCCATCCCGATGCGGCGCTGCTGCCGCCGGCAGGTTCGACGGAGCGCGCGCTCGCGCTGCGCTGGATGACGCTGCTCGCGGCCGAGTTCTACCCGCATGTCACGCGCTGGGACTATCCCGACCGCTTCGGCCCGAAGGACGCGGCGCCGGCGATCCGCGAGCGTGCGGAGGCGCTCGGCCATGACGTGCTGCGCGTGATCGAGGATCATGCGGGGCTGCGCAGCGGCGACGCGCCCTTCCTGCTCGGCGCGCGCTTCTCGGTGGCCGACATCCCCGTCGCCGTGATGTCGCGCTGGATGGGCGGCCGCGCCTGGACGCCCGCCAACCTGCCGCGCGTCGAGGCGCTCGCCCAGGCCGTCGCGCGCCGTCCCGCGATCGCGCCGATCTGGGAACGTCACGGGCTGGCGGCGAAGCGTTAGACCGCCTCCGGCAGGTCGCGCCCTGTCCAGAGCGCGCAGAGCAGCCTCTCCGCCCGTTCGGCGCCTATCGTCGGCACGGCCAGCTCCCGGAACTTCGCCGACAACTCGGCGTCGGTCAGCGGCATGTCCGGATCGCCCTTCCGCGTGGGCTGGTGGCGCTCCAGCACGCGCCCGTCCTTCAGCCGCACCGTGACGTTGGCCGCCCGCACCTGCGGATAGGCGTCCGCCAGCGCGGGATCGAGCGACACCGTCACGCGCGCCATCAGCCCCCGGATCGCGGGATCACGCAGCTTCTGCGGCGAGAACGCCTCGATCCGCACGCCGCCCAGCACCAGCAGCGCCGCCGCGCAGTATTGCAGGGAAAAGCGCGCCTCCTGCTCGGTCTCCGCGACCGCCCGATCGCAGATTTCCTTGGTCGGCCCGTAGCCCCCGACATGGATCGCCTCGACGTCGCCGGGCCCGAAGCCGTGCTCCGTGCGCAGCGCCGAAAGCCCGTCGAGCCCGGCGAAGATATGCCCGCAGCAGCCGTGGTTCTTGACGGTGATCGCCGCGATCGCGTGCTCCTCGCCGAGCCCCGCCAGCGCCTTGTCCCACTTGCCGCGGTCCTCGCTTGTCGCGGCCGCGAAGCCCACGGGCCCGTCCAGCACATCCAGCGCCCCCGTCACGCCCGACGCCGCCGCGATCGCCGCCAGCGCGCCCGCTTCCGCCGCGTGGCCGGCATGCAGCGGCTTGCTCATCCCCGCACCCCGGAAGGCCTGCTGCAGCCCGCCTGCCATCGTGGCCGCCGTCGCGATCGCATGCGCGATCCGTTCCGCATCCGACCCCAGCACCACGGAGACTGCCGCCGCCGCGCCGAAGGTCCCGACCGTGCCCGTGGTGTGCCAGTAGCGGTAGTGGCTGGGCTGCACCGCGACGCCGATCCGGCATCCCACCTCGTAGCCCGCGATCACCGCGCGCAGCAGCGTCGCCATGTCGGCACCCCGCGCCTGCGCCGCCGCCAGCGCCGGCGGGATGGTCGGGCAGCCCGGGTGGTAGCCGCTGTCGCGGTGGATGTCATCGAATTCCGGCGCGTGGCTCGCCGTGGCGTTGAGCAGCGCCGCGCGCCGCACCGACCCGCGCAGGCCATCGACATAGCAGACCGCCCCGCGCCCCTTCGGCGCGCCTTCCTCCAGCGCCGCCGCCATCAGGCTCGCCGGCGGCATCGCGGCGCCGGCCAGCAGCGCCGCGAACCAGTCCACCAGCGCGCGCCTGGCGTGCCGTTCCAGATCCGGCGGGATCGGCCGGTCGCGCCATCCCGCGGCGTGCTCGGCCAGGCGTTGCAAGGGGGTCATAGCCAGCGAGACTACCACCGTCTGGCCGCGCCCGCCCATTCCGCCATAATGCGCGCCACACGCAGGAGACGTCCGACCTTGGCCTCGACCGAGCTGCCCCACGCCACGCGCTTCACCCCCGTCCGCCCGCCCGCCGGCGCGCCCCCCGTGCGCATCAATCTCTATTCCGACACCCAGACCCGCCCGACCCCGGCGATGAAGGACGCGATGATGCGCGCCGAGGTCGGCGACGAGCAGCATGGCGACGATCCCACGGTGCATGCGCTCTGCGACCGCATGGCGGCCCTGATGGGCAAGGAAGCCGCGGTCTTCATGCCGTCCGGCACCATGTGCAACGTCGCGGCGACGCTGACGCATTGCCGCCCCGGCGAGGAGATCATTGCGCACGAGACCGCGCATATCCTGACCAGCGAGGGCGGCGCGCATGCCGCGCTCGGCGGCTTCCAGATCCTGCCGCTGAAGGGCGCGCGTGGCATGTACGGCCCCGACGAGCTCCGCGCCCATATCCGCGGCAAGTCCCGCCACACGCCGACCCAGCGTCTGGTGGAGGTCGAGCAGACCGCCAACATCGGCGGCGGCGCGGTCTGGCCGAAGCACGTCCTGGATGAGATCGCCGGCATCGCCAAGCAGCACGGCCTGGCGACCCATATGGACGGCGCGCGGCTGATGAATGCCTGCGTCGCCGCCGGCATCCCCGCTTCCGAGATGGCTGCCGGCTTCGACAGCGTCTGGCTCGACTTCACCAAGGGCCTCGGCGCGCCGCTCGGCGCGGTGCTCTGCGGCAGCGCCGATTTCATCGACGAGGCCTGGCGCTGGAAGCAGCGGCTCGGCGGCGCGATGCGCCAGGCCGGTGTCTGCGCGGCGGGCTGCCTTCATGCGCTCGACCACCACATTGACCGGCTCGCCGAGGACCACGCCAATGCGAAGGCGCTCGCGCGCGGCCTTGCGCAGATGCCGGGGATGAAGGTCGAGGATCCCGACACCAACCTCGTCTTCTTCGATCCATCCGGCACCGGCGTCGGTGCGATGGAACTGGTGAACCGCGCGCGGATGGAAGGCGTGCAGCTCAGCATGCTGGGCGGTCGCATCCGCGCCTGTACGCATCTCGACGTCACCTCCGGCATGATCGAGGAGGCGCTCCAGGTGCTGCGCGCCGCCGTCGCAAGGGGGTGATGGCCGCGCCGCGCCGTGCTTGCGCACGGCGATTCACGGCGTGGCATGCCCAACTGCGGTGCGCGCGCTCAAGCCGATCGCGGGCTAGCGCGGCGCCCGGGCCAGGAAGGCCGCGCGTTCAGCATCCTTCTCGATATGCCGTGCGAGACGCTGCCAGATGATGTCGATGCTGGCGCCGTCGGCGGCCGCGCGCTTGACCAGCGTGCCGGCCAGCGGACCGATATAGGGCAGCAGCGCCCGCCTTACGGCGTCCAGCGCCGCCGCATCCACGGGAGGCGGGGGCCCGGCCGGCGTCGCCATGGTGGCCACCACAGGATCCATCGGCGAACCCGCCCGCGATGGGGTTGCGGCCGCCACGCCGGCGACGCCGCGCGTCACCTCGGCCAGGAAGCGGGCGCGGTCCGTGGCGGACTGGATGGTGGAAGCGACATGTTCGACCAACTCCTCCCTCGAGCGCGCCTGGCGCAGCGCATCGCGCAACACCGCCCCCGCGACCGGCCCGATATAGGCCGCGAGGTGGCGCTCCAGCGCGCGGATCGCGCCGTCGTCGATCCGCCCGCCCGCCGCGTGCGGCGATGCCTGCACCGTCGTCGCATCCGCCGCCGGTCCCGGCGCGGCCGGCGCAATGGAGGCGCGCAGCGCCCTGGCCATCGCCTCGGCGGATGGGAAGCGCGTCTCGGCGCGCTTGGCGAGCGCGCGATGCAGCACCGCGGCGAGAGCCGGGAAACCCTGGAGCAGTTCCGGCGGCAGCGGGGGCGGCTCGGCGTCCACGACGCGGCGCACCACCTCCACGATGGAGCCGCCGGCGAAGGCGCGGAGGCCCGACAGCATCTCGTACAGCACCGCGCCGGCCGAGAAGAGGTCACTGCGACCATCGACCTCGTTGCCCAGGCACTGCTCCGGCGACATGTAGCTCGGCGTGCCGATCATGTCGCCGACACGGGTCAGTTCCGACCCGCCGAGCCGCGCGATGCCGAAATCCACGATCTTCGCGACGAGGTCGGGCGTCAGCAGGATGTTCGACGGCTTGATGTCCCGGTGCACGATCCCCGCGGCATGCGCCGCCGACAGCCCGTCCAGCACCTGGCCCATCACGTGCACGGCTTCCGCCGGGCCGAAGCGCCGCCCGCCCGCGATCTCGGCGGCCAGGCTGTTCCCCGCCACGAACTCCATGGCCAGGAAGGGCTGGCCGTCATGCAGCCCGAAATCGTGCACCATTGCGATGTTCGGATGTGGGCAGCGGGAGGAGGCGCGCGCCTCCCGCTGGAAGCGCGCGACGTATTCCGCGCCGTCGGCGCCCTGCAGCAGGTCCTTCGCGATCAGCTTGATGGCGAGCCGCCGGTCCAGGTCGGGGTCATGGGCGCGCAGGATCACGCCCATCGCGCCGCCGCCGATCTGCGCCTCGACGACGTAGCGTCCGATCCGTTCGGGCAGCGCCATCATGACGATCCCGTGCCTGAAGGGCTCACGCGTCCAGCAGCTTCATCGCATTGGCAAGGCTGCGCCGCATGAGGTTGAACGACCGCGCGAGCGAGGCGATCTCGTCGCGGCCCGCCGCGGTGAATTCGGGCTCGGAGAAATCGCCGGCCGCGATCTTCTCGGCCGAGGCCGTCATCCCGCGGATCGGCTTGATGACGACGACATGCAGCAGCACGTTCATCAGGACGAGCATCGCCAGGAAGACGGCGCCGAGGCTGATCAGCAGCGCCTCGAGCTGCTGCGCCGCTCGTCCCAGCGGCAGGCTCATCGGCACCGAGACGATCTGGGCCCCGATCACCTCGCCCATGTGCCAGCCGAACCCGTTGTTCGGGCCATAGAGTTCCACCATCGGTACCGGCGCGGCCGCGGGCGTCGAATGGCAGGTCAGGCAGGCCTCGTTGGTGATACGGAAAGGGCGGGAGAAGGTCAGCACCGGGCCGTTCGGCGTCTGCCTCTCCCCGATATGCTCGCGCGCGGCCGTGTCGCGCCGGAAGAAGCTGATGATGTCGGCCTCCCAATCCGTCGCCCGGTCGGCGGGGTTGGTCGGGTTCAGCGCCGCTTCCTTGTAGTCGTAGTCCGGGAAGTTCCGCTGCAGCGTGCGGACAACCTGCTGAGCCGCCCAGGACGGCACCGTGTGCGGCAGGAAGCGCTGCGCGCTCTGCTCGGCGAGCAGCGGCTCGATCTCGGCCGCGGTGTAGCCGCGAACGGAGGTGGCCTGCTGCATCAGCAGCGACGCCTCATGCAGGACCTGGGCGCGCGCCGTCGCCTCGGCGATGCCGCGGGAGAACCAGGCCGCGGCGGCGAGACCCACGGTGAAGGCGATGATCATGACCAGGTTGAACTTCAGCCAAAGTCGCATCTCGGCTCCTTCCGCCCCCAAGGCTCCCGACGGCCCGCGGCCGGCCCGCCAGGCAGCGACGCCAGGCGCCAATCGTCATGCGGCGCACGCCGCCACCGCACGCGGCTAGGGCTGCACCAGGCGGCTCGCCTGGGCAGCGGTCAGCGTGCCCGTCATCTCCGTCCCGAGTTCGAACTGGTAGCGCCGGATGGCAGCGCGGGTGTTCGGCCCGAAGACGCCATCGGCCTGCCCGCTGTAGTAGCCGAGCCGGGCGAGCGCCTGCTGCACGCGGCGGCGGTCGCCTTCGGTCATGGCGGGCTCGTCGGGCATGGTGATCGCGACCGCGGCGGGGACGGGCGCAGGTGCTGGCGCCGGGGCGTCGACCGGGGGTGCCGCTGCGGGCGGCGGGGCTGGCGCTGCGACGACCGGCGGCGGCGGTGGTTCGCCGGCCAGGAAGCCCGGGTTCGCCGGCACGGCGAAGCTCACCAGCGTGCCCGGCGGCAAGGTTCCGCGCAGCGAGGCCATGGCCTCGCCCAGCCTGACCTGCGGTCCCGACAGCGCGGCTTCCAGCGCGGCGGCGAGCGGCGTGCCGTCGCTGCGGGGTTCGTCGAGCGCGGCGGCGAAGCCGATGCCGCCGGCGGCGGCCGCCTCCGCCACCGGCCTCAGCGCGGTCGCCAGCGGTGCCGCGGCCGGCCGGGAGGGGACGAAGCCATCCAGCACGACAAGCCCCAGCGCGGCTTGAGCGCGGATCATCGCCTCCGGAATGCCGCGGGCCACGATTCCCTGCGTGACCGCATCGGCCTCCCGCTCCATCGTCGCCGAGGCCGGCAGCAGGAAGGCGCGGTCGCCGAGGCTCGCCATCTGCCCGCAGACATAGGCGACCCCGACGGCACCCGGCGAGTCGCGCAGCTCTCGGGCGAAGCCGGCGATGGCGACATCGGCCGCGCCGCGTCCGACGTTCAGCCGCTCGGTCACCCTGAATCCCACGCGGCGCAGCGCGGCGGAGACCTGGCGCGCGGCCGGTGCGCAGCCCGGCACGGCGGCCACGCGGCTGCCCTCGGCATAGGTCGCGTTGCCGATGACGAGCGCGACGCGGGCGGGCTGCGCGGTCGCGGCGACGGGCAAGGCCAGCGCCATCGCCGCCGCGCCCATGATCGCCTTGCGCCGCAGCCCCATCGTCACCGTCCCCGGTCACCGGGCCCAGGTTAGCGCCGCCGGACGTCGCGGCACAGTGCGCTTCGGCACTGTTTCATCGCCCCGGCCGCGGCGCCGCCCTATGCGCCGAGCCTTGCCAGCATCCTCGCATGGCTCCGCGTGCCGCCGAGCAGGCAGCGCATCTCGAACTTCTCGTTCGGGCTGTGCACCTGGTCGTCCTCCAGGCCGAAGCCCATCAGCACGGTGTCGAGGCCGAGGATCTCCTTGAGCTGCGACACCACGGGGATCGAGCCGCCGCAGCCGATCATCGCGGGCGGCACGCCGTATTCGTCGGCCAGTGCGGCCTGCGCCGCCCGGATGAAGCGGCTGTCCGTCGGGACCTCGATGCCCTCGCTGGTGCCGAAGACCGTGAAGGACGCCTGGCAATCCGCGGGCAGGCGCTCCCGCACGAAGGCCTCGAAACAGCCCACGATGCGCTGCGGGTCCTGGCCGGGGACGAGGCGGAAGGAGACCTTCGCATGGGCCTCCGACGCGATGACGGTCTTGCTGCCCGCGCCGGTATAGCCGCCCCACATGCCCGTGATGTCGGCCGTCGGCCGCGCCCAGAGCCTCTCCAGCGCGCCGCGATCCTTCTCGCCGACCGGGATCGAAAGCCCGATGTCGCGGAGGTAGTCGTGCTCGCTGAAGTCGAGCGCCTGCCAGGCCGCGCGCTGCGCCGGCGTCGCTTCCTTCACGTCGTCGTAGAAGCCGGGCAGGCGGATGCGTCCGTTCGCGTCGTGCAGGTCGCCCATGATGGAGGCCAGCAGGTTCACCGCGTTCCGCGCGCTGCCGCCATACATGCCGGAATGCAGGTCGCGGCTGGACGCCTTGATGTCCACCTGCAGGTGGGTGTTGCCGCGGAGCTGCGTGGTGATCGCGGGGGTCGCGATGTTCCACATGCCGGTGTCGCTGATCACGGCGACATCGGCCTTCAGCTCCTCGCGATGCGCCCTGAGGAAGGCCGGCAGGGATTGCGAGCCCACTTCCTCCTCGCCCTCGATCACCGCGACGACGGGGCAGGGCGGGCCGCCGGCGACCTTGCACCAGGCGCGCATCGCCTCGATCCAGGTCATGGAGTTGCCCTTGTCGTCCACCGCGCCGCGCGCGACCACGCGCTTCCCATGCGGCCCCTCCACCAGCACGGGCTCGAAAGGCGGGCTGGCCCAGAGCTCGAAGGGGTCGGCGGGCTGCACGTCGTAATGGCCGTAGTAGAGCAGCCGCGGCGCGTCCGCATTGGTGCCGGGATGCGTCGCGACCACGACGGGATGCCGCGGCGTCTGGCGCAGGCTGGCCGTGAATCCCATCGAGGCCAGGTCGTCGCGGATCCATTCCGCCGCGGCGACGCAATCCGCGGCGTGCTGCGGCTGGGCGGAGATCGAGGGGATGCGCAGCCATTCCATCAGCCGCGCCACGGCCTTGTCGTGGTCGGCGTCGATGGCGGCGAGCAGCGTGTCGAGGGTCATGGCGTTCACTCCGAAAGCGCTTGGCGAATCACCGCGCTGAAAGCGCGAGGCGGATCATCCCGAAGGCCGCGTCCACCGTGGCGGCGCGGATGGCGGTGCGGTCGCCGGGGAAGACGTGGCGCTCGACCTCGGTGACCGCGCCGCGCCGGGCGCAGCCGATGAAGACGAGGCCGACGGGCTTGGCCGCGCTGCCGCCGCCCGGTCCCGCGATGCCAGTGCAGGATACCGCGATGTCGGCGCCGGCGTCGGCAAGCGCGCCCTGTGCCATCTGCCGCGCCACGGGCTCGCTGACCGCGCCACGTGCCTCGAACAGTGCGGGGGGCACGCCGACCATCCGCGTCTTGGCGGCGTTGGAATAGGTGACGTAGCCCGCGAGAAGCGTCGCCGAGGATCCCGGGATCGCCGTCAGCGCCGCGCTGATCAGCCCGCCGGTGCAGCTCTCCGCGGTCGCGAGCGTCAGGCCTCGTTCCTGCAGCGCGGCGAGCAGCGCGGCGGCCTCGTCCAGCGTCTTCTGCGTCAGCATCACGCGAGGATCCCCGGGAAGAAGCGGCCGATGGCCAGCAGCAGCGCGGCGCCGATCGCGCCGGCCAGGATGTCGTCCAGCATCACGCCGAGCGTGCCAGCCTGCGCATCCGCCCAGGAAACCGGCCAGGGCTTGGCGATGTCGAGCGCGCGGAAGATCACGAAGCCGAGGATCACGCCGAGCCAGGACGGATGCGGCAGCGCGGCCAGCACCAGCAGCATCCCCGCGCCCTCGTCGGCCACGAACCAGCCGGGATCCTCCTCCGCCGTCAGCACGCGCGGCCCCGCCCAGAAGCCCGCGACGGTGACGGCGCCCGCCAGCACCAGGCAGGGCAGGGGGCCCAGCAGGGCCAGGGGCAGCACCACCGCCGATCCCCAGGTGCCGGGCGCCGGCCGGATCAGCCCCGCCCCGCCCAGCGTCGCGACCCACTTCGCCGGCGTCACGGGACGGCGTCGAGGAAGCGGTCGAGCAGCGGCACGACGGCCCTCTCCTCCAGCGAGGGACAATGCCCGCAGCCCGGCACCTCCACGAAGGCCATGTCGGGCCGCGCCCGCCGCATCGCGGCCGCCGTCTCCGCCGAGAGCAGTTCCGACACCCCGCCGCGGACCAGCATCACCGGCGCATGGGCGAGCGCCCGGAACGGCCCCCAGAGGTCCGGCGCCGCATTGCCGCGCAGCGCCTCCGCGATGCGGATGTCCCAGCGCGGCCGCCATGTGCCGTGGTCGTCCGGCGCATAGGTGCCCGCGGCGAAGCGCCGCCAGCCTTCCTCGTCATGGCTCAGCGGCGGCAACGTCGCCTTGAGATGCGCGACGCAGGCCTCGAGGCCCGGCAGCGCGGGATCGCGACCCACGAAGTTCTGCACGTGATCGAGCCCGGCCGGCTCCAGCGCCGGCCCGATGTCGTTCAGCACCGCGCCGGCGATGCAGGACGGGCGCAGCACCGCCGTGACCATGGTCAGGATGCCGCCGAAGCTCGTGCCCACGAAGACCGCGCGCGGCGCGTGGAGCGCGGCCATCGCGTCCAGCACGTCGTTCACGGACTGGAAGATGCCGTAGCGCGCGATGCCGTCGGGCCGCGCGCTGTCGCCATGCCCTGCATGGTCCAGCGCGATGACCCGCCGCTTGCCGGCGTGCCTGGCCGCGAGCCGCTCGAAATCGCCGCTGCCGCGTGTCAGCCCGGAGAGGCACAGGATCGGCGTGCGATGCTCCGGCCCGTCATACTCGACCGCGGCGAGTTCGAGCCCGTCCCGCGCGTGGAAGCGATGGCGCCGCGGCGTCACTTCCGCCCTTCCAGGTAGCGATCGAGCGGATTGGGCTGGTCCGCCGTCGCGGGGTTGCGGGCGCGATAGACCACGGTGTTCTCCACCACGCGCTGGACGTAGTTGCGGGTCTCGGCGAAGGGGATCAGCTCGATCCATTCGCGGATGTCCGGCCCGTTCGGCGCGCGCGGGTCGCCATAGGTCACCAGCCACTCGTCCACGCGCCCTGCGCCGGCGTTGTAGGCCGCGGCCGCCAGCGGCAGCGCGCCGTCGTAGCGGGCCAGCCGGTCCTGGATATAGGCCGAGCCGAGCCGGATATTGTGCGCGGCGTCGGTCGTCAGCATCGCCGTGTTGTGCGGGACGTTGAGCCGCCGCGCCACGGCCTGCGCGGTTGTCGGCAGCAGCTGCATCGGGCCCCGCGCATTGGCCGACGAGATCGCGCCGAGGTCGAAATTGCTTTCCTGCCGCGTGATCGCGTTGACGATCGCCGCCTCCGCCCCGTCGGGCGGCGTGGCATAGGGCGTGGGCCACCCGTCCTCGAGCAGGATGATCCCGTCCACCCCCGACCGGCGCGCGATCCAGACGGCGTGGTCGGGCCGCCCGATCAGCACCGCGAGCCGTGCGATCAGCCAGCGATCGGCCGCGTCGGGCGAGACATCCTCCATCCGCAGCAGGAACAGCCGCGCGCGGTCGGACTGGCCGAGATCCGCCAGCGTCACCACCGCCCGCGCCAGCTCCCGCCCGCCGAAGGCGCGCGCGCGATCCTCGGGCGGGGTCGGCAGCGCGGTGGCGTTGATCCGCGCGGCGAGCTGCGCCGGGCTCTCGCCGAGCGCGCGGCTGGCGAGCTGGCCGTAATAGGCGACGGGCAAGGCCGCGGCCTCGTTCCATTTCGCGCGGGCCTCGTTCTCCCGCCCCAGAACATACAGCGCGACGCCGTCCCAATAGGCGCTGCGCGCGCGGGTGATGACGGAGGTGCTGCCCTCCGCGACGCGGGCGAAGTGCCGCTGCGCGCCGGCGGCATCGTCCAGCCGCCGCAGCGCGATCAGCCCTGCGAGGAACTCCGCCTCCTGCCGCGCCTCGCCCGCTTCGGTCACGCCGTGATTGGCCGCCACGCGATAGGCCGTGCGGGCATCCAGCTGGCGCAGCAGCTTGCGCGCGAGGATCTGCCGCTCCGCCCAGATCGCGCGCTGCGCCTCGGGCGAGAGGTCGCGCTGCAGCGGCTCGGCCTGCGCCCAGGCGGCGGCAGCCTCGGCGTCGCGGTCGCGCCGGCGCAGCAGGCGGGCCTGCTCGTACCAGACGCCGATGTCCCGATAGGCGGCGACGCCCTCGATGTCGCGCTCCCCGCGCAGGTTGAGCCGCGCATTGGCCGCGTTCTGCCGCCGCGCATCGAGCCGCGGCGAGACGCGGGCGGCGGCGGCGACCTGGCCGTCCCACATCAGCCGATCGAAGCGTCGGAAATGGTCGTCGGCGGCCAGCACCGGCGCGTTGCGGTCGGCGAAGGCGGCCTCGGCGGCCGGGTCGGACGTCGCGCCGCCGCGCCAGGCTTCCCGCAGCACCGGCGTGGCGTCGCGACCGCGCCCGGCGCGGTTCAGCGCATCGGCGTAGCGCTGGGCGGCGTCCAGGCCGCGCGGCGCGATCCGGCCGAAATGGCGCAGCACCAGCGCGTCGTCGGGCTCGCCGGCCAGCGCTTCCTCGGCGCGGCGGGCGACGGTCTCGGGCAGCGGCCAGTCCGGGTTCGCCTCCAGCCAGGCCGCGATCTCGGCGCCGGTTGCCGGCGAGCCGCGGCTCTGCACCCGGATCCAGGTGACGAGCTTGCGCGCCATCGGGTCGGCGCCGGCGGCGAGCGCCTCGGCATCGGCGAAGCGGTTGGCCTGGGCGGCCGCGAGCGCCTGGCGCCCGGCCTCGCGCTCCGCCCGGCTGGCCCAGGGCTGCGCGGCGGCGGGTGTCGCGAGGCTCAGCAGGAGCAGGGCGACCAGACGCAGCTTGCTCATCCACACGATCCGTTGTTGCTTGGCGCAGCAGGATCGCGGCCCAGGGGTTCATGAACCAGGGCCGGCCGATCCCCCGCCGGTAGGAAGCTGGAGCAGGGCGGTGCGTGCCATAGTTGTGGGCTTTCCGAAAGCGGGCACGACCACCCTGCAGGAAGCACTGACCCGCTCCGGCCTGCGCTGCGCGCATTGGGTCCATGGGGACAAGCCGGTCGGGCAGCTCGTCTATGACGGCTGGTTCGAGCGCGACGACCCCTTCGCCTACCTCCGGGACCTCGACGTGCTGACGCAGATGGATATCTGCGTGCCGGCCTGGGGGGCGAACTACTGGCCCAATCTCGACATCGCGCTGCTGCTGGCGATCCGCCGCAAACACCCGGACTGCCTCTTCATCCTGAACGCCCGCCCGCCGCAGCAGATCGCGGACAGCATCATGCGCTGGCCCGGCCTGCCGCAGCGCCTGGCCGGCGTCGCCATCACCGGCCTGCCGCGGGGCCGCGGGGCGCGGCCCCGGGACCTGCGCCGCTGGGTCGCCGCCCACTACGCGGCGATGCGCCAGGTCTTCGCCGGCGATCCGCGCTTCCTCGACCTCGATATCGCCAGCCCCGAGGCGCCGGCGCGACTCGGCGCCGCGCTCGGCATCGAGATCGCCTGGTGGGGCCGCGCCAACGCCAATCCGCCGCCCGAGGCGGCCTGAAGGTTGCCCCGCCGCGCCGCCGGGCCTAGGTATCGCGGTCCTACACGGCCAGGGGTTAGAACATGTTCCGGGGATCGCTGGTGGCGCTCGTCACGCCCATGCAGGCCAATGGCGACCTGGACCTCAAGGCCTTCGTCGACTTCGTGGACTGGCAGATCGCCGAGGGCACGCAGGGCCTGATCCCCGTCGGCACCACGGGCGAAAGCCCGACGCTGAGCCACGAGGAACACCACGAGGTGGTCGAGCACTGCGTCGCCGCTGCGAAGGGCCGCGTGCCCGTCATCGCCGGCACCGGCAGCAACTCCACGTCCGAGGCGATCGCGCTGACGAAGCACGCAAAGCGCGCCGGCGCCGATGCCGCGCTGGTCGTAACACCCTACTATAACAAGCCGACGCAGGAGGGCCTCTATCGCCACTTCATGGCGATCGCGGATGCCGCCGACTTGCCGATCATCATCTACAACATCCCGCCCCGCAGCGTCATTGATATGACGGTCGAGACGATGGCGCGGCTCGCGAAGCACCCGAACATCGTCGGCGTGAAGGACGCGACGGCGAACCTGGCGCGCCCGATCCACACGCGCCTCGCCTGCGGTCCCGATTTCTGCCAGCTCTCGGGCGAGGATCACACCGCGGTCGCGTATCTCGCGGCCGGCGGGCATGGCTGCATCAGCGTCACCGCCAACATCGCCCCGCGGCTCTGCCGGCAGATGCACGACGCCTGGGCAGGCGGCAACCCGCAGGAGGCGATCGCCATCCAGGACCGCCTGGTGCCGGTGCACGACGCCATGTTCTGCGAGACCTCGCCCGGCCCGGTGAAGTTCGGCGCCAACCTGCTCGGGAAGGTCCCGACGGATTTCTGCCGCCTGCCCATGGCGCCCGTCGCGGAGTCCACCAGGGCCCGCGTCCGCGAAGCGATGACGGGCGCCGGGCTGCTGAACTGAGCGGCGGAACGGGATGGCGGAACCCCGCAAGAAGGGCCTGATCAGCCACGGCATCGCCTCGCAGAACCGCAAGGCGCGCTTCGACTACAAGATCGGCGACACGATCGAGGCCGGGCTGATGCTCGTTGGACCGGAGGTGAAGTCGCTGCGCGCGGGCCGCGCCACGCTGTCCGAGGCCTGGGCCGGCGAGCGCGACGGCGAGATGTGGCTGTTCAACTGCTACATCCCGGAGTGGCAGGCCGGCAGCTTCATGGCCCGCTTCGAGCCGCGGCGCCCGCGCAAGCTGCTGCTGCACAAGAAGCAGGTGACGGAGTTGATCGGCGCCATCACGCGCGAAGGCGTCACCGTCGTGCCGATGGACATCCACTTCAACGACCGCGGCGTCGCCAAGGTCACGCTGGGCGTGGCCGAGGGCAAGAAGAAGCACGACAAGCGCGCCGCCATCGCCGCCCGCGACTGGCAGCGCGACAAGGCCCGGCTGATGCGGGACAAGGGGTAGGACCCCTACCGCGGCACCGCGCGCTGGAGCACCGGGTCGATCGAGATCGTCCGTGCGCCGTCGCCGAACACGGATGACAGGCCCGGCAGGCCCGTCACCAGCGGCCAGGCTAGCAGGATCACCGCGACGCCCACCGCCGCGAAGAGCAGGTCGCGCTGGCGCATGCGCCGCCTCCCACCGTTGCGACACCGATCCTGCCACGGAGGGGCGCCAACTGCGCGCCCCTCGCGCCGATGTGCAGAGCCGAACGCCGGGATGCGGCGCGCGGCGCGTCGTCAGGCTAAGCGTCGGCCCGCAACGCCGCCGCCAGCCCGGCATCCACCGCGGGGTTGTCGGTGACGACCTGCGGGCAGCGGCGGCAGGCCGCGGCCCCTTCCTCCTGCCACCAGCGGCAATCCCGCCTGATGCCGCAGCGCGGCAGGTCCGAGGCCGCCTCGGGCAGCAGCGCGACGACCTTGCGCACCAGACCGCAGCGCCGACCGTCGAAGTGGTGGCAGGCGCGCTCCTGGCAGGTGGCGGCGAAGCGGAACACCTCGGTCGGCTCGACGGGAGCGGCCAGCGCGAGGAGATCCGGCGTCACAGGCATCGGCCCGGTGTAGCCGATCGCCGGCGCTTCCGCCGTGCCCGCCGCCACGCCGATCAGCCTGGCGTCCGGCCAGTCGGGCGGCGCGCTCGGGCAGAGCGGGCCAGGCGCCCTCACCCCGCGCGTTCCCGGAGCCCGCCGAGCTGCTGGATATCAATCGGCCCGACCCGGCCGCCGACGCGTATATTGAAGTCCACGGTGTAGCCCGCGGCCACCAGGTCGCGGAAGTTGATGCCGCCGGCGGAGACCTTGCGGGCGTCCATGGCGCGCAGCACGCCATGCGTCGCCTGCTCGACGATGTCGTCGATCCCGATCTTCATCCCTTCCTGTGCCATGCTCCGACCCTCCGGGTTGCCGCGTCGGTCCGGCAGGTCCGCACGGCGTGTGCAGCCTAGGCACGGCACAACCCTCGGTGAGGTGAACTCCGCGTGAAGGCGGAACGGCCGGGCTTGCGGCGCCGAGCCGCGTTCCCCTTGCATCCGCCCGCCTCGCCTGCACGTATGCCCGGAAGAGGAGGCCCCATGGCCGAGGACGAGGTCCCGCTGACCGGCAAGGTCAAGGACAAGCTGATCGAGGCGAAGGAAGGCTGGGCGCGCGAGGGCCGGCTGCTGACCGGCACGCATGGCGACCCGCTGGCCGACCGGCTGCCGCCGGGCCAGCGCCTGGTGCGCGACTTTCCCGTCCTCGACCTCGGGGTCCAGCCCGACGTGAACCCCGGGAACTGGCGCCTGCGGATCGAGGGCCTGGTCGCCGCGCCGGTCCGCCTCACGCTGGAGGAGTTCATGGCCCTCCCCCAGGAGGAGCGGGTGAACGACATCCACTGCGTCACCCAGTGGTCGCGCTACGACAACACCTGGCGGGGCGTCCCGGTGGCGGCGCTGCTGGCGATGGCGCGCCCGAAGGACGAGGCGCGCTTCGTCGCGCTGAGCAGCTACGACGGCTACACCACCAACCTGGCGCTGGACGACTTCGCCCGCGACGAGAACCTGTTTGCCCATGCCTGGGCGGGCGCGCCGCTGGAGCGCCAGCATGGCGGCCCGGTGCGGCTGGTCGTGCCGCATCTCTATTTCTGGAAGTCGCCGAAATGGGTGACGCGGATCGAATTGCTGCGGGAGGACCGGCCGGGCTTCTGGGAGGTCCGCGGCTACCACAATCGCGGCGACCCCTGGATGGAGGAGCGCTATGGTTGACCTGTCGCGGCGTGCGCTGCTCGGTGCGCCGCTGATGATGGCTGCTGCGCCCACGCCGGCCCAGACCGTCTTCGACCTCAGCCTGCCCGCGCTGGAGGGCGGGACGCTCGCGCTCGCCGAGTTCCGCGACCGCGTGCTGCTGGTGGTGAACACAGCCAGCTTCTGCGGCTACACGCCCCAATATGCCGGGCTGCAGAAGCTGCACGACCGCTTCGAGGCGCGCGGCTTCGCGGTGATCGGCGTGCCCTCCAACGACTTCAACCAGGAAAGCACCGACAGCCGCGCCGTGCGGCAGTTCTGCGACGCGATGTACGGGATCACCTTCCCGCTTTCCGCGGTCTCCGCGGTGCGCGGGCCGAACGCGAACCCGCTGCACGCCTTCCTCGCCGCGCGCGCCGGCGGCCCGCCGCGCTGGAACTTCCACAAATACCTCATCGGCCGCGACGGGCGTTCTGTCCGCGCCTTTCCTACCCAGACCGAGCCCGACGCCCCGGTCCTGACCCGTGCCATCGAGGCCGCGCTGGCCGGACGGCCCATGGCCTGACGGCTGCAAGGCGGGGTGACGGGCACCATCATGGCGGCGGCCCTCAAATTTGCCGCCTGAGTTGCCGCTTGCTGCCGGCCACGGGACCGGCATATTATCCTATATGACCGACGACGACCGATCCGCCCCCGACCCGACCCGACCGACACGGCATTCCGGGTCGGATTGCGGCGGGGTTGCGGGTCCATTGGAATTTGTCCGACGCGAGGGCCCGTTGAGGGCTAAAAGACTAAAATCCCAAAACCCTAAAATCGGCTCAAGCCTGGGCGGCGTGGCTCTTCGCGATCGGGGCGATGAACTGCGGCTCGGTGTCCCAGGGGAACAGGATCCAGGTGTCCTGGCTCACCTCGGTGATGAAGGTGTCCACCGTCGGCTTGCCCGCGGGCTTCGCATAGACGGTCGCGAAATGCGCCCTCGGCAGCAGCGCGCGCACCACCTTCGCGGTGGTGCCGGTGTCCACGAGATCGTCCACGATCAGCCAACCCTCGCCCTGGCTTTCGAGCGCGGCGCCCGGCGGCTTCACGACCTGGGGCTGGCCCCGCTTTTCCTCGTCGTAGGTGACGATGGAGACCGTCTCGATCAGGCGGCATTCCAGCTCGCGCGAGATGATGGCGCAGGGGATCAGCCCACCGCGGGTAATCGCGACCATGCCCTTCCACGGGCCCTTCTCCACCAGCCGCCAGGCCAGCGCCTTGGCGTCGCGGTGCAGCTGGTCCCAGGTCACGGTGTAGTAGCGGATGGCCATCCCCGCGCTTCCCCCTCAGAACATCTTCCCGCCATCGGGGACCTTGAGGTCCGGGCGGATCAGCACCACCGCCCCGTTCTCGTCCGGGACGCCGAGCACCAGGATCTGGCTCTCGAAGCCGGCGATGCGGCGGGGCGGGAAATTGACGACGGCGAGCACCTGGCGGCCGATGAGCCGGTCCGGCGTGTAGTGGATGGTGAGCTGGGCCGAGGACTGGCGGGTGCCGATCTCGCCGCCGAAATCCACCCAGAGCTTGATGGCGGGCTTGCGCGCCTCGGGGAAAGGCTGAGCGTCCACGACGGTGCCGGCGCGGATGTCGACCTGCTCGAAGTCGGCATAGGCGATCTGGTCCATGTCGCGTCCTACTCCGGCGACGGGTCGGCGGGAAGGCCCGGGGCAGAAAGTGGGTGGCTTGCGCGGGGCCGGGCGGGGGTTCATTCACCCCCGCAGGAGACGCCCCAGGACCGCATGCCATGACCCTTCCCGTCACGCCGAGCTTCCGACTGGACGGGAAGCGCGCGCTGGTGACGGGCGCGAGCAAGGGAATCGGCCGCGCCGGCGCCGTGGCGCTGGCCGCGGCCGGCGCCGAGGTCGTGCTCGCCGCCCGCACCCTGCCCGGGATGGAGGAGACCGTCGCCGAGCTCGCGGCCGCCGGGCTGCGCGCGACGGCCGTGCGGCTGGACGTGACGGACCGGGCGGCCGTGCGCGCCGTCGTCGCGGATCACGGGCCCTTCGACGTGCTGCTGAACAACGCCGGCACGAATATCCGCGAGCCTTTCCTCGAGGTCTCCGACGCCTCGCTCGACACGCTGCTGGAGCTGAACGTCGCCGCGATGTTCGCCGTGGCGCAGGCCGTGGCGGCGGGGATGGTCGCGGCGGGGAAGGGGGGTGCGATCGTCAATCTCTCCTCGGTCAACGGCCACGTCGCCGGCGCCAACCGCTCGGTCTACACCGCGACCAAGCATGCGGTGGAAGGGATGACCAAGGCGATGGCCTTCGAGCTCGGCCCGAAGGGTATCCGCGTGAACGCTGTCGCGCCGGGCTTCGTGGAGACGCCGCTGACCGCGGGCGTGCTGTCGGACGCGAAGTTCCGAGACCGCATCGTGCGCCAGATGCCGCTCGGCCGCGTCATGCAGGTCGAGGACATCATCGGCGCGATCGTCTTCCTCGCTTCGGACGCGAGCCGCATGGTCACAGGTGCGAGCCTGCTGATCGACGGCGGCGCGTTGACGCATTGATGTGCCCTCAGACGCCGGGCGGCCGCATCCGCGGCCTTGGCTGGCTTCGCCAGCCGCCAGCGCAAACAACGCAGGTCTAGAGAATGAAGCGCGATTTCCACGCCCCCGGCCGCAGCGCCGTCTATGCCGAGAACGGGATGGCGGCGACCTCCATGCCGCAGGCGACGCTCGCCGCGCTCGACATCCTGCGCGCCGGCGGCAATGCGCTCGACGCCGCTATCGCCGCGGCGGCGGTGCTCGGCGTGGTGGAGCCCGCGAGCACGGGCATCGGCGGCGACTGCTTCTGCCTCTACGCGCCGGCCGGCACGGGCCAGGTGATCGCGATCAACGGGTCGGGCCGCGCGCCGCGCGGCGCGACGCCCGAAGCGCTCCGCGCCGCGGGGCTGACGAGGATGGAGCCGACATCGGCCCATTCCGTCACCGTGCCCGGCGCGGTCAGCGCGTGGGAGACACTGAACGCCGCGCATGGCCGCAAGAGCCTCGAGGAGCTCCTGCAGCCCGCGATCCGCTTCGCCGAGGGCGGATTCCATATCTCGCCGCGCGTCGCCTGGGACTGGGAAGCGTCGGTCGGCAAGCTCGCCAATCACCCGGCTGCCGCGCGCCGCTTCCTCAGGAACGGCGAGGCCTATGCGCTGGGCGACAAGTTCGTCCAGCCCGAGCTCGGCGCCACGCTGCGGGCGATCGGCCGGCACGGCGCGAAGGCCTTCTACGAGGGCCCGATCGCGGCCGACATGGTCGCGACCCTGCGCGAGGCCGGCGGCACGCATACCGCCGAGGATTTCGCGCGTGGCGCCTCGGTCGCGGAATTCGTCACGCCGATCAGCCGCACCTGGCGCGGTATGGAGGTCTACCAGTGCCCGCCCAACGGCTCGGGCCTGCTGGTGCTGATGATCCTCGGCATGATCGAGCGGCTCGGCACGGCGGAAGGCGGGTTCCTCTCGGTCGAGCGCATGCACCGCCATGTCGAGGCTGCGCGGCTCGCCTATCGCGACCGCGACGCCTTCCTGGCGGACCCGTCCCAGGTCGAGGTGCCGGTCGCGAAGCTGATCTCCGACGGCTACCTCGAGAAGCTCGCGAAGCTGATCTCCGACGAGCGCGCGATGCCCGAGATGCCGCCGGCCGGCGAGGCCGATTGGATGAAGCACAAGGACACGGTCTATCTCTCGGTCGTCGACCGCGACGGCAATGCGTGTTCGTTCATCAACTCGCTCTTCGCGGGCTTCGGCACGGGGATCCTCGCGGAGCGGTCCGGCGTGATGCTGCACAACCGCGGCTTCGGCTTCCGGCTGGAAGAGGGCCATCCCAACTGCATCGCGCCGGACAAGCGGCCGCTGCACACCATCATCCCCGGCATGGTGATGAAGGACGGACAAGCGGTCATGCCCTACGGCGTGATGGGCGGGCACTACCAGCCGATGGGGCAGAGCTGGTTCCTGGCCAACCACTTCGAATACGGCCTCGACGTGCAGGAGGCGCTGGACGCGCCGCGCCTCTTCCCCTTCCAGGGCAAGGTGCAGGTGGAGACGGGCATTCCGCTTTCGGTCGTGGATCGCCTCAACCGCCTCGGTCATCAGTGCGAGCTGGTGGACAAGCCGCATGGCGGCGGCCAGGCCATCCTGATCGACCGCGAGCGCGGCTGCCTGGTCGGCGGCAGCGATCCACGGAAGGACGGCTGCGCGCTGGGCTACTGAGGGCTCAGCGCGGCCGCACGTCGTAGGTGAAGAGCCTCGTCGTGTCGTCCTCCGGCGCGAACCAGAAGCGAAGGCCCGGTCCTTCCGCCGCGACGGCGAAGGGGTTCTGGGTCATGGGCTTGCCCTGCTCGGTCCAGAGCTCGATGGGCAGCTGGAACACGGGCTGGCCGCGGCGGAGGTCCACGAGTTCGACCCCGCCGAGCGAGAAGACCGGCCCCTGCGGACCCTGCGGACGGTAGGTGTTCAGCCCCGAGCACAGCGCCAGCCCTTCGCCGACGGAGTGGCAGTCCTGGTAGTCGATGTAGTGCGAGACATTGGGCCGGCGCAGCGCCTCCGGCCGCTCGTCACGGTTGGTCGGCCGGCCATCGGCGCCGATCGGCCAGGCATAGAGCCGCCGCGATCCCCAGGACACGCCGTAGAGCGTGCGGCTCGCACGATCCATCACCAGGCCGCCGATGTGGTCGGGGAAGCGGAACACCTCCTCCGCGCGCAGCGTCGCGGGGTCCACGCGGTAGATGATGCTGCGGCTGTTCGGGCGGTATTCCGCGACCGGCATCCAGATATGGGTGCCGTCGAAGTCGAGCCCGCCGGGGTGGTAGATGTCGCCGTCGCCGATGGTGATCCCGCGCAGCAGCCGGCCATCCCCGGCGACCTCGAAGAGGTGCCCGCGCCCGCTTCCGGGCGAGCGGTCCATGCCGTCGCGAAGCTCGGGGTAGCGCTGCGTCGCCTCATTGATCTCGACGGAGGAGAGGAAGAAGCGCCCGTCGTGCCGCACCATTCCCTGCGGGTGATGGGTCGGGAATTGCAGGGTGACGACACCGGCCTGCGTCCATCGCGCGCCGCGGTCGAGCTGGCGGAGCCGCTCGGCGATGCCGTCCTGCGCGGCGGCGGGCATGGCGGCGGAGAACGCGGCTGCGCAGGCGGCCGCCAGGACGTGTCTCTTCATGGCGCGAGCCTGCCCCGGGGTGCACGCGGGGGTCAAAACAAGCTTCTATGCGCCTCATGAAATCGAGGAGCCCAAGCGCATGACCGAACCCTGCGACCTCACCGCCGTCGAGGCGCGCCGCCTGATCGGCGCGAAGAAGCTCAGCCCCGTCGAGTTGCTGGAAAGCTGCCTGGCCCGCATCGAGGCCGTGAACCCCGCGGTCAACGCCATGGTCGCGATGGACACCGACCGTGCCCGTACAGCCGCGAAGCAGGCCGAGGCCGCCGTGACGCGAGCCGAGGCGCTGCCCGCCCTGCACGGCCTGCCCATCGGCATCAAGGACCTCGAGGAGACGAAGGGCCTGCGCACGACCTGGGGCAGCCCGCTGTTTGCCGACCACGTGCCCACGCGCGACGAGGCGATGGTGGCGAATCTCCGCGCCGCCGGCGCCATCGTCATCGGCAAGACCAACACGCCGGAATTCGGCGCCGGCGCCAACACCCGCAACACCGTCTACGGCGCGACGGGCAACCCCTTCGACCCCACGAAGTCGGCGGCCGGCTCCTCAGGCGGGTCGGCGGTGGCGTTGGCCTGCGGGATGGCGCCGATCTGCTCGGGCAGCGACACCGGCGGCAGTCTGCGCAACCCCGCGGCCTTCAACGGGATCGTGGGCTACCGGCCCTCGCCCGGCCTGGTGCCGGCGGAGCGGCGCGGGCTCGGCTGGTCGAACCTGCCGGTGCTGGGGCCGATGGCGCGGACGGCGGAGGACGCGGCGCTGCTGCTCTCGGCCATGGCGGATGACGACGGATTGGACCCGCTGGCCTACACGCTGCATGGGCGGGCGGTGCGGAAGGGTGACCGGGACCTGTTCCCGCCGATGCGCGTGGACCTGGCCTCGCTGCGGGTCGCGGCGACGCCGGATTTCGGCTTCACGCCGACCGAGACGCATATTCGCGAGGTTTTTGCAGATCGCGTCGCAAAACTGGAACCGCTCTTCGGCCGGGTCGCCCAGGCGACCCCGGATTGCCGCGGCACCGACGAGGCCTTCGAGGTCCTCCGCGCCGCCAGCTTTCTGTCCTCCCATCTCGAGAAGTGCCGCAAGACCCCTGACCTCGTCGGCCCGAACGTCCGCGCCAATGTCGAGGAAGGCCTGCGCTACACGCTGGAGGACTACAGCCGCGCGGCCACCGAGCAGACCCGCCTCTACCGCGGCTGGCAGCGCTTCTTCGCCGACCACGACGTGATCGTCACCCCCGCCATCACGATCAGCCCGCGCAGCTGGCGGGAGCTCTATCCCGCCGAGATCGACGGCCAAGCCACGCGCACCTACTACCACTGGCTCGCCCTGGCCTACGCCGTGACGCTGGTCGGCCATCCCGCGATCAGCATCCCGCTCGGGAAGGACCGCGCGGGCATGCCCTTCGGCCTGCAGATCGTCGGGCCGCGCGGCGGCGACGCGCTGGTCATGGCCGTCGCCGCGGCGATCGAGGCGGCGGTGGCGGGCGACGCCGAGCTCGCCCGCCCGGTGCCCGACATCGCGGCGCTGAAGAAGGCGCCGCCGATCTCGGGGATGCCGGAGTTCCGGACCTGGGGCTGAGCTACCAGGTGCGGCGCTGGGGGTAGCCGTAGCCATAGCCGCTGGCATAGGGCCGCCCGTAGTAGGGCTGCCGGTAGCCGTAGCTCCGCCGCGGCTCGCTGTAATAGTAGTTGTTGGTGCGGCGGGGCTGGCTGGCGGACGCGATGGCGGCCGTCGCCAGCACCGCGCCGGCACCGATCGCCAGCGTCCCCGGCACATTCATCGTGCCGTCGGGGTTGGTGCAGGCACCGGTGGCGAGCGCGGCGGAAAGCGCCAGGGCGGGTAGCAAGCGCATGGGAGAGTCCTCCTCGATGCGCAACATGGCCCGGCTGCAAGGCTTTGCTCGGGCGGCATCATGGCGCCGCCGGGGCGCCTGCGCCGGAAAGGGTGGCGGCGCGCTCTACCCCCGCGCGCCCGAGAAGGCGTTGAAAGTCTGCAGGGTGTAGGTGTCCTTCACGCCCGGCACGGACTGCACGCGCTCCACCACGAAGAGGCCGATGTCCTGGTCGGGCTCGAGGTAGTACTTGCCGAGCAGGTCGTACTGCCCGCTGATCGAATGCATCTCCGACAATTCGGGGATGGTGTCGGCCATCTCGCGCGCGACGCGGTAGGCCTGGCCCATCTCGCACTTGATCATGACGAAGATCGCACGCATCGCATCCTGTTCCCGCCAGCAAGGGCGCCCATCATGCCGCCGCCGGCAACCCGCCGGCCAGCCCCGCAAGGCTTCCCCTTGTCGGCATGCCATTTGCTTACCACAATAGGTTACAGAAACCTTGCCTCAGGGGTAGGCTGCAGCGCCGGGACGCGTCCCACGTGTCGCGGATGGCGTAAGCTTTTCTCACGGCGTGAGGCGCGTTTAGACGAAGAGAGTGCTTGCCGGGCCTTCGTTGAAGGGCCAGAACAGCGCGGATCAGGATCGGGCTCGCATGCGAACGCTTCCCCAGCTTGGTGTCCTGGCCCTTCTCGTCGGGGGCGGCGTCGCCTGGCATGTCTATGGCGAGCAGTTCGGCCTGCCCCGCCCGCTCGCGCTCGTGGGGCTCGAGGCAGCCGCCCCCAACGCGCAGCAGCGCGGGCAGGGTGGTGGTGGCGGGCCGGTGGGCGTCGTCGTCTCGCCCGTTCGCACCGCAACCGTCATCGAGCGCGCCGAAAGCGTGGGCACGGTGCGCGCCCGCGACGCGGTCTCCATCACCGCCAAGGTGACCGGCATCGTCGAGCAGATCCGCTTCCAGGAAGGGCAGACCGTGCGGGAAGGCGAGGAACTCGTCGTCCTGGATGCCGCCGCGCTGCGCGCCGAGCTCGATCAGGCCCGCGCCTTCTATGACGATGCCCGGAGCCAGGTCGTGCGCGGCCGCAGCCTGCAGCCCGGCCAGTCCATTGCCGCGCAGCGCCTCGACACGCTGGAGGCGCTGGCGCGCCAGGCCGAGGGCCGCGTCCGCCAGGCCGAGGCTCGCCTGCAGGAACTGCGCGTCGCCGCCCCCTTCGCCGGCCGCGTCGGGCTGCGCGCCGTTAGCGTCGGCGCGCTGGTCCAGCCCGGGACGCTGGTCACCACGCTCGACGACATCTCCCGCGTGCGCGTGGAGTTCGCGGTGCCCGAGATCTACGTCGCCCGCATCCGTGTCGGCACGCCCGTGATCGCGCGGGCCTCCGCCTTCGGGGAACGGCGGTTTCTTGGCCGGGTCGCCGTGGTGGACACGCGGATCGACACCACCACCCGCACCGTCCGAGTGATCAGCGAGTTCGACAACGCGGATGAGGCGCTGAAGCCCGGCCTCTTCATGACCGTCGAGGTCGAGATGGAGCGCCGCAACGACGCGCTGGTGGTGGCCGAGGAGGCGCTCGACCCCATCGGCGACCGCAACTACGTCTACGTCATCCGCGACAACCGCGCCCGGCGCGTCGAGGTCCGTCTCGGCCAGCGTCTGCCCGGCGAGGTCGAGGTCACATCGGGCGTGCAGGCCGGCGAGCCCGTCGTGGTGCGCGGCATCCAGCGGCTGCGCAACGACGCGCCGGTGCGCGTCACCGAAACGCTGACCCGCCCCACTTCCTGACCGCCCGCCCGAAAGGACCGCGGCCATGGTGCTCTCCGACGTTTCGATCAAGCGGCCGGTCTTCGCGACCGTCGTGAGCCTGATGCTGGTGGTGCTCGGCATCGCCTCGCTGATGAAGCTGCCGATCCGGGAATACCCCGCGATCGACCCGCCGGTGGTCTCCGTTACCACGACCTATCGCGGCGCCTCGGCCGCGGTGGTGGACACCCAGATCACCGAGCTGATCGAGGCCGCGGTCGCCGGCATCGAGGGCATCAAGTTCATCACGTCCCAGTCGCGCGACGAGCGCAGCCAGGTCACGATCGAGTTCCGCCTGACGCGCGACGTGGATGCCGCGGCGAATGACGTGCGCGACCGCGTGGCGCGGACCCTCGCCCGCCTGCCGGAAGCCGCCGACACGCCGGTGGTTCAAAAGGTGGACGGGGATTCGCGCCCAATCCTCTGGATCGCACTGGTGTCGGAGACGATGCCGGCGATGGACCTGACGGAGCTGGCCCGCCGGCGCTTCGGCGACCGCCTTGCGGTCGTGGACGGCGTGGCGCAGGTGCTGATCCTGGGCGAGCGCAAGCCGGCCATGCGCATCTGGCTGGACCGCCAGGGCCTGGCCGCGCGCGGCCTGACCGTCCAGGACATCGAGGACGCGATCCGGCGCGAGAACGTGGAGCTGCCCGGCGGCCGGCTCGAGAGCACGCAGCGCGAGCTGACTGTCCGCACCGACACCCGCATGAGCCGGCCCGAGCAGTTCCGCCAGGTCGTGATCAGCCGCAGCGGCGGCGGCCAGGTGCTGCTAGGCGACGTCGCGACGGTGGAGGTCGCGCCGGAGGACACGCGCGGCGAGTACCGCATCAACGGGAAGCCCGCGGTGGGCCTGGGCATCCTGCGCCAATCCACCGCCAACACTCTGTCCGTCGCCGACGGCGTGAAGGCCGAGGTCGAGAAGATCCGTGCCGGCATCCCCGAGGGCGTCGAGGTCGTGATCGGCTACGACGAGAGCCTCTTCATCGCGCAATCCATCTATGAAGTGGAGCACGCGCTGATCACCGCGCTGGTCCTCGTCGTCATCGTCATCTTCTTCTTCCTGCGCAGCTTCCGCGCGACGCTGATCCCCTCCGTCGCGATCCCGGTCTCGATCCTGGCCTCCTTCATCGCGCTGGCCGCGCTCGGCTTCTCCATCAACGTCCTGACGCTGCTCGGCCTGGTGCTCGCCATCGGGCTCGTCGTGGACGACGCGATCGTGGTGCTGGAGAACGTCCACCGCCGGATCGAGGAAGGCGAGCACCCGCTGCTGGCCTCGCTGCGCGGATCGCGGGAGATCGCCTTCGCGGTGATCGCGACGACGCTGGTGCTGATCTCGGTCTTCCTGCCGCTGTCCTTCATGGGCGGCAACACGGGCCGGCTCTTCACGGAATTCGGCTTCGCGCTGGCGGCCTCGGTCGCGTTCTCGGGCCTCATCGCGCTCACGCTGACCCCGATGATGTGCTCGAAGCTGCTGAAGGCGCATGAGGGCGACACCTGGCTGGTGCGCGTCACGGAGCCCTTCTTCCTCGCGATGAACTGGTGCCTCCGCGTCACGCTGAAGCGCGCGCTGGCGGCGCCGATCATCACGCTCGGCATCATGGGCGCGATCTGCGGCCTCGCGGTCGCGCTGTTCAACGTGATCCCCAAGGAATTCGCGCCGATCGAGGACCGCGGCACGCTGATCATCCCGACCACCGGGCCGGAAGGCGCGAGCTTCGCCTACACGCGCGAGCAGACCCAGCGGATCGAGCGGATCCTGCAGCCCTACATCGACAGCGGGGAGATCGCGGCGTCATTCGCGACGATCGGCGGCTTCCAGCGCCCGGCGCAGTCCAACCAGGCAAACATGTTCATGCGCCTCGCCCCCTGGAGCGAGCGGGAGCGCAAGCAGCAGACCATCGCGGCCGAGCTGATGCCGCAGCTGCTGGCCATCCCCGGCACGCGCGCCTTCGTGCTGAATCCGCCCTCGCTCGGCCAGCGCGGCTTCCAGCCGCCGGTGCAGTTCGTGATCGGCGGCGCGGACTACAACACGCTGGTGCAGTGGCGCGACCGGTTCATGGAGCGCGCGCGGCAGAACACGCGCCTGCAGAACCTCGACAACAACTACCGCGAGACCAAGCCCGAGATCCGGGTGGAGATCGACCGCCGTAAGGCCGCCGAGCTCGGCGTTTCGATCCAGGCGCTCGGCCGCACGATCGAGACCATGCTGGGCGCGCGGGAGGTCGGCACCTATGTCCAGGGCGGCGAGGAATACAAGATCATGCTGCAGGCGCGCGAGCAGGACCGCGCGACGCCCTACGACCTGCAGAACATCTTCGTGCGCACGACGAATGGCGGTGCGCTCGGCCTGATCGGCACCGGTGGCGCGCTGCAGGGCGCGCTGGTGCCGCTGTCCAACGTCGTCACCCTGTCCGAACGGGCCCGCGCCCAGAGCCTCGCGCGCGAGGACCGCGTGCGCGCCATCACCATCACGGCCTCGCTCGCGCCGGGCTACACGCTGGGCGAGGCGCTGTCCTACCTGGAAGGCGTCGCGCGCGAGGTGCTCCCGCCGGATGCGCGCATCAGCTACCGCGGCCAGTCGCTGGAGTTCAAGGAAGCCTCCGGCGCGCTCTACGTGACCTTCGCGCTGGCGCTGCTGGTCGTGTTCCTGGTGCTCGCCGCGCAGTTCGAGAGCTTCATCCACCCCTTCATCATCCTGCTCTCGACGCCGCTGGCGGTGACCGGCGGCCTGCTCGCGCTGCACCTCACGGGCAACACGCTCAACGTCTTCAGCCAGATCGGCATGATCCTGCTGATCGGCCTGATGGCGAAGAACGGCATCCTGGTCGTGGAATTCGCGAACCAGCTGCGCGACCGCGGCCTGTCCGTGCACGACGCCGTGCTGGAGGCGTCCGTGGTGCGGCTGCGGCCGATCCTCATGACCTCCATCGCGACCGTGCTCGGCGCGGTGCCGCTGGCCATGGCGCATGGCGCCGGCGCCGAGAGCCGGGAGGCGATCGGCGTGGTGATCGTGGGCGGCGTGACGCTGTCCACCTTCCTCACGCTCTATGCCGTGCCCGCGCTCTATCTGCTGCTGGCGGTCTACACCAGGCCGATCGGCGCCATCGCGGCGAAGCTGACCGAGCTCGAGACCACCCAGCCCGCCGGGCACGGCCACGGTCACGCGCCGGCCGAGTAGCCGACGCCTCCGAGCGGGGGTAAACCGGCCTCCGCAGGGTTGCGCGGAGGAAGGCGGCGATGGCGGCAGGGGCCGAGGGCAGGACGGGCGGGCAGCTGCTCGCCGACGCGCTGGTGGCGAACGGGGCGACCCATGTCTTCGCCGTGCCGGGCGAAAGCTACCTCGACCTGCTGGACGGCCTCTACAACCAGCGCAACCGCATCGAGCTCATCACCTGCCGCTTCGAGGCCGGCGCCATCCACATGGCGGAGGCGCATGGCAAGCTGACGGGCCGGCCCGGCGTCGCCGTCGTGACCCGCGGCCCCGGCGCCTGCCATGCCGCGATCGGCGTGCATGTCGCGCAGCAGGACAGCACGCCGCTGGTCCTTCTCGTCGGGCAGATCCCGATGAACGAGACCGACCGCGAGACCTTCCAGGAAGTGGACTATCGCCGCTTCTTCTCACCCATCGCGAAATGGGTCACGCAGATCGACGAGGCCGCGCGCATTCCCGAGCTGATGGCCCATGCCTTCGACGTCGCGGTCAGCGGCCGCCCCGGCCCGGTGGTCGTCGCGCTGAGCGAGGAGATGCAGAAGCACGTCGCGGCGGTGCCCGACATCGGGCCGCAGGCCGTATTGCCCGCGCATCCCGCGCCGTTGGCCATCCCGAAGCTGATGGAGATGCTCGCCAAGGCCGAGCGGCCATTGGCGATTCTCGGCGGCAGCCGCTGGACTGAGGAAGCGCGCGCGGCGATCCGCGACTTCCTCGTCGGCAACGACATCCCCGTCGCGGTCGCCTTCCGCCGGCAGAGCCTGTTTGACGGCACGAGCCCGCACTACGCCGGCGACCTCGGCGTCGGCGCCGATGCGGGCCTCGTGCAGAAGGCGCGGGAGGCCGACCTGCTCCTCGCGATCGGCACCCGCATGGGCGAGCCCGTCAGCCAGGGCTACACGCTGTTCGACCTCGCGGGCCGGCAGCCCATCGTGCAGGTGCATCCCGACCAGGCGGAGATCGGGCGCGTGCATCGTGTCGCACTCGGCATCACTGCCGACGTCAACGCCTTCGCGCTGGCACTGCGCGACGAGCGCGTGGCATCGCCTCGCTGGGGCCAGTGGCGCCAGGCCGTGCGCGCGGCGCGGGAGGCGCAGGCAAAGGCGCCGCACTACGAGGGGCCGCTGAACCTGGCTGTCGCGCTGCAGGAGCTGGAAAAGGCCGTGCCGGCCGACGCGATCTTCACGACGGATGCCGGCAACTTCGCGACCTGGCCGACGCGCTTCATGCATGTCGGTGCGGAGCAGGAATTCCTCGGCCCTACCAACGGCGCGATGGGCTATGCGGTGCCCGCGGCCATCGGTGCCGCGATCACCTATCCCGGGCGCTGCGTCATCGTCTTCGTGGGCGATGGGGGCGCGCTGATGACGGGCCAGGAACTCGCCACCGCCTTCCACCACGGCGTGGCGCCGATCGTCATGGTGTTCAACAACAACATGTACGGCACGATCCGGATGTACCAGGAGCGCGCCTATCCCGGCCGCGTCTCCGGCACGGCGCTGACCAACCCCGACTTCGCCCGCTTCATCGAGAGCTTCGGCGGCCACGGCGAGGTCGTCACGCGGACCGAGGAACTCGTGCCCGCCTTCCACCGCGCCCGCGCCTCCGGCAAGCCCGCTATCATCGAGGTGCGGACCAACCCCGAGCAGGTCACCAACCGCGCGACGATCGCGCAGCTTCGCGCCCAGGCCGTGAAGCCGGCGTGACCCGCTACCCCGCCCGCGCCAGGACATAGGCCTGGCGGTCGCAGCGGCGGGGCTTGAGGTCATCCTGGGCTGCCTGGCCTGGGTGCAGGTCGAGGACAGCGCGATCGCCGGCGCGCTGATCGCGACGCGTTGCTGGATCTCGACGGCGGCATCTCCGTCGTGATCGGCGCGACGACAGCTCGGACGACCTGACGCGCGTGCTGCCCCTGCCCGTCAGCGCCGGCGCGGACGCCGCGGCTGCGGCGGCGCGGGCGCGTTTCGCGGCGATGGCCGAACGCGCGATGCCGGGGCCGGCGACGCCCCGGCCCGTGGTCGTCCGCAATGTCGGGATCGCGGTGGGGATGCAGGTCGCCGTGGCGCTGTCGCTCGGCTGGTCGGTGCTGGCCTCGAGCGACTGGGGCGACCTGGCGCTGGTGCTGATGCTTGCCGGCGCGATGGTCACGCCGGCGGCGCTGCAGGTGGCCCTGCGGGCGCATCGGCGGGCGCGGGGCTGACGACGCGGCGCGGCCCGTAGAGCAGCGTCTCGCGCGCGGGCAGGCCCATCGCGTCCCAGGCCGGCGCGGCGGTTTCCTCCGTCGCCGAGGGCTCGCGTCGCTTGAGCAGGCCGAGCACGCGGCGGCGTTGCGCCGGCGACAGTTCCGACCAGAAGCGCGCCATCCAGGGTTCCTGGCGCAGCCGGTCTCCCAGGCTCACGGGCGACGCCCGGCGCGGCGGTGGCGGCGCCGGCGTGTCGAGGGCAGGCAGCGCCAGGTTCGGCGCGGCGCAGCCGGCCACGAGCAGCGGCAGGGCGCACAGCGTCCGGCGGAACATGCCGGATGAGGTGCTATGCCGTCGGGCGCAAATCAATTCAAGCGCGCGTCAGCGCGCGGTTCATCGCGCGCCTATCGCCCGACCGCATAGCCCTGCATGCCACGGGGATTGGCCCCCGCGAAGAGCTGCCCGTCCGCTTCCTGCCGCGCGGCGGAAAGCCGGCCCTCCGACCATTCCCCGCCGACCTCCACGCGATGACCGCGGTCGCGCAGCGCCATCTCGACATCCCCGCCGTAGCGGCCTTCCAGCACGACCTTCCCCGGCCTCGCCGTACGCGGCCAGAAGGAGGAGATCCAGTGCTCCGTGTGGAAGGACGGCGCGTCGATCGCCTGCTGGATGCCCATCGCGTGATCCACCATCCGCGCATACAGGATCGGCTGCCACTGGTCCTGCTGCTCGCCGCCGGGCGTGCCGAAGCTCATCCAGGGGCGGCCGTCCTTGAGCGCCATGGCCGGCGACAGCGTCGTGCGCGGCCGCTTGCCCGGTGCCAGGCCGTTCGGGTGCTTCTCGTCCAGCCAGAACATCTGCCCCCGCGTGCCGAGGCAGAAGCCGAGCCCCGGGATCGCCGGCGAGGATTGCAGCCAGCCGCCCGAGGGCGTCGCGCTGACCATGTTCCCTTCGCTGTCGATGATGTCGAGGTGGCAGGTGTCGCCGCCCGAGGCGCCGAGCCGCGCGACCGTCGGCTCCCCGGCGCCGGGCGCTCGGGAGATGAGCTCGTTGCGTGCCTCGGCGGCGGCGTAGTCCGGCGCGGGGCGGTCGAAGCCGGGGATGGTGCCGGCGCGCTGCTCGAGCGAGGCGGTCTCGCCCACCAGCTTGCGGCGTTCCGCGATGTACTCCTCGGACAGCAGCGCGTGGATCGGCACGTCCACGAAGTTCGGGTCGCCGTAGAAGGCCTCGCGGTCGGCAAAGGAGAGCTTCAGGCACTCGACGACCGTGTGCACGAAGCGCTCGCCGAGCGGGTCCATGCCGGCGATGTCGAAGCCCTCCAGCAGCGCCATGGTCTGCAGCATGCTCGGACCCTGGCTCCAGACGCCGCATTTCAGCAGCGTGGTGCCGCGGTAGTCGCGCTTCAGCGGAGCTTCGGTACTGGCGCGCCACTTCGCCATGTCCTCGCCGGTCAGCACGCCCTTGTGACGACGGCCGGAGGTATCGAGGATCTCGTTCGATCGGAAGAACCGGTCGATCGCCTCGGCGACGAAGCCGCCATACCAGGCTGCCCGCGCGGCCTCGATCTGCGCGATGCGGTCATGGCCGGCGGCTTCCGCCTCTCGCAGCACGCGTTCCCAGGTATCGGCCAGCGTCGGGTTGGCCCAGAGCCTGCCTTCCTGCGGCCCGCCGTTGCGCAGCCAGAGCTCGGCGGAGCTCTGCCATTCCTGCTCGAACATCGGTCGCACGGTGTTGAGCGTCGCGATGATGCGCGGGACGTAGTGGATTCCGCGCCTGGCATAGCCGATCGCATAGGACAGGACGTCGCGCAGCGACCAGGTCCCGTAGTCCCTGAGCATCAGCACCCAGGCGTCGAAGGCGCCGGGCACCATCGCCGGCAGCAGCCCGGTCCCGGGGATCAGGTCGAGGCCGAGCTCGTCGCGGACATGGCCGACCGTGAGGCCCGCCGGCGCGACGCCCTGGCCGCAGATCACGTGCTGCGCGCCGGACTTCGCCTCATGCACGATGATGGGAGCGTCGCCGCCGGGGCCGTTCAGGTGGGGCTCGGCGACCTGCAGCGTGAAGCCGGCGGCGGCGCCCGCATCGAAGGCGTTGCCGCCGCGCTCCAGCACGGACATCGCGACCTGGGAGGCGATCCAGTGCGTGGATCCCACGACGCCGAAGCTGCCGGCGATCTCGGGGCGGGTCGTGAACATCGGATGAACCTTCGGGGTGGTCCGCTTGAAGGCCGCGATAGGCGCAGGCAGAAGCGCGGCGGTCAATACGGAGATGCGGCGTGCTGGTCGCCGTGGTCGGGCCTTCGGGCGCAGGCAAGGACACGCTGCTGGCGGGTGCGCGGGCGGCGCTGGCCGACGATGCGCGCTTCCGCTGGGTCCGGCGCGCGATCACGCGCCCCGCCGAGGCAGGCGGCGAGCACCATCTGCCGATCACGGAAGCGGATTTCGCGGCGCTGCGGGGGGCGGGCGGCTTCGCGCTCTGGTGGGCGGCGCACGGGCTGTCCTACGGCATCCCCAGCGACATCGAGGAGGATATCGCGCGCGGCCGCGTCGTGGTGGCCAACCTGTCGCGAGCCGTGCTGCCGGAGGCCGCGCGCTATCCGCTCCGCGTGCTGGAGATCACGGCCCCGGTCGCGGTCCGGGCGGCGCGCCTGGCCGCCCGTGGGCGGGAGGATCCGGCCGACATCGCCGCGCGCCTGGCGCGGGAAGCGGCGCTGCCGCCGGGGCTGGACGTCGAGACAGTGTCGAATGACGCCGATCCCGCGACCGGCGTCGCGCGCGTACTGGCCGCGCTCAACCGAGCAGCGAAAGACGCTCGGCGACCAGGAAGGGTGCACCCGGCGCGGCCTGGGTGAAGAGGCAGAGCTCCGTCACGCGGCGGGGCAGGGCGGGCACGTCGCCGAGATGCGCGGCGAGCGCAGGCTGGACGACCGCGCGTTCCTCGGCGGAGAGGCGGCGCGAGAAGGTGACGTGGAACCACCATTCGTCGAGGACATAGTGGTAGCCCCAGCGGGCCAGGTGCTCGCGCTGCCTGGCGGTCATGCGGGCGGGGTTGCGCCGCGCGATCTCGGCCTCAGTGGGCGGGGCCCGATGGGTGTCGAGCGCGGTGACACAGGCGTCGCAGAAGGCCTGGAGGTCGCCGGACTTCTCCGACTCCATCAGCGCGAGGAAGCCGTGATGCTCCATCAGTCGAAGCGGCGGCAGCGCGAAGGGCCGCGTGCGCGCCGCGAGCGCCATGGCGTCGGCGCGGAACGCCTGCCAGGACGTTGCGAGCCGGAATGGCGGCTTCAGCGTGGCGTGCAGGCCGTAGCCACGCGCATCCGCGGTGACCTCCGCGATGTCGAGGCCGGGCAGGGCGGGTTGCGGAACCGTCGCGCCGGTCTCGGCGTCGCGGCCGAGCCAGGCGGAGCCCAGGGCGTGCAGCGGGTCATCGATCCGCGGCGCCCAATAGGCCGCGACGCGCATCATGCGATCCGTTCGCCCGCCCGCCAGACCTTGCGCACGACGGCGTGGCCCTCATGCGGGCGGACCTGCACGAGGTCGGCGCGCAGCCCTGCCTCGATCCGGCCGCGGTCGTGCAGGTGCACCATGCGTGCGGCGCGGTCGGTGACCATGGCGATCGCCGCGGGCAAGCCGATCGCGCCGCTCGAAGCCGCGATCCAGGCGGCCTCGATCATCGCGGGCGGGACGTAGTCGCTGGCCAGCACGTCCACCGCGCCAGCCTTCACCAGGTCGGCGGCGGCAACGTTGCCGGAATGGCTGCCGCCACGGACGATGTTGGGCGCGCCGGCGACGACCTCGACGCCGAGCGCCCTGGCGGCCTGCGCGGCTTCCATCGCGACGGGGAACTCGCTGATCGTGATGCCGTCGCGGGCGTTCTGCGCGACGCCCTCCGGGCTGTCGTCGTCGTGGCTCGCGAGCGGCAGGTCGCGGTGACGCACGCGCTCCAGCAGCCAGGCGCGCTGGCGGTCGCGCAGGCGCGCGCGCTGCTCCAGCAGCTCGTCGATGCGCCGGTCCACCTGGTCGGGTGGCAGCTGCATCTGGCGGATCCGCATCGCCTTGTAGCGCGGGATGTCGCGGTACTGGCCAACGCCCGGCGAGTGGTCCATCAGGCTGACCATGCGCACCAGCGGGTGGTCAGCCACCGTCTCGACCAGCTCGACCATGTCCCTGGCCGGCAATTCGCAGCGCAGATGCAGGAAGTGCTCGCTCTTCAGCAGGTCCGTGCCGGAGAGCGCGTCGAGGTCGGCGACGCCGTCGCGGAAGGTCTGGGTCCGCCCGGCGTCGAAGCCGAGATCGCCGAGGCAGAGCGCGTCCAGCACCGTAGTCACGCCCGCCGCCGCGGTCTGCTGGTCATGCGCGAGCATCGCCGATCGCGACGGCCACCGCGCCGTGGCGCGCGGGCTGACCTGCCGTTCGAGGTTGTCGGTGTGGACGTCCACGATGCCGGGAATGACGTGATCGCCGCCGAGGTCCGTCGCCGCGGCGAGGTGGCTGCGGCCGGGCTGGACCTCCGCGATGCGCTCGCCACGGATGACGATGGTCCCGGGCAGCACCTCGTCGGGCAGGACGAGCAGCGCGTGGGTCAGGATGGTCTCGGCGGTCATGCAGCCTCGGGCAGGGCGGTCACGTCGAACAACCGGTCGGCCACGCGGTCGCGGACCTCGGTGTCGTGGAAGATGCCGACGATGGCCGCGTCGCGCGCCTTGGCTTCGGCGATCATGTCGATCACGACCTCCCGGTTGGCGGCGTCCAGGCTGGCCGTCGGCTCATCCAGCAGCATCACGGGGTAGCCGGGGGCGAAGCCGCGGGCAAGGTTGATGCGCTGCTGCTCTCCGCCTGAGAAGGTGGCCGGCGGCAGGTGGTGCAGGCGGGCCGGCAGGTTGAGGCGCGTCAGCAGGGCCGCGGCATGCGCGCGGGCTTCGTCGCGCGGGACGCCGCGGGCGATGAGCGGCTCGGCGACGATATCGAGCGCACCGACGCGCGGGATCACGCGCAGGAACTGCGAGACATAGCCCAGCGTGTCGCGCCGGATCTCGCGCACCAGGCGCGGATCGGCAGTCGCGAGGTCAGCCGTCGCGTCACGATGCCGGATCAGGATGCGTCCGGCCTCGGCGCCGTAATTGCCGTAGAGGCAGCGCATGAGCGTGGACTTGCCCGCGCCCGACGGGCCGGCGAGCGCGACGCATTCGCCGGGCGCGACGGCCAGGTCCACGCCGCGCAGCACGGGGAGCGCGACGCCGCCCTGCAGATGCAGGGTGAAGGACTTGCCCAATCCCTCCGCCTTGAGGGCCCAGCTCATGCCGCCAGCACCGAGGCCACGAGAAGCTGCGTGTAGGGATGCTGCGGGTCGTCCAGCACGCGGTCGGTCAGGCCCTGCTCGACGACCCTGCCATGGCGCATGACCAGGATGCGGTGCGCCAGCAGGCGCGCCGCCGCGATGTCGTGCGTGACCAGCAGCACGGCAAGCCCGAGCTCCGCCACGAGGGCGCGGATCAGGTCCAGCAGCCGCGCCTGGACCGACACGTCCAGCCCGCCCGTGGGTTCGTCCATGAAGACCAGGCGGGGCTGGGTCACCAGCGTTCGAGCGATCTGCAGGCGCTGCTGCATCCCGCCGGAGAAGGTGCGCGGCAGCGCATCCATGCGGTCGGCGTCGATCTCGACGCGCGTCAGCCATTCCGCGGCGGCGGCGCGGATGTTGCCGTAGTGCCGCGCGCCGACAGCCATCAGCCGCTCGCCGATGTTGCCGCCGGCGGAGACGCCCATGCGCAGACCGTCGCGCGGGTTCTGGTGCACGAAGCCCCATTGCGTGCGCATCAGGTTCCGCCGCGCGGCCTCCGTCATCGCCAGCACGTCCTGGCCGTCGAAGGCGACCCTGCCGGCGTCCGGCGGCATCAGGCCCGATAGCACGCGCAGCAGCGTCGTCTTGCCCGATCCGGATTCCCCGACGATGGCCACCACCTCGCCGGGCCAGATGTCGAGATCCACGCCGTCCAGCGCGGCGATGCGGCCGAAGCGGAGCTCGAGGCCGCAGGCGGAAAGGAGCGCGCTCATTCGGCCGCTTCCTTCGTCACCTGCCGCTCCGCGCAATAGTCCGTGTCGGAGCAGACGAAGATCCGCCCGCCCTTGTCGTCGGTCAGCACCTCGTCGAGGTAGCTCTCCCGCGAGCCGCACAATTCGCAGGCCTGCGGCGCGCGGATCGGGCGGAAGGCATGGTCGTCGAAATCGAGGCTCCGCACCTCGGTATAGGGCGGCACGGCGTAGATCCGCTTCTCCCGCCCCGCGCCGAAGAGCTGCAGCGCCGGCATGCGGTCCATCTTCGGGTTGTCGAAGGCGGGAATGGGCGAGGGCGACATGAGGTAGCGCCCGTTCACCATGACGGGGTAGTTGTAGCTCGTCGCGATATGGCCGTGGCGCGCGATGTCCTCATAGAGCCGCACATGCATCAGGCCGTAATCGGCGAGCGCGTGCATGCGCTTCGTCTCCGCCACGCGCGGTTCCAGGCGGAACAGCGGCTCCGGCATCGGGACCTGGTAGACCAGGATCTGCGTCTCGGTCAGGGCGCGTTCGGGGATGCGGTGGCGGGTCTGGATGATGGTGGCCTCGGCCGTGCGCTCGGTCGTCGCGACGCCGGCGACGCGTCGGAAGAAGGCGCGGATCGAGACGGCGTTGGTGGTGTCGTCGGCGCCCTGGTCGATCACCTTCAGCACGTCGGCGGGCCCGATGACGGAGGCCGTGACCTGGATCCCGCCCGTGCCCCAGCCATAGGGCAGCGGCATCTCCCGGGATCCGAAGGGCACCTGGTGGCCGGGGATCGCGACGGCCTTCAGGATGGCGCGGCGGATCATGCGCTTCGTGGATTCGTCGAGATAGGCGAAGTTGTAGCCGGGCTCGTGGGTGGACGGATGCTGCGTGCCCCCCTCACCCAACCCTCTCCCCCCTGCGAGTGGAGAGGGCTTTTCGGTGGCGTAAGTCATTCGGCGGCCGCCTTCAGCACGCTCTCGCGCATGGTCCGCACATTCTCGAGCTCGCTCTGGAAGTCCACGTAGTGCGGCAGCTTGAGGTGCTCGACGAAGCCCGTCGCCTCGACATTGTCGCAGTGATACAGCACGAATTCCTGGCTCTGCGCCGGCGCCGTCGCGTCCTGGCCGAGCTCCTCGGCCCGCAGCGCGCGATCCACCAGCGACATCGCCATCGACTTGCGCTCGCCATGGCCGAAGACCAGGCCGTAGCCGCGGGTGAATTGCGGCGGCTCCGTGCGGCTGCCCTGGAACTGGTTGACCATCTGGCATTCCGTCACGCCGATCTCGCCGATCTCGATCTCGAAGCCGAGCTCGGGCGGCACGAAGCAGACCGCGACATCGCCGACGCGGATCTCGCCGACGAAGGGATGCGCGTTGCCGTAGCCGCGCTGCGTGGAGTAGCCGAGGCCGAGCAGGAAACCCTCGTCGCCGCGCGCCAGGGCCTGAAGCCGGACGGGGCGGTCCGCGGGGAAGGACAGCGGCTCGCGCGTGAGGTCGCCGGGCTCGGCGTCGGACGGCGCCTCGCGCTGCATCAGGCCTTCGCGAGCCAGCATCTCCGTCACGCGCGGCATCGGCGCGGGATCGGCCTGCGCCTCGGGCGCGGCAGGCGGCGCGCCGCCCGCGGCGAGCGCGAAGTCGAGCAGGCGGTGCGTGTAGTCGAAGGTCGGGCCGAGCACCTGGCCGCCCGGCAGGTCCTTGTAGGTCGCGCTGACGCGCCGCTTCACCAGCATCGACGCGGTGTCGAGCGGCGCGGAGGCGCCGAAGCGGGGCAGGGTGGTGCGATAGGCCCGCAGCAGGAAGGCGGCCTCTATGAGGTCGCCGCGCGCCTGCTTCACCGCGAGCGCCGCCAGGCCGCGGTCGTGGCAGCTGCCCTCCGCCATCACGCGATCCACCGCGAGGCCGAGCTGCTGCCCGATCTGGGCGACGTCGATCTCGGGCTGCGCCGTGTCGCCGCGGCGTGTCTCGGCGAGCCAGGCATGCGCGGCGCCGATCGCCTGCTCGCCGCCCTTGGTCGCGACATACATGCGTCAGGCCTCCTCGATCGCGATGCCGCGGGGCAGGGCAGCGATGCGCGTCCCGGCGCAGAGGATCACGTCCACGCCGCGCGGGAAGCGCGCGCGGTTGGCGGCCCAGTCCGCGACGAAGCCGGCGGGTGCGCCGTCCACGCGAAGTCGATGCGCGTCGCGGATGCCGGGGCCGGTCAGGCGCCAGCCTTCGCCTTCGGCCAGCGCCGCGACCTCCAGGATCAGCGTCGCGCCGGCCTGCGGCTCCTCGTCCGTGCCGGGATCGAGCGCCAGCAGCGGCGCCGCGGGATCCAGCACGAAGGCGGCGCCGTCCGCCACCAGCGGGCAGCCGCAATGGAAGCGCACCCAGGCCTCGGCCTCCGCGCCCGCGGCAAGGCGCAGCGGGGTCGCGGCATCCACAAGGGTGAGCAGCACCGCGGCCGCGGCGGGCGACAGGCCCGGCGGGACCTCGGGCGGCGCGACGATGGGCTGCACGCGGCCCGGCCGGCTCATCGCCTCCAGCACGGCCCGGAATCCGGCCTGCGCGTCGAGCACGGGATCGGCGAAGCCGGGAAAGCGCGTGTCCATCAGCGCATCTGCTGCATGGTGAAGAAGTTCACCCGCGTCGCCGCGGCCTTGCGCGCGATCGCCTCGCACCGCGCGGCCTGCGCCTCGGCCAGCGGCGCGATCACTGCGGCCTGCAGCGCGTCGCGGGTGGCGTCGTCCAGCAGCAAGGCATCCACCAGCGCCGCCAGTTCCGCCTGCCGCCCGTCGCGGCCCGCGACATAGGCATGGCCGACGCGCCCGTCGGGCAGGCGCACCGAGCAGCGCGTCACCGTCATCTCGCCGAGGTTGAACGGCGCGCCGTCGCCGCCCGCACGCCCGCGCACCATGACCAGGCCCGTTTCCGGCCCGCGCAGCCGGACATGCGGCGGCGGGGTGGGAATCGCGTCCAGCCTGCCGGCGATCTCGTCGGCGCTGGCGCGGGCCAGGACTGCCATCCAGCGGCGTCGTGGGGGGTTGGGGTGAGAGCTCATATTTGTCTAGACGACTAGTCATTGGCTCGCCTAAGGTCAAGTCGAAACTGCCCTCCAGGCGCGCCGAGGAGCTTGAAGAATTGATGACGGAGACCGCCGCCGCCGTCGCCGGCACGCTCGTGCGCCGCGATGGCGTCGCGCTCTGGCGGCAGATCGGGCAGGCGCTGGAGGCGGAGATCACGGCCGGCGCCCTGCCGCCCGGCACGCGGCTGCCGACCGAGGCGGCGCTCAGCGCCCGCTTCGCCGTCAACCGCCACACCATCCGCCGCGCGATGGAGGAGCTGGAAGCCCGCGGCCTCGTGCGGATCGAGCAGGGCCGCGGGAGCTTCGTCGCCGAGGACGTAGTGGATTACCGCCTCGGCCCGCGCACGCGCTTCTCCGAGAACATCCGCCGCGACAACCGCGCGCCGGAAGGCCGCATCATCCGGGTCGCGGAAGTCGACGCCGACACGACGATCGCCGAGGCGCTGCGCATCCGCCGCGGCCGCCCCGTCATCCTGGTCGAACGCCTGGCGCTTGCGGACGGCCGCCCCGTGGTGCTCGGCACGCACCACTTCCCCGCGCCGCGCTTCGCGAAGCTTCCGGCGCTGCTGGCGGCCGACGCGTCCATCACCTCGGCGATGGCGGCCTGCGGCGTGCCGGACTACCGCCGCCAGCTCACGCGCATCACCGCCCGCCTGCCGACGCCGGAGGAAGCCGACCTGCTGCACCAGGCGCGCAGCCGCCCCGTGCTGGTGACGGAAGCCGTGAACGTGGACCCCGCGGGCGCGGTGGTGGATGTCACATTCGGCCGTTATCCCGCGGGCCGGGTGCAGCTCGTCGTGGAGTCCTGACGCGCATGGAATGGTTGATTGCGGGCGGCCGGGCGCTGCTGGATGACGCGCTGGCGCGGGGCGACTTGGCGCTGGCCGGTGGCTCGATCGCGGAGCGCGCGGCGCCAGAGGCGCGTCGCTTCGACGCCTCCGGCCTCCTGGTGCTGCCGGGTCTGGTGGACATTCATGGCGATGCACATGAGCGGCAGTTCCAGCCGCGGCCCGGCATCGGCGTGCCGGCGGCGCTCGCGATCCGTGACAGCGCGGCCCAGCTGCTCGCCGCCGGAATCACCACGGCCTTCCTCGGCGTCACCCTGTCCTGGGAGCCGGGGCTGCGCGGCATCGAGGCCTGGCGCCGCACGCTCGCCGCCGTCGAGGAGGCGCGCGCGGGGGCGGGCGTCGATCTGCGCATCCATTGCCGCTTCGAGGTGGACAATCTCGATGCGCTGGACGAGCTGGTCGCGGACATCGCCGCGGGGCGCGTGCATCTCCTCGCCTACAACGACCACACCGCGGCGATCGTGCGGAAGCTCGACGATCCAGCGGAGGCCGCCAAATATGCCGGCCGCGCCGGGATGAAGGCCGCCGACTTCGTGGCGCTCGCCCAGCGTGCCTGGTCGCGCCGGCCGGAGGTGCCGGCCGCGCTGGCCCGCCTGGCGCAGGCGGCGCGCGACGCGGGGATCCCGATGTTGAGCCACGACGACGACACGGTCGAACGCCGTCGCGCCTTCCGCGCCCTTGGCGCCGCGATCTGCGAATTCCCGACCGCCGAGGCGGTGGCGGAGCACGCGCGCGCGGCCGGCGAGCATGTCGTGATGGGCGCGCCGAACGTGGTGCGGGGCGGCAGCCATATCGGTTGGGCCTCCGCGGCGCCGCTGGCGGAGCGGGGGCTCGTGACGGTGCTGGCCTCGGACTATGTCTGGCCGGCGATGCCGGAAGCGGCCTTCGTGATGGAGGCGCGTGGCGCGATGACCCTGGGGCAGGCGTGGTCGCTGGTCTCGGCCAACCCGGCGGCGGCCACGGGCCTGGCGGATCGCGGCCGGATCGCCCCGGGGCTGCGCGGCGACATCGTGGTGATGGATGCCGCGCGGCGCGCTCCGGTTGCGACCTTCGCCGCCGGACGCCTGGCCTGGATCTCGCCGGAAGGCGCCTCGCGGCTCGGCTAGGCGCGGCAGAACTCGGCGATCGCCTCGGGTGTGTCGAACATCGCATCCGGCTTGCGCGCGGCGAGCAGGGCGGGGCTGGCGTAGCCCCAGGCGACGGCACCGATCGCCACGCCAGCGTCGCGCGCGGCCTCGATGTCGCGGACCTCGTCGCCGATGAAGAGCGCATCGGCGGGCGCGACGCCAGCCTCGCGCAGCAGGCGCTTCAGCTTGGCCGGCTTGCCGAACAGGCTCGCCTCCAGTGCGCGATGCGCGATCAGCGGAAGCAGTTCGCCGCCCAGCGTGCGCGCGACCTGCGCCTCGCTGTTCGAACTCGCGATCGCGGTGACGATGCCGCGCCGCGCCAGCCGCCGCAGCAGCTCCGGGATGCCCGGAAACAGCGGCGGCGGCGGCGCGCGCAGCACCTCGGCCCGGAGATGCGCAGCGATCGCCGGCACCTTCCAGATCGGCACGCCGAGTTGCTTCAGGATCGCGCCGGTGTCCTGGCCGCGCAGCGCGTCCGCCTTGGCCGGCGTGATGCGGGCCAGGCCGAAGCGATCCGCGGTGCCGTCCAGCGTCGTGAGGAACCAGGGCCAGGAATCGGCCAGCGTCCCGTCGAAATCGAAGATGACCAGGCGCGGCGTCACGCCGGCGGCGCGACCGACAGCCCCTTCACCCCGTGCTTCGCGATCAGCGACGCGACGAGCCCGCTGCGCTTCGCCTCCTCCACGAACTCGGCCAGGAAGGCCTCGGCCGCTGGCCGGCCGCGCGGCGTGCCGATGGCCTGCTGCACCGTCATGAAGGCGCCGGGCAGGATGCGCGCCCCCGGCAGCTTCTCCGCTTCCTCGATCAGCTTGGGGCGGAGGCCGGCCAGCGCCTCGGTCCGCTGCTCCGTGAACAGCGTGAAGGAGCCGTCCAGGCTCGGCGCGCGCAGCAGCGTCGCCTGGCGGATGTTGCGCTCGAGCCAGAGGTCGTAGGCCGCGCGCGCGGCGACGGCGATGCGGATGCCGGGCCTGTCCACCTCATCGATCGCCGCAATGGGCGAGCCCGGCGGCACGAGGTAGGTCGCCTCGATCTCCGCATAGGCAGCGGTGAAGGCGATCTTCTCGGCCCGCTGCGGCTCGGCGCCGATCAGCCCGATGTCCCAGGCCCCGGAGCCCGCATCGTCGGCGAGTTCGCCGGGCCGGGGGTAGGGGACGTAGTGCACGGGCACGCCGAGCCTGTCGGCGAGGGCGCGCGCCAGGTCCGGCGAGACGCCGGCGGGCCCGCCATCCCGCGTGCGCGACGAGACGAGCAGGAAGTTGCTCATGTTGATCCCGGCGCGCAGGACCCCGGTGGGCGCGAGCTCGGCGACGATATCGGGCGACATGCGGGCCATTCCGTCGTGGGGGACGGGACCCTAGCCGCGGATCTCGAGGGGGAAAATGGCTCCGGCGGTTGGAGCCGTATTACTGTCCTCGGCCGTTCCGGGCCTGCCTAGTGTCTCCTTTCGTATCAGCGGGCTACGCCCCGTCCCTCAAGTTGTCGTCCCGCCCTGTTTCCAGTTGCGTTGCACCAGCCCACAAATTATTTGTGGGTCGGTTCGTGGGCCGGGTCGCCGACTCGGGCTGAACGAGGGGCACATGCCGAAGCACATCCACAATGCTCTCACGCCGGTGGAGGCCCGGTCCCTCGCATCGAGGAAGCCGGGACGATACGCAGACGGCGGCGGGCTCTACTTGCACGTGACCGGGCCAGGCCAGGCCAAGTGGTCGCTGCGCTACATGCTGCACGGGAAGGCCCGAGAGATGGGGCTGGGCGCCGCCTACCGGCCAGGTGCTGAAGGCAAACCGCCGATCGCGATTGTCAGCCTGGCGGACGCACGCCTCGCCGCGAAGGCGGCCCGAGTGAAGATAGAGACCGGGGTTGATCCACTCGCGGAGCGCGCCGCAGAGGAAAATGCTCGCCGGGTTGCCGACGAGGCTAGGAAGGCGGCCGCGCTCGCTGCAAGCCCGGCACGCACCTTCAGGTCGGCCTTCGAGGGGTGGCTTGAAGCGCACGGGCCGGCGATGCGAACAGAACGGCAGCGGGTCCAGGCGAAGCAACTCATGGCCCGCCACGTGTTCCCGAGTATCGGAAACAAGCCAGTCAATGCCGTCACGACCGCGGACATGATGGAGGTGCTGCAGCCAATCTGGCGGACCAAGCCGGAGACCGCCCTTCGCGCCCGCATCCGGTGCGAGGCTGTGTTCGCGTGGGCGATTGCGCATGGGTGGCGAGAGGGGAGGAACCCTGCGGTGTGGTCTCACAACCTCAAGCCGCTCCTCGGCGAGCAGGGGGAAGCCGCGAACGTGAAGCATCGCAACTCGCTCAGATGGTCGGAACTGCCGACGTTCATGCGTCGCCTTGAGTCGGAGAATTGCGTGTCCGCGCTCGCAATGCGCTGGACGGTGGCGACAGCCGCGCGAACCATCGAGACGATCGGCGCGATGTGGGATGAGGTCCACTTGGATGCGCCCGGCGGGCCGGTATGGGTTGTGCCGGCGTGGCGCATGAAGGAAGGAAGCGAACACCGGGTGCCGCTGAACTCCGTCGCGTTGTCCGTGCTGGAGGAGGCCAGGAAGATACGGGGCACGCTGGGCAACCCGGTCTTCCTATTTCCGGGTGCCGCCGGTTCTCGCGGTGGGCGCTTGCTGGGGGGGCGCCTGCAGGCCATCCCTGGCGGGATGTCCAACATGGCCATGCTCGGCCTGCTCCGCCGCATGGGGGCGTCCGTAGACGCGACCACTCATGGGTTTCGGGCCACATTCAAGACGTGGTGCCAAGAGACGAGGGCTGCCCCTGACGCGGTTGTCGAGAAAGCCCTGGCGCACGCCGTGGGCGATGAGGTGGTGCGTGCCTACGGCCGCAGCGACTTCTTCGACATGCGGCGCATCTTGATGCAGCGGTGGGCGGAATTTCTGACGTCGGCGCCGGCCACCGTGACCGACCTCGACGAGGAGCGGGCCAAGCGCGCCGTTGCCCGCTGAGATGGTCTATCCCGATGATGCGGATCGGCTGCAGTTGGCACGAGACGCCGATGGCCAGGGTGTCCTCGACGAAATTGCCGACGCGGCCAGGCGCCTCGCGGGGCGGCAGCTCAAGCGGCGCCTTGAGCCGATGGATGCCGCGCTTCGGCACCGCTTCGACATGTTGGTGCTGGACGCCGAGGACCATCTGCGCGGCATCCCGGTCGCGCCGCCGCGCCAAGAGAAGCTGCGGGCGTCGTGGAAGACGGGCGTGGCCAGGGCGCGCAGGCTTTCCAACAGGCCGAGTAGCTGGCGGAAGGAGCTGCTGACGCTCGCGGTCGAGATGGAGGAGCTTCCCGCCGACGAATGGACCCTTGAGCGGGCGCTGCAAGTCGAGGCGGCACCGGCAATCCTCGCTTTCGGCTTCCTTGGCCGCGGGTTCCGCGTCGTCCGGGCGGGCGTGGCGCCGCCACAGCAAGTGCTCGTCCACGCCCTGCGCCGACATGCAGATCAGCTCGTCGGCGCGCCTGGTCGCCCTCATGCCGTCGATGGCAATTTCGACGTCGCGGTGCTGCTGTTGCTCCGAGCCTTTGGTCTGGTCACCGGCGAGACCGGCCTCAAATTGCTCGCGCACGGCCTTTCCGTGCCGGCCGACGCAGAGGCTGCCAGTGTGCAGGTGGACGCTGGGCCGCGGGTCGAGTTCGTGCGCGCCGCCGTCGCGGCGCTGGCGCCAGACGTAGCCGAACTAATGGGTGGCCAGGCTATCGGAAGCGCCGTGCGCCGGCTGCGAAGGCTCGATACCAACGAGAACAGGGCGGCGTCGAGACAACACCGGCGATAACTCCTTGGTCGGCGCGGACTGCTCCCGGCGTTTATTCAATTGGAGGCGTTACTCGCGGCCGCTTAGTGGGCCTGCTGTCCCGGCGCATCCCGCGCCGGCTTCGTGGACAGCAGCATGACCCACACGACCCTGGCGCCTGAGATGGTGCCGCTCCCGCGCGCCCCCGCAGTTTTCGGCATCAGCCGCTCGGGCCTCTACCGACTGGCAGCGGACGGCCGCATCCGTATGGTGAAGATCGCGTCGCGGACGATGGTCGATGCGGCCAGCGTGCGCGCGTTCCTCGCGACCCTGCCGGAGTTCAAGCCTGTCGGCGGCAAGACCTGATGCGCCCCGCCCTTCGTCGCTGGCTCGCCGCCCTCCGCGACCTCGCCATCTTCGCGATGGTGTTCGTCGTCCTCCTGCTCATCCTCAAGAATTAGAACGGCCCGGCCGGCGGGGACGCCAGCACGGGCCGCAAGGCGGAGACTTCGACACCCGCCTCATAGCACGTCGTAGCGCGTCCTCGCCAGCGCCGGCTTCGTGCGAGGCCGATCCATGTCCCACGACCACCGCCGGCCCGTCTTCGGCCGCATCGGCACCTTCCGCGCCCGCCTCTCCTACGGCGGCTGGGCGGAGCGCATCGTATCCCTCTGGGCGCTGGGCCGCGGCCTCACCGTCGTGCCGCTGTCGGCGGTGCCCGCCGATGACGCCTGCGGCCCGCGGATATCGACGCCGGACGGCGTCCACGTCGCGCCTGACCTGCTGATGCTTGGCCTCGGCGGCAGCCACTTCGTCGAGGTGAAACGCAAGTCCGCGCCGACGGCCCACCGCATCAGCGGCACCATCTGCACCGGCATCGAGCGCCGGGATCTCGACCGCTACCTCGCCGTCGCGAAGGCGACAAAGACGCCGGTGGACCTCATGCTGGTCCACGACACCGGCGGCGCCGAACTTCTCGGCGGGGACGTCGAGCGCCTCGCCTCCCTCATCCATCACGAAGCCGGCGGGATGGTGTTCTGGGACGTCGACGAACTCGACGTCCTCGCCGAGGCCGACGAGATGGACGAGCTGCGGGCCGCCATGGCGGGCAGCAGGGCGTGACGCGCCCCCTCATGGGCGACGCCTTCATCGGCCTCCGTCATCGACCGCTGTGGTGCGCGTGGCGGGCGGAGAGCGTCGAGAAGAACGGCCAGCGGCGCATCCAGAAGATCCCCTACATGACGCCGGACGTGCGGGCGAAGACCAACTCGCCCGGCCGCTGGCTGTGGCGGGAGCGCGCCGACGACCTGGTCGCCTGCTTCGAGGCCCAGGGCTTCAAGACCGGCATCGGCATCCGCCTCGGTCAGCGCGAGACCGACGGACATATGCTCGCCGCCATCGACCTGGATGCCTGCCGCGACCCGGATACCGGCGTCATCGAGCCGTGGGCGCAGGCGCTCTTGGACCGCTTCCCCGGCGCCTACTGCGAGACGTCGCCGAGCGGGACGGGGCTTCACTTGCTGTTCCTGCTGACCGACGCCGACGTGTCGGCCATGCAGGCCGTCATCCCGATCAAGAAGACCGGGAAGAAGTGGCGGCGTGAGGCGATGGCGGGCGAAAAGGCGCCCGCCATCGAGCTGATGATCGGGAGCTACATCACCGTCACCGGCGCCCACGTCCTGCCGTCGCCGATGCGGATCGCGCCGGTCGCCCGCGACGCGCTGCTGTGGCTGGTGACCGTCGGCTGGCGGGAATTCCTGGGCGATCAGGCCATGCAGCCGCCGGCGGTCATGAAGGCGCCGATGCCCGCGTCCGCGGCGGCGACCGCGCCCTCGCGCATGACGACGCCGAGCAAGTCGTCGGCGCAGGGGCGGAGGCCGCCCGCGGAGCCTGGAACGGCCCAGCGCATGATCCGGTGGGTGAACTCGTGGCTCGCCCGCCTCGCCGTCGAACTTGACGACGCCGAGTTCCAGGTCTTCGCCGCACTCTCCGCCTACGGCCGCGCAACGCGGCCGGGATGGAGGCGCTCCGTCGTCCCGCGAGAGCGCCTATGCGAGCTGCCGGGCGCCGATCGCGGCAGCTACCGCGGCGCCGGCACGATCTGGGCGGCCGAGCAGCGGCTCGTCGAGAAAAAGCTGCTGGCGAAGGCGAAGAACTACGAGCCGCCGATGTTCGGCAGGCCGGGGCGCGTGACGGAATTCGACGTCGTCGCGCTCATGCCGCCGGATGTCGATGCGAGTGGCCCGAGGCCCGACGTAGGGCGGATGCTCGCCGACGCCTGGATAGGAATGGTGTGGCGCGGGCTGCCGCCGTTCGCCCTTCGGGTCATCTGCTGGCTGCTGGCGACCCGCGTCCAGCACGACGTCTTCACCCTGAGCGTCGGCGAGACCGCGAAGACGTTCAGGGTGACGGAGGAGCGGGCGAGCCGCGCGCTCGATGCCCTTGCCGCCAGCCCCTACCTTGAAGTCCTCGAACCGCCCGATGCTGCCCGGCGGCGGCCCGGACGCTACCGCCTCGGTTCGATCTTCGACGAGGCGTCTATCCCTACTACTCCACCAACCACCCACCACCCACCCTGGTAGTAGAGGCGTTCCATAACCGGGGTAGTGACCGCTCTATAATCGGGGTAGTCGCCTCGCACGAATACGGCTGGTGCAGCCAGAACGACTCCTCGTCCGCCTGCGCCGGCACGTCGGCGCCGATGACGACGCCGTCGCTGAACGCCGCAGAACGCATGGCGATCCGCCCACCTCGCAAGCGGTGACGCACGACAAAACACGTCGCACCGCGTTGCACGCTCGCCGCATGAGTCGTGATTGGGTTACTGGACGCCGTCCGCGAGCCCGTCGAGGGGCTCGAAAGGGCGATGGCACCGGGCAAATCGCGCTCGCCTCGCGGGCCGAGGAACCGGACGGTCAGGGCGTCCTAACCAGGGCCGCCCCCGTCCCGAGGCGCCCGCAGCCTACGTTGGGCTTGGAGTTCGTCCACTATCTCTTTGCATACGAAGAACATCGTTCCGACGATGAGCAGCGTGCATCCGGTCGTATGCACAACTGGCTCCACCCCGGCGAAGCCTAAAACTACCCCCAACAGCCCGAACACCATGAGCATGATCCCAAAGACGTCCATAGCTAGATCCCCTACAATTGCAGCGAGCCTGATTTAAGCGCATCGCGCAACGAGAATGAAACATGGTGCGTCCATTTGCGACTCTTGTGGGAGTGGCTTTCCGGCAGTTGTTCCGTTCCAGCACCTAGTGCAGCATCGTCGCCATGGAGTCGTTCGCCGTCGAGTTCGACCTCGGCGCCCCCATCATCATGGACCGCGGCATCAACCTCGCCGGCCTGCTCGCCCGCCTCATCTACGACGGCGGCGACGACGACCCGCTGCCGAAGGTGCCGCTGCGGGTGATCGACGGCATCTTCGCCGGCTCGGACCTCTTCGTCGCCGGGCCCGCCTTGGAATTCGGCGTCCCCTTCGTCAGGTCGCTGCGGCCCACCTCGATGCCGCACGCCCTTGCCCTGCACGACCGCCGCGGGAAGCCGATGGACAAGATCACCCTCCGCGACGAGCGGAAGAACCTGCTCGATCATAGACGGGCTACCAGCGCGCCGTTGGTCGTCGCCTTCGGGACTGGCCGGATCAACGACGTCGAGCAGCTCCTCGCCGGCATCCAGCACATCGGCGCCAAGCGGGCGGGCGGCCACGGCGCGGTGACGGCCGTGCGGGTGACGGCCATCGACCACCCTCATGCCGGCCTCGCGGATCGCGCCGGCGCCCCGATGCGGGCGGTGCCGGTCGAGACCTGGCGCAGTATGAACCTGCCGCCCGCGCCCATCCGCAACCTCGTCGCGCGCCTGCCGCGGTGGGAGGCGTCGCCCGAGCCCTGCGTCGGGCCGCGTGAGTGGACGATCGAGATGGACGCGCTCGACAGGGAGCTGACGCCGTGACCGCGGCCGAGGTTGTCGCCATCCGCGTGGCGCCCTTCTGGATGAGCCCCGAGCGGTTCACAGGCAGCGCCGTCGCCGACGCCACGGCGATGATGAGTCAGCGGTATCGGAAGGCTGACGGCGCCTCGCTGACGCAGTTCAACACCGGCGGGCTGCTGGTGCGCGACGGCGAGGTCATCGCGCTGACCGAGTGCCAGCCGCGGGAGAAGCCGCCGGGCCTCCGCCTGGCGTCCACCTCGAAGTCCCGCGCCGCCATCATCGACGACATCCGCGCCAAGGGACCGCCGACCCTCGCCGTCCTCTTCGCGAAGGGCGCGTTCGATCTGCGCGCCTGGGTGTGCAGCACGCCCGACGAGGTCGTCCTGAACGGGGTCGCCGGCCCGGAGGAGTTCGCCGCCATGGAGGACGTGGTGATGTTGCGCGACCTTCCCGGCAGCCCGCGGGACTGGCGCTGGATGACGAACCGCTACACCGAGGCCGAGGCAGATTTCTCGAAGGCCCCCACCCTGCACGCCGAGGCCGATAAGTTCGCCGCGAAGGTCGGGGTGCCTCGCGACCGCGTCCTCGACGTGGCGCATCGGTTGCGGCACGCCTCCGGCCTTACCTTCGACCTGGCAGCCCCATCAGCATGACGCCCCACATCATCGCCCGCGACGTGCTGCTGGAGCTGTCGCCCGACGCCGACCGATACGGGGTCCACGCCGCCCTGGACGCCCGGTGGGGGCGCCGCGGCGAGGTGGGCTATCTCTGGTCCATCGGCCGCATCGCCGGCGGCCGTGCGGCCCGCGCGCGCCTGCCACCGGATCACCCTGACGGCGCTGCCGGCCTGCCCGTAATGGCGCCGGTCGAGGGCGAGCGGTTCGGCTTCCGGCTGGCGTCGAACATCACCCAGAAGGACAGCGCGACCGGGAAGCGCCGGTCCTGGGCGCGGGACGACGTCGCGCCGCGCCTGCGGTGGTTCGAACGCCGTGCCGCCGAGCATGGGTTCCGCGTGGAGCAGGTGCAGGCCGAGGTGGCCCGCTGCTTCATCCGCAAGGGCCGCGGCTTCTGGATCGACGAGACGATCTTCACCGGCATCCTCGTCGTCACCAACGAGCAGGCGTTCGCCGCGGCCCTCGCCGGCGGCGTCGGCCAGCGCGGCGCCTTCGGCTTTGGCCTGCTGGAAACCTTTGACCCCTCGACCCTGACGGAGGCGACGTGATCACCCTGCTGCTCGACGGCACCATCACCGCGGTCAGCCCGATCGCCATCGTCCTCCCCGGTAGCGAGGACAAGCGCACGCCGGCCGGCGCGCCGCGGAAGCGGATGCTGCGGAACGGCGTGATGGAGGAGACGGTCTACGTGCCGCCGTCGAGCCTCCGCGGGCGCCTACGCCACCTCCTGACCGGCGAGGTCATGCGCCTGCAGCACGCCGCTGATGGCCGCGTCTTCACGCCCGAGGACTACATCGACACCGCATTGGGCGGCGTGAAGGACCGCAAGGCCGAGGGCGCCGACGAGCGGCTGGTTGACCTGGCGGCGATCCGCGAGCTGCGCGAGAGGAACCCCATCATATCGATGTTCGGCTCGATGGTGTCGCGCGTCGCGAGCCGGCTGATGATCGGCGACATGACGCCCGTGGACCCCGTGGCGCCGGTCGCGACGGGCCGCTCCGTGCGCGCCAGCCCGTTCGTGCGGAACCCCGCGGTCGTCGGACTGCTCGACCCCGCGCGGTTCCATGAGTTCGCCCGCCTCAACGCCCTGCGCACGGAGGCCAACCGCAACGAGGACCAGGCGGAGCAGCTCAAGCGACGGGCCGCCGGCGCAAAGCGCGCCGGCGCGCCCGTTGCCGACATCGGCGCCATGGAGGCCGAAGCGAAGGCGCTGGCGGAGAAGGCGAAGGCCGGGTTCGAGCAGGCGGGCGGCGCGGTGAACATCCAGCAGCTCCTGGATGGCTACGACGTCATCCCCGAGGGCACGGTGATGACGCAGCGGATGCGCCTGGTGGACGGCACTGAGACCGAGCTGGCGATGCTGCTGCTCGCGCTTCATCTCCTCGCCCAGCGGCCGCTCATCGGCGGGCATACGGCCCACGGCTGCGGCGAGGTCATAGGGAGCTGGACTATGCGCTTAGTCGAGCGCGGCGAGCTTCGGGAGGCTGGGACGGCGCGCATCGAGCCCTACGCCGGCCTGGTCATCGACGACGCCGATCCCCTCGTCGTCGGCGCGTTGTCGCGCGCCCTCGCCTTCGGCAGCGAGGTTCTCCGGTATGATTTTCGGGGCGCGTGAGCCGGATTGTCCTTGTTGCTCAACCGCTTCCATGCTCATCAGGTCGAGCCGCCCCGGCTGCGGGGGCGGACTGCAGGTCCGCGATGCCCCAGCACAGCGCGGGGATGGTCGAGCCGCCCCGGCTGCGGGGGCGGACTGCAGGTTCACCGGGCGGTCTACCCACGCCTCGGCGGTCGAGCCGCCCTGGCTGCGGGGGCGGACTGCAGGGGCGGCAACACGATGATCGACACCCCGCTGGGTCGAGCCGCCCCGGCTGCGGGGGCGGACTGCAGGAAGACCGGGGCGAAGACCATCACCAGTAGGGTCGAGCCGCCCCGGCTGCGGGGGCGGACTGCAGGCAGGCCAGGCACTTCAGCGGCGAATGGATGGGGCGAGCCGCCCCGGCTGCGGGGGCGGACCTCAGGAGCTACTCGGGCCGTTGCAGCCGAGCGTCTGGCCCAGCCGTCCCGAAATCGGGGACGGACAACAGGATCACCATCACTCGGACGAAGGTCATCGACGGCACAGCCGTCCCGGTCTTCGGGGCGGTTGCGCGGCCGGCCCCCGGCGGCGCCGTTGGTCAAGCCGCCCCGACTACGGGGGCGGATCGCAGGAACAGCGCGGCCGACATCGCGTGGGAAGGCCGCCGAGCCGCCCCCGGCTGCGGGGGCGGACTACAGGTAGCAGAACAGCCACCCGGTCGGCGCTGTCGGTCAAGCCGCCCAGGCTACCGGGGCGGACCACAGGTGGGAAATGGCGTGGGCCAACTACCAGGCAGGTCGAGCCGCCCCGGCTTCGGGGGCGGACTGCAGGGTCGCGAACCAGTTCGCGCGGGTCCGGCGTTGAGCAGCCGCCTCAGCCGGGGGGCGGACCAATGGATGAAGTTGCCGACATAGGTCTCGTTGGTGAACGGCCGCCCCGAACCTGGTGGCGGATCTATCTGTTTCGAGTGCGGGCGGATGTGGCACCTTCGCGACATGGACCAGCAGGCCGACTCCGCCACCTTGTCGAGTTTCAACGCCCTCGCGCGCGCCGCCGGCCTCCAAGCCCGCCCCTACCAGTCAGACCTCGCCGGTATCGTCTCAGAGTCGTTGAACGCAGGCGCGCCATGCGCCCTGGCAATCCAGGCTGCTACGGGCCTCGGCAAGACCTGGGCGCTGGCCTTCCCGGCGCTCGTGGAGGCTGCGAAGCGCCGCCGGGTGGTCTGGTCCACCCACACGCTGTTGCTGCGCGCGCAGGTCATCGAGACGCTGCGCCAGGCCCATGCGGCGGCGGGCGGGTCCGCGGCGGGGCTGCCCGCGATCGCCGAACGACGCGGGCGCGCCGACTACGTCTCCGCCAGCCGCACGCTGCGCCTGCGCCACGCCCTCGCCGAGCAGCGCGAGGCCGCCGAGACCATCGGATTGCTCGACGCGCTGTCGAAGTGGCCCGGCAGCATCGCCGAATTCGTCGCCGACTTCGGCGACCTGCCCGTCCCGCAGAGCCTCATCTGCCTCACCGCCGCCTGCCCGGCGGAGGAGCAGGCCGCCTTCGTCGCCCAACGAGACGCCGCGGCCCAGGCCGGCATCGTCGTGCAGACCCACGCGCTGACGCTGCTGGAGGCGCGCTACCGACGCCTCGCCGCCGACGTCGTGATCTTTGACGAGGCCGACACGCTGCCCTCCGTCGCGGCCGGTGCCTTGGAGGTTTGTCTCCCGCTCGATGACATCGAGGCCCAGGCGGAGGAGGCCGGGGTGGACGTCTCGGCGCCGATGGCGGCGCTGCGTGCTCGCGTGACGGACGAGACGATCGTCTGGCGCGACGGGCCGATGGCGGCGGCCGCGAACGCAATCGCGACGGCCCTTCGACAGGCCGCGCGGGATGCGGATGCCGATCACGGCGAAGCCCTTCGCGACCTCGCCGACGACATCCACCAGTTCGCCGCGGAACACGGCCCGCGCGCCGGCGCCGCCCTGGTGGACGACAAGGCCGCCGGGCCCGCGCTGACCGTCACCTCGGTGGACGCCGCGGGCTGGCTCGGCGGCGCGTTGAAGGACCGCCAGGTGGTGCTGGTGTCCGCGACCCTCGGCCGGCACGACGACGAGCTGGACGAGGTGAAGACCGCCTGCCGCCGCCTAGGCTTCTTCGCGGTCGAGCCGCTGACGATGTCGCCGCCGCGCTTCGGCGATATGAGCTTCCGCCTCGCGAGCCGCGCCATGCCGATGCCGTTCATCGAGGGCGGGGAGCCCAACCCAAGCTTCTTCGACGGCGCGGCGCACATCGTGAAAGAGGCCGCCGGCGCCGGCCGGACGCTCGTCCTGGCGGCCAGCTACGGCGACGTCGAGGAACTCGCCCGCCGCCTCGGGGGTGACGCGCTGCTGCATCGGCGCGGCGAGCGGCTCCGCCCCCTCATCGAGCAGTTCAAGGCGTCGGCGAACGCGGTGCTGGTCACGCCGGCCGCCTGGGCGGGCCTCGACCTGCCGGGGTTGGTGCAGAACGTCGTCATCCTGCGCTTGCCCCTCGGGCGCCCCGATCCGCTCCGCGAGGCGATCCTCGCCTCCGCCCTCCGGCGCCGCGGCATGGCTGACGCCGATGCCCGCAACATCCTCGCCTCCGAGGCCCGCGGCGACGCCATGCGTCGCCTCACGCAGGGCATGGGCCGCGGCATCCGCCGGCCGGAAGACCGCTGCACGATTTGGATTGCCGACCCGCGCTTCCCCCTGCCGGCCAGCATGATCATCAGCGGCCTGCGCCGCGGCCTCACCCAGGGGCCGGCGGAAGGCTGGAAGGACTTCGCGAAGGCGATACCCCTGCGGTTCCGCCTGCCGGCCGGCCGCAGCGCCTACGACCGCGCGCGCCTCATCGACCCCGTCTTGATGCCCGCGGAGTAGGACGGCATGGCGATCCTGCTGCGGGTCGATGACCCGACGGCGAGCCGCTTCAACCTCGCCGACGCCGACGCCCACGACGGCGAGCGCGTGACCTTCACCGGCATGGACGGCATCGCCTACGGCCGCGCGACGATCCAGGCCGTCGCACCCCACGTCGCCGAACTCGTCGATCGCGAACCGCTGGACGAGCAGGACCGATACCGCATCCGAAGCGGCGCGGCCCTGGAAGCCCGCGCCATCCGCGTGCGCGAGACGGAGCAGCGGCCCGAGCAGGCCGCCTTCCGGCAGCGCGTCGGCGAAGCCTGGGGCTGGCGCTGCGCCATCACCGGCGAGGACGTCCCGGAGGTCTTAGAGGCCGCGCACCTGCCCGGCGCGTCGTGGCGGACGGGCGACAACGAGGCGACCGACGGGGTCCTACTCCGCGCCGACCTCCACCGCCTGTTCGACGCCGGCCTGCTGCAGATTGAGGACGGCAAGGTCCGTGTCACGGCGGGCAGCTACGCGGCCCTCGATGGCGTCCGGCTTCGCGCGGGTGCCGAAAAGGGAGGACGCTTCAGGTGACCGCTCTGAAAGCTCCGCCACGGTCGCCCGTGCCGGCGGAAGCCCGAGGGAAAGCGCGTCGCTGGATGCTTTCCCTCCCTCACGCTGACGATTTCGAGCGAGCTTGCAATTCGGCCGTCAACTTGGTCGATGCGGGCGCGATTACTCACAAGAAGGGCCGCGGCTGGGAGCGCGCCGCCGCGAGGGCCCGGCAGGCGCTTGCCGCCTGGGGCGAACCGGCCGCGGCGCGCCCTGGGCACATGGTCTGGCAACGCTTCGCACTCGTAGACAAGGTTGCGCGGGCGATGGTGGACAACGTGTTCGACCCAGCATTGCTCGATCAACGCGCCGTATGTCTGTTCCACCTTAGCATCGATGAGCGCGGGATGCGGATGCACCAAAGTTTTGTGTCAGCATCAGAACATATGGTCGGAAGGTGGTTCGAACGCCTTCGCCGATCGGATCTGGAGGGCGACCTCATCTCCGCAATGAATGAAGTGCTTCGTCTCCCAGCTGACACCCTTCGGGAGAAGGCGGAAAGGGAAGAAGTAGTTTATGTCCCTGTTGATGAAGCGGTGTTCGTGGGGGATCTAAAGCTATTGGGATTGGCGCCGAACGCGATCGCTATACCGCATGTTTTCTGCCGAACGGTGCTGGCGCGCGAAGCTATTTCGGAGGCAGTTGAAGTAGAAATACAGAAGCTTCTCGAAATCCAGGAAGTCTAGGAGTGGCGTCGCCCTGCACGGCGCCGAGCTTGGACTCGTCGAACCACCATACTGCTCTCGAACGCGCCGCCACGTCTCCACGGCCGTCGCGGCGTTGGGCTTGCGGCCGCGCACGTCGAGCAGGCCCGCGCCCGCGAAGTGAGCGGCGGCTAGTTCCCAATCCAAGTCACCCGCAGCGAGCAGCGTCTCGACCTCGCGCCGGTTATGGATCATCCATTGGCCGAGGTCGGAAAGCAGCCACTCCTCTTCGAGGGCCTGGCGGAACCGCTCATAGAGGCGATCCACCGCGTCAGCCCGCCGCGAACATGGCGCGCAGGTCGCGGCGGTCGCCGATCGGGATCACCGCCACGAACAGCACGTCGCCCGCGCTGCCGGCGACGACCCGTGCCCCCACGCGACGCAGGTCGGCAATGGCGCCATCCAGGTGCTTCGCGAGCGCCGCGCGGTCGTCCGCGTCCAACATCGCCGCGGTGTCGGCGACATCCTGCATGAGGTCAGCGAAGGTGTGCCAGGCGTCCTGAGTGGCCTCGCGCTCCAGGTCATCGGCGCCGATGACCTGATGGACGGCGGCCTGCGCGGCCATCTGGACGAGCGCCTCGCCCGTGGCGCGGCGCATCGGCGGCAGTTCGCCCGGCCCTTCACCCCAGGGCATGGCCCGGCTCCCATGTGCCGTGGCGAAGGGGGCGGCGTTCCCGCCGGGGTGCCGTCATGCTGCCCGGCGCCCATGCCTCGATCTGGCGCGCCACCGACAGGGCGGCGTCTCGCCGCGGCAGTTCGCTTTGCAGCGCCAGGCGGAACCAGGCGGCAGGTGCTGGCCGGGCGAGCCGGTTCAGTTCCACGGCCGTCGGCGGCAGGCCGGCGAGCCATTGCGGCCAGGCCGCCGGCGGCAGCAGCACCGGCATCCGCGGGAGCATCGTCGCGATATCACCGCCGGCGTCCGTCGTGACGATCGCGAAGGCGGCGCCGCCGGCCTGCTGCTGCCAGAGGGCCGCCATGGCGAGAGTTGTCGAGGCGGCGAGTGTGACCGCGACGCGCGTGCGCCGGCGGCCCTGCTGCACGAAGCCCGAGACCGGCACGATGCAAGGAAACATGCGTGCGGCCCCGCGGGCCGCGTATTCGTCCGCACGCACCAGGCGGCATCGCCGCCCTTCGACCCGCAGGCCCCATCGCATCGCTGTTGCGACGGGGTCGCCGCTATCCGGGTCGCGAGCTACGACGAAGCAGTCCTCGCCCGGCGCCCGGTGGTAGGGCGGTGCCCCGAGCGTCGTCACGTCACCCGGCAGCGCGCCGTCGAGCATGGGAGCCTCCCTTCCGGGGCGTTACGCGACGCTCCCCGGTGTTGGCCCCCTTGGTGGTCCGCGTCTTGGCCGGCGGACGCGGTGCCGCATCCCGCTGCTGCTGCGCCCCGTCGTTCTCTTCCGGCCCGCGCGGCGGCGCGCGCAGCGATCGGCGCAGAGCCTCCATGAGGTCGATGACGTTGCTTTCCGAGGGCCCTGGCGCCGGCCGATGCACCGGCGCCTCGCCCTCCATCTTCGCCGCGACGAGGTCCCGCACAGCCTCCTTGTAGCGGTCGTGGAACTCGGCGGGATCGAACGGGCCCTTGGCCTGCGTGATGATCTGCTTGGCGATGTCCACCATGCACCGGTCGATCTTCACCTCCGCGATGTTGTCGAACGCCTCCGCCTCCGACCGCACCTCGTCCTGGCTGTGGAGCGTGCTGAGAAGCATCCCTTTGCCGCGCGGCTCGATGGCGACGATCCGCTCGCGGTTGCTCATGACGAGCCTGCCGAGCGCAACCTGGTTCTCCCCCGCCATCGCCTCGCGGATCACCGCGTAGGGGTCCTGGGCCGGCTTGCCGTCGGGCACCAGGTAGTAAGGCTCGTCCCAGTAGAGGCGGTCGATGCTGCGGCCATCGACGAACCGCTCAATGTCGATGACCTTCGTGCTTTCGAGCTTCAGCTTCCGGAGTTCGTCGTCCTCGACGACGATGTAGCGGTCGCGCTCGACCTGGTAGCCGCGCACCAAGTCCTTGCGCTCGACGACGCCGTCACCGGGGTCCTTCCACGCCTGCTTCACGCGGTTCAGCGTCTGCTTGTGGAGGAGGTTGAAGTGGACCGCCTCGCCCTCGCCGACGGCCTTGAACAGGCGCACCGGACAGGTGACGAGCGAAAGCCGCAGATGCCCCTCCCAGGTCGGTCGTGCTGCCATGTCTTCCCGTTGGGTAATCGCGGAAGGAAAACGGGCGGATTGAACAGGCAGTTTCTGCGGCCGAACGGGCCTGCTGCTCGCCCACTGCGCCTCTCATCTCGTCTTCGCTTGCGGGCATATCTGCTTGAGCTTCCGCAGTTCCAAGGTTCTTACCCTGATCTAGCGGTCAATTCGGCGCCGGATCTGTGGATATGTGGATCCACGACCGGATCGCGACGGCGTCCCTCGCACTCGGGGCCGCGCCTCGCTGTGGAAACTCGCGCTGCGGATGGCGCATCGGAAGCCCAGCATGATGCGGGCACCGAACCTCACAAATGCGGGACAGCACGACCGCGTCGCGGACGTTGCCGCGCGGGCGCAACGGCGCCGGCGCTCGACCGTCGTGACGTCTAGGCTGCCAGCCGGCACCGATCGTTGACGGCCGCCAGGAGGTCCTGCGGATTGAACGGTTTGAGGAAGCAGCACTCGCAAAGCCCATCGCGAAAGCGCGCGACGTTCCGGTCGTCCCCTGTCATCATCACGACGACGACAACGCCCGGCCAGCGCCTGTGCGCCTCCTCCGCCAGCGCCACGCCATCCATCCCGCAGCCGAGGTTCACGTCGGTGACGATGACCGGGGGAGGTCCCTGTTGCTCGACGGCATCGAGCCCTTCCTCGGCACTGCCCACGGACGCCACATCCAGCCCTGCCTCCGCCAACTCCTCATGCAATACCTCGCGGACGAGTGCCTCGTCCTCCACTAGCAGGACATCCATGCGGCCGAGCCCTTCCCTCATCCCGGCCGCTTGAGCCTGGCCGCGTTGCGAACAGCAACAGGAAGCTCAGGTCTTGCCCTCCGTTCGTTGCCCCGTGGGCGCCGACCGCGACGTCAACCTTCGGTTCGCGGCTTCGTGACCGAGAGACGCGCATGAAGGGCGCCGTCGTGAAAGGCCCCGTCAGGTGTCCGTCGCGCCCGCGGCCAAGACGCGCGAGACCGGCACGGTCATGACGCAGACCAGCCCCTCGGCCTCCCACACGCGCTTCACGCGGCCGCCGAGCTGGGTCCTCACCGTCGCCTCGATCACCCGCGACCCAAAGCCCTGCCGCTTCGGCGCGCCGGCCAGGCGGGGGCCGCCGCTCTCACGCCAGATGATCGTGAGGCTGTCGGCGCTGCTGTCCACCCGCCAGGTGACCCACACCCGGCCCTCCGGCACCGACAGGGCGCCATACTTGGCCGCGTTCGTCGCCAGCTCGTGGACCGCCATCGACAGCGCCTGCACCGCGTCGGGCAGCAGCGCGAGGTCGGGGCCTTCGACTGTCACCCGTTTCTGCGCCTCGGTCGCGACGCCGTCCGGCTGGAAGGTTGCCAGCTCGACCTCGACCAGCTCGCGCAGCGCGGCGCTCTCCCACTGGCCCGCGGCAAGGATCGTGTGCGCCCGCGCCAGGGCTGCGACGCGGCCCTCGATCGCCTGCGCGTAGGCTTCCGCGTCGTCCTTGCGGGTGAGGCGCAGGGCGGCTTGCACGACGGCCAGCGCGTTCTTCGCGCGGTGGCCCACCTCGCGCATCAGCAGCGCCTGCCGTTCCTCGGCGGCCTTTCGATCCGTGATGTCCACGTTCACGCCGAACATGCGGCCGGGCCCGCCGTCGGGCCTTGTCAGGCGACGGCCCCTGCCGGTCATCCAGCGCATCTCGCGGGTGCCGTCCGGCCTGCGCCGCCATACCCGGAAGTCGGCTTCGAACTCGCCGGACGCGAAGGCAGCCGCGCCGGCCGCCTCGACCAGCGCGCGGTCCTCGGGATGGACGACCTCGTCGAGGAACCGCGCGTAGTCCATCGGGCCGTCGGCCGCGCGGTCCAACCCGAACAGCGCATACTGCTCGTCCGACCAATCCACCTCGCCGGTGTCGGGGTCCAATACAAAGGTGCCCGTCCGCGCCGCCTGCTGGGCGATCCGCAGCTTCGTCTCGTTGTCGCGCAGCGCGGCCGTCCGTTCCTCGACCCGGCGCTCGAGGCCGGCGTTCAGCGCGGTGAGGGCGCGCTGTTTTCGCTGCAGGAGCAGGGCGAGGACGACCAGGCAGGCCCAGGCTGGCAGGCCGACGGCAAGTTGCAACAGGAACGTCTCCCGCCAGCGCGCAACGATCACCGGCGTCGGCCGCGCCACAGTCGCGTAGAGAGGCAACTCCCCCACGCGCCGGAACGCGATCAGGCGGGCCTCGCCTGCGCGCTGGTCGGGCGGCAGGCCGACCGTCTGACCCATGAAGGTGCCGGCAACCTCGCCGGCCCGGGCCGCGTCGCGCAGCTTGCTCGCCGCCGGGATCTGCGGCGGTGGGAACGGCATCCCGTTGCTTCGCGCCAGGACCGCCCCGTCGGCGCGGACAAGGGACGCGCTGTCGTTCTGCGGTCCGGCGATGGCGGCGAGGCCGGCGGAGAGGCTGTTCGGGTCCACCGACACGTTGACCAGCCCGTCATAGGCGCCGGTCGGCAACCCGTTGCCCGTCTCGGCGCGCCGGCGGCTGACGCCGAAGAAGACGTTGTTGTCGAGCCGGCCAGTCGTAACGGCGCTGATGTGCGGATCCGGCGCGTCGGGCTCGCGGAGGCCGACGACCCATTCGCGGTCGGGGAAGCGCGTGCCGCGCGGCACCGGGTATATGTTCCCGGTGAGCAGGACGTCGGCCTCGCGGTCGAGCACGACGACCGTATTGACCCCCGGCAGCGAGGGCAGGAGCTGGCGCAGCTCGCGGTGCAGGTCGCCCTCGCGCACGCGGACCTCTTCGTCGGATAGGCCGCGCAGGACGTGGTTGGTGAGGTCCGCGGCGAGCAAATGGATGTCGAGAACGCGCCGCGCGTATTCAGCCGCGGCCTCGGCGCCGCGCGCGAGTTCGCGCTCCGCCGAGTTCCAGGTGTCGCGCCAAGAAAGCCAGGCGAAGACGGCCAGCACGAGCAGGGGGACGGTGAGCGCGGCGAGGACCAGAGCGCCGAGGCGTCTCGGCTCACCGGTCCCCATCGGCATACCGCGCGCCGGGGCGAGGCGCGCTTGCGCTTGCCGCAAGCCGGAATGGATGTTCATGGCCCCCCCAAGGCGGACGGGATGCCTTGAATGGAACGCATCGATCCACCTTCCACCGCTGAAATCAAGTTTTCTCGGCGATGTAGCTCGCGCGGTCGCAACGACGTGCGCTTCGAGCGGGGACGGATGGGAATGGGACCGGCAATGAATTCTTGGGACCCTGGATCAGGAGACCCCCCACCCCCGCGGTTTGATGCGTGCGGGGGGTGGGGGCAGCGCCGCGCCAGCATCGTCCGCTGGCAGGGCCTGCGCGTCACGGTCGGCGACGGCTCATTCCTGGAGGCACATGAACCAGGCCGAGGACCACCTTGCGCAGGCTGAACGCCACGTCCGCGACGGCGAGGCGCGCGTCGCGCGTCAGGCTGCCCTGATCGAGGAACTAGATCGCGACCACCACGCCGACGCGGTGGCGCAGGCCAGGGTGGTCCTCCGGGCGTTGGAGAGGAGCCTTGAACTGATGCGCGAGCATCTGGACATGGACGCCCTACAACGCCTCACCCTGGCGGTGGCTCGACAGGATGTCGTCGGTGCCGCCCATGGTCCTCAGCCCGCCTGGCCCGCGTGCTGGCGCCGGTTCGTAGCGCGGCTCCGCTCCGTTCCGCTTGCCCTATCGCCGGAAGAGGAGTCACGGTCCCGGCGCGCGCCGCGCCGGCGGCGCCGTGGGAGGAAGGAGCATGGATCACCTCACCCGCCGCACGGCGCTGGCCGCCGGCTTGGTCGTGCTGGCTGCGCGCGGGGCCGCGGCGCAGGCGCCGCCGGTTGCCGAGCAGCGACTTCGGGAGCGCAACATCGCCCTGCCGCGCATCACGCCGGTTCCTGGCATCAACAACGTCTTCGCGGTGCGAAGCGGCAACCTGGTCTTCCTCTCCGGCCTGGGCCCACGCCGTTTCGAGGGAGGCTTTGAGACCGGAAAGGTCGGCCGCGACGTCACCGTCGAGCAAGCCTATCAGCACGCCCGCCTGACCGGCCTCGGACTGCTGGCGGTGCTGCGCGATTTCCTCGGCGGCCTCGACAGCGTCACGCGGGTCGTAAAGGTGTTCGGCATGGTGAACGCGGTGCCGGAGTTCACCGAGCATCCTCGCGTTATCAACGGCTGCTCCGACCTGTTCGTTGAGGTGTTCGGCGACGAACGGGGCCGGCACGCCCGCACCGGCGTCGGCATGGCCTCGCTGCCTTTCGGCATCACCGTCGAGATTGAGGCGATCTTCGAGGTGGCGTGAGAACTCGCGGCAGGTCTCGCCGAGGTGGGGGTAACCGGCCGTGCCTGGGAAGCTGAAGGCCAGCCTGCCGCCCGACCAGCTGAACCGCGTCGGGTTCAGGCTCTACGAGGCGTTCAGGCCGGAGGTCCCGGAGGGCGCGAAGGGCGAGCTGCACCTCGACCGCATCCGCCAGGCAACGCTCTGAGGGGCCACGGCCAGCCCCGGCGATGCTATCGTTGTCATCATGAACGAGTCGAAACTCATCCCAGCGCGGGACGCCGCGATCTGCTGGTTCTGCGACGGCGAGCGGCGGGGCGGCGCCTTCGCCGTCGTTGAAGTGCATGTCTTCCACAAGCGCGACATCCGCTCGGGCGGCGCAGCGAACGCCATATGGCGGAGGCCCGCAGCCATGACGCACGGCTGCGTCTTCTCGGACTGGATGAACGGGATGCCCACTATGACCCCGGAGTGGATCTTCTCCGAGCTGATGATCTTCCACGGCTTCGCGGACAGCAGGGTGGCTGAGAAGGCCGTCGCCGAGTTCGCGAAGATCGACACCTGCGCCTGGGCCCGCGCCATGGTCCCGCGTGACCTGCCAGAACGGCCGCAGCTGCATTGGCGGTGGGCACCGCCGGGGTAGGCGCGACGGCGGCGTGCGGCGGCCTTCCGGCGCATAACGGCCTATGTGTCGCTGCCGTCCTCGACGACTACGATCTGGCCGTCCAGCGGCGGCTCGCGGCAGGTGGCGCACCAAAGCTCCCGCCGCAGGCCGATGTGGTTCAGGCGGGCGTCCGCGCCGACAAGCGCGACCAGCTCGTGGCGTCGGAAGGTCCGGGTCCCGCAGAAGCAGCGGAACGCCAGGCCCTCGTCGCGGGCGAGGTCGGCAACGGTGAACGTGATCGGCGGGTTCATGCTGACATCCGGCGGCCCGGTGGCGCTCGCAGGATCTGCACGGGCGCCGCCGTTTGTGGGCGCTTTTGAGGGCTCGCCGTCAGCGCCCCTTTAAGCACTTGAATTGACTCGGATGTTGGCTCCGGCGGTTGGATTCGAACCAACGACCAACGGATTAACAGTCCGCTGCGCTACCGCTGCGCCACGCCGGATCAGTCGAGGGGCGGGGCTATAGCAACCGATCCACCCGAGGTGAAGCCCCTCAAAACCAGAGGAGCAGAAACTATGTCCCTCTGGCGCCGCCGAGTGCCCGCCGCAACCCGGCGGCCGCGCACGCTGCAAGCGTCCGCCAGGCTCCCGTACGGCGCGCCGGCGACCGACACTTGCCAGGCAGGAAGACAAGGCCGCGGCCGGAATCGAACCGGCATTCACGGATTTGCAGTCCGGTGCATCACCACTCTGCCACGCGGCCGTCGGGCGCTGTATCCGGCAGCCGCCCACCGGGGTCAAGCGCCGGGGGGACGCCCGCCGGCCGCTTGGCCATCGCCGGAGCGACCACTATAACGCCGCCATGCAGAACGCTCTCGCCACGGCCGGGCGGCCGATGATCAGCGTGGCCGACCTGGCCGAGGCGCGCCGGCGCATGGTGGACGGCCAGCTCCGCCCGAACCGGGTGACCGACCCCGCGCTGCTGGCCGCGATGGGCGAACTCCCGCGCGAGCTCTTCCTTCCCACCGACCTCGCCGCCCGGGCCTATGCCGACGAGGACGTGGCGCTGCCCGGCGGGCGCGTGCTGATCCAGCCCATGATGATCGCCCGGCTGATCCAGCTGCTGGCGCTGCGCGACGGCGACCGGCTGCTGGTCGTTGCATCCGCCACCGGCTATGCCGCGGCGGTCGCGGCGTGCTGCGGCGCCCGGGCCGTGGCGGTGGAGGAGGACGCGGCCCTGGTCTCGATCGCCCGTCACGCGACGGCCGGGCTGGTTGCGCCGGGCGCGCTTCGCCTGGTGCAGGGCAAGGTGACGGAGGGCGCGGCCGACGCCGCCCCTTATGACGCGATCCTGATCGAGGGCGCGATCCCCGCCGTGCCGGACGCCATCGCCGGCCAGTTGGCGGAAGGCGGGCGGCTTGCGACCGTGCTCGCGGGTGCCGCCCGCGGCGTCGGCTCCCGCGCGGTGCTCGGGCGGCGCGTGGGCGGCGCCCTGACGCTCACCGATGCTTTCGATTGCGCCACCGCGTCCCTGCCGGCGTTCAGGCCGCGTCCTGGCTTCGTGTTCTGAGGCGCCGGGGCCGGCGCGCGGATTTCGGCCGCCAGCCTTGACGCGCCGCAGCGCGCACCTCAGGTCGAATGGCGGAAGATACGATAAGTTTCTGACCCGACGACGGATCGGCTTCCGCCCTGTTCCGATCCTGCTCTAGGATCGCCCGAGAGGGAGACTTTTAATGACCCCGTCGCGTTTCGCTATTGCCGGCGTGTTGCTGGCATCGACCGCCATCGCCGAGATCCGGCCCGCCGCCGGCCAGACGCTGCAGGAAGCGCTGGCCATGGCCTATGCCAACAACCCGACCCTGCAGGCCGCCCGCGCCAACCTCCGCGCGGTGGACGAGAACGTGCCGCAGGCGCTGGCGGGCTGGCGGCCCACGGTGCAGATCACGGGCTCCGGCGGCCAGCAGACCTCCTCCGCGGTCGGGACGCCGACGCAAGGCGGCGCGCGGGTCGACACCCCCTGGCGGTCCCGCGACATCTACACCGTACAGGGTTCGGTGACGCAGCCGATCTACCGCGGCGGCCGCACCACCGCGCAGACGAGGCGCGCCGAGAACCAGGTCCTCGCCCAGCGCGCCCGGCTTCTCGCGACCGAGCAGCAGGTCCTCCAGGACGCCGTCACGGCCTATGTCCAGGTGATCCAGCTGGCCGAGGAGGTCCGGCTCAACACCAACAACGTGCAGGTCCTGACCCGGCAGCTGCAGGCCACCAACGAGCGCTTCCGCGTCGGCGAGATCACCCGCACCGACGTCGCCCAGGCCGAGAGCCGGCTTGCCGGCGCCATCGCCAGCCGGGCGGACAGCGAAGGTCGCCTGCAGCAGGCCCGTGCCACCTTCACCCGCGTCGTCGGCCAGCCGCCGCAGCGGCTGAGCCCGCCCCAGCCGCTGCGCCAGGTCGCCGCCACCTCCCAGCAGGCCGCGGCACTCGCCAGCGCGAACAACCCGAACGTCGTCGCCGCCCTGTTCGACGAGGCCGCGGCCCGCGACAACATCGACATCCAGTTCAGCAACCTGATGCCCCAGGTCAGCCTGAACGGCTCGGTCTTCCGCCAGGACAACCAGACCACCGACGGCCTGCGCCAGAACGGCACCCAGGTCACGGCGAACCTGACCATGCCGCTGTACCAGGGCGGCGCCGAATATTCGCTGGTCCGCCAGGCCCGGCAGCAGGCCCAGCAGGCCCGCCAGGTCGTCGAGGACCAGCGCCGCACGGCCAGCCAGCAGGCGACGCAGGCCTATGAGACCCTGGTCTCCGCCCGCGCCCAGGTCGAGGCGAACCGCGCCCAGATCCGCGCCGCCGAGATCGCGCTTGACGGCGTGCAGCGCGAGGCGATCGTCGGCAGCCGCACCACGCTCGACGTGCTGAACGCCGAGCAGGAACTGCTGAACGCCCGCGTCGCGCTGGTCCGCGGGTTGGCCGCGCTGATCACCGCGTCCCACAACCTGGCCGTCGCCGTCGGTCGCCTGACCGCGCGCGACCTGACCTTGCCTGTCGAGGTCTATGACCCCGAGGCCTATTACCGGGCGGTGCGCGACCGCTGGGCGGGCTGGGGCGAGACGGACCGCGTCTCCGACGCGACGCCGGCGCGATGAGCGGATCGCAGGGCGGGGAAGGGCCGAAGCCGGCCGGCGGGCTCCCCGGCGGAGATCCCGCCATGGACGACATCCTGGCCTCGATCCGGCGGATCCTGAACGAGGACGAGGCGCCGCCCGGCGCCGCACCGGCCGCGCCCGCCGCCCCCACCGCCGCGCCGCCGGCCGAGCCGCTGGAGCTCACCGAGGCCATGATGGTGGAGCCGCCGCCCGCCGCGGCGGCGCCGCCCGAGCCCTATCCGGAGCCGGAGGAGGGTCCGGAGATCGCGCCGGCCCCGGCCGCGGCGCCAGAGACGCTGGTCGCGCCCATGGTCGCGGCGGCGACCACGGCGGCGGTAGGCAAGCTGCTGCGCGCGGTGGCGCAGGAACGCTCGGCGACCGTGAGCCGCGGCGGACCCTCGATCGAGGACGTGGTGCGGGAGGAGATCCGCCCGCTGCTGAAGGAATGGCTCGACACCCACCTGCCGCCGATGGTGGAGCGGCTGGTGCGGGCCGAGATCGAGCGGGTGGTCGGCCGGGCGCTGCCCTGACGGCGACGGCCGCGGCAGCCCGGTTCAGGGCAGGGCAGGGCAGGGGCGCGTCCTCTCCCCTTGACGTTGCCGCGGCGGCGCGGAAGGGATGCCGCCATGCTCGACAAGACCTTCGATGCCAGCTCGGTGGAACCGCGGCTCTATGCGCTGTGGGAGAAGGAGGGCGCCTTCGCGGCCGACCCGTCCTCCCCCGCGAAGCCCTTCACCATCATGATCCCGCCGCCCAACGTCACGGGCAGCCTGCACATCGGCCATGCGCTGACCATGTCCATCCAGGACACGCTAATCCGCTGGCGCCGCATGCAGGGCCGCGACGCGCTGTGGCAGCCCGGCACCGACCATGCCGGGATCGCGACGCAGATGGTGGTGGAGCGGCTTCTGGCCTCCCAAGGGCTGGATCGCCGGACGATGGGGCGCGAGGCCTTCCTCCAGCATGTCTGGGAATGGAAGGCGCAGTCCGGCGGCTCCATCACCCGCCAGCTGCGCCGGCTCGGCGCCTCGCTCGATTGGCCGCGCGAGCGCTTCACCATGGACGAGGGCCTGTCGAAGGCGGTCATCGAGGTCTTCGTCACGCTGCACGAGCAGGGGCTGCTCTATCGCGACCGGCGCCTGGTGAACTGGGACCCGGTCTTCCAGACCGCCATCTCCGACCTCGAGGTCGAGAGCCGCGAGATCAAGGGCCATCTCTGGCACCTCCGCTATCCCGTGGAGGGCGAGCCCGGGCGCTTCCTGGTCGTCGCGACGACGCGGCCGGAGACGATGCTGGGCGACACCGCGGTCGCGGTGCATCCGGATGACGAGCGGTATCGCGACCTGATCGGCAAGAAGCTGATCCTGCCGCTGGTCGGCCGGCGCATCCCTGTGGTGGCGGATACCTATTCCGACCCCGAGAAGGGCACCGGCGCGGTGAAGATCACCCCTGCGCACGACTTCAACGACTTCGAGGTCGGCAAGCGCCACGCGCTGCCCATGGCGTCCGTGCTGGACGCCGACGCCAAGGTGATGGTCGCCGAGATCGAGCCTTCGCTTTCCGCCGATGGCGGCGACCCCGGCTTCGTGCGCGCGCTGGAAGGCGTGGACCGCTTCGAGGCGCGCAAGCGCATCGTGGCGCGTCTGCAGGAACTCGACCTGGTGGCGGCGATCGAGCCGCACACCCACATGGTCCCGCATGGCGACCGGTCGGGCGTGCCGATCGAGCCGCGCCTGACCATGCAGTGGTACGTGGACGCGAAGACGCTGGCGCAGCCCGCGATCAAGGCGGTCGAGACCGGCCAGACCGTCTTCGTCCCGCGCCAGTGGGAGAACACCTTCTTCGCCTGGATGCGCGACATCCAGCCCTGGTGCGTCTCGCGCCAGCTCTGGTGGGGGCACCAGATCCCCGCGTGGTATGCGCCGGATGGCGAGGTCTTCGTGGCGAAGACCGAGGCGGAGGCGGCCGAAAAGGCTCGCGCGAAGTTCGGGCGCGACGTGACGCTGGTGCGTGACCCCGACGTGCTGGACACCTGGTTCAGCTCCGCGCTCTGGCCGTTCAGCACGCTCGGCTGGCCCGACAAGACTCCGGAGTTGCAAAAGTACTATCCCGGCGACGTGCTGGTGACGGGCTTCGACATCATCTTCTTCTGGGTCGCCCGGATGATGATGATGGGCATCCACTTCATGGGCGAGGTGCCGTTCCGCCACGTCTACATCCACGGCCTGGTCCGCGACGAGAAGGGCCAGAAGATGTCGAAGTCCAAGGGGAACGTGATGGACCCCCTGGAGCTGATCGACGCCTTCGGCGCGGACGCCGTGCGCTTCACCATCGCCGCGCTGACCGGGCCCGGCCGCGACGTGAAGCTCGGCCGCAAGCGCGTCGAGGACTACCGCGGCTTCGTCACCAAGCTCTGGAACGCCGCGCGCTTCCTGGAGATGAACGGCATTGCGGCGCCGAAGGGCTTCGATCCGTCGAAGGCGCAGACGCCGCTCGCGCGCTGGATCCTGGACGCGTCGAACCGCGCGGTCGCGGAGTGCACCGCGGCGCTGGAGGCCTACCGCTTCGACGAATACGCCGCCGCTGCCTACCGCTTCGTCTGGGGCACCTATTGCGACTGGTTCATCGAGTTCGCGAAACCCGTCCTCAACGGCCCCGACGGCGCGGAGAAGGAGGAGGTGAAGGCGGCCGCCGGCCATGTGTTCGGCACGATCCTGCGCCTGCTGCATCCCGTGATGCCCTATGTCACGGAGGAGCTCTGGCATCTCTTCGGCTTCGGGCCGGAAGGCAGCCTGATCCGCACGGCCTGGCCTGAGCCGGTCGCGGTCGCCGACGCCGAGGCCGCGCGCGAGGAGTTGGACTGGGTCGTCGCGCTGGTCGGCGAGGTCCGCGGCGCGCGGGCCGAGATGAACGTCCCGCCCTCCGTCACCGTGCCGCTGCTGCTGCAGGGCGCGTCGGGCACCACGCTGGCGCGCGCAGGCCGCTGGATCGACGCGATCCGGCGCCTGGCCCGCGCGACCGAGGTGAAGCCGCTCGACGGTGCCGCACCGAAAGGCGTCGCGCAGGTCGTGGTCGGCGAGGCCACGGTGATGCTGCCGCTCGGCGACGTCATCGACCTGAACGCCGAGCGCGCCCGCATTGCTAAGGCGCGCGGCGCGGCGGAGGGCGAGGCGCGGAAGATCAAGGCCAAGCTCGGCAACGCCGATTTCGTGGCCCGCGCGCCGGAGGAGGTCGTCGAGGAGAACCGCGAGCGCCTGTCCGCCGCGGAAGCCGAGATGGCCCGCCTGGACGCCGCCCTGGCGCGCATCGCGGGGTAGGGCATGGACGCCGGCGCGCTGAAGCTACTTGTCGCCATCGTCCTGTTCTCCGCCCCGGTGATCCTTGCCGGCGAGCAGCTGCCGAAGCGCGACGTCGCCGGCCGCCGACTGTCGCGCCCGCAGGCTCAGGCAGTCGGTGCCGTGCTCGGGCTCGTCATCGGCATCGGCTTCCTGCTCGCCACGGGCTGACGCAGCTCTTCCTCCAGCGCCGCGATCCGCCGTGCCGCCGCGCCGAGCGTCTCGGCCACCATCTCCTCCGGGATCAACCGCGGGATGTGCTGCGGGCAGTTCCAGTCGTAGCCCGCGACCCCAATGACAAGCGCGCGGCCGGCGGGCGCGCCAGCCGCCTCGGCCAGGCGCGCCACCAGGGCAGGGTCCTCCTCCCGCGTCACCAGCCGCGCCCGACCGAACAGTTTCAGCCGTCGCCGCTCCAGGTAGTCCGGCACGATCAGCGACACCCGGTCGTCGCCCCGCAGGTTGCCGAGCGTCACGTGCTGGCGGTTGCCCGAGAGGTCGGCGAAGCCGAATGCCCGCCCCCCCTCCAGAACCTGCACGAAGCCCGCGGGCCCGCCGCGATGCTGGATGTAGGGCCAGCCATCCGCGTTGACCGAGGCGACGAAGAGCGAGCGCGCTGCGCCGAGATATGCCGCCTCCCGCGCGGTCAGGACGTCATCGACAGCGCCGGATTGCTCGACCCGCGCATAGGCCGCCCGGGAGCCCAGCGCCTCCTGCTCCGCGCGGACGGCATCGGTGAAGGCGATCGCGGCGAAATGGCGGCCCATGGGGATGCTCCTGCTTGCCGCGGTCATGTCGCATCATGCGCCGGAAGGCGGTAGTCAGGCGATCGGCATGACATTCTTCCATCAGGCGCAATAATGGACCGGCTCGACACCCTTGTGACCTTCCTTGCCGTCGCCGAGGCCGGCGGCCTCTCGGCGGCGGGGCGGCGCCTCGGCCGTTCGCCCCCGGCGATGAGCCGTGCCCTGGCGGAGCTCGAAGCCCGGCTGGGCGTGCGCCTCGCCGACCGAAGCACGCGGCGCTTTGCCCTGACGGACGCCGGCCGGCGCCTGGCCGAGCAGGCCCGCCGCGCGCTCGGCGACATCGAGGACGCGCTGCGCGAGGCCGCGGGCGAGGGTCGGGAAGCCCGTGGGCGGCTGCGCCTGGCCGCCCCGCTGGTCTTCGGCCGCCGCCACGTCGCGCCGGTCGTCGCGATGTTCCTCGACGCGCATCCCGCGGTCTCGGTGGATCTGGTGCTGTCGGACCGCGTGATCGACCTGGTGGAGGAAGGGCTCGACCTTGCGGTGCGGATCGGGCGCCTGCCCGACAGCAGCCTGCGGCGGCGCCATCTCGGTAGCCTGCGCCGCGTGTTGGTGGCGAGTCCCGCCTATCTCGCGCGGCGCGGCACGCCGTCGCGACCCGACGACCTGGCGGCCCACGACCTCGTCGTCTTCGCCTCGCAGGCCGCGCCGCCGTCCTGGCGCTTCGCCGGCGGGATCACGCTGCAGCCCCAGGCGCGCTTCGCGGTGAACGAGGCGGAGGCCGCCGTCGCCGCCGCCGTGGAAGGGCGCGGGGTCCTCCAGGCGCTGTCCTACCAGCCCGCGGCGGAGATCGCGGCGGGCCGCCTGGTGCGGCTGCTGCGCGAGCACGAGCCGCCGCCGATCCCAGTCCAGCTCGTCCATCCCGCCGGCCGCTTCATGCCCGCGCGCCTGCGCGCCTTCCTCGACGAGGCGGCGCCGCGCCTTGCCGCCCTGCCGGTGCTGCGCGAGGCTTGACACCGCCCGCCCCGGGACCGATGGGCGGCTCATTCGCCCTGAGGGACCGCCAGTCATGACGAAGTGGGACAAGTCGAAGCTGCCGAGCCGGCACACCACCATCGGGCCGGAGCGCGCGCCGCATCGCTCCTACTACTACGCGATGGGCCTGACGAAGGAGGAGATCGAGCAGCCTTTCGTCGGCGTCGCGACCTGCTGGAACGAGGCCGCGCCCTGCAACATCGCGCTGTCCCGCCAGGCGCAGTCGGTGAAGGTCGGCGTGAAGGCCGCCGGCGCCACGCCGCGCGAGTTCACCACCATCACGGTCACCGACGGCATCGCCATGGGCCACCAGTCCATGAAGTCGTCGCTCGCGTCGCGCGACATCATCGCGGACAGCGTGGAGCTCACCATGCGCGGGCATTGCTACGACGCGCTGGTGGGCTTGGGCGGCTGCGACAAGACGCTGCCCGGCCTGATGATGGCGATGGTGCGGCTGAACGTGCCGTCGGTCTTCATGTATGGCGGCTCCATCATGCCGGGGCGGCATCGCGGCCGCGACGTCACCGTCCTCGACGTCTTCGAGGCGGTCGGCCAGCACGCCGCCGGCAACATGACGGACGAGGAGCTGCTGGAGCTCGAGCAGCATGCCTGCCCCGGCGCGGGCGCCTGCGGCGGCCAGTTCACCGCCAACACCATGGCCTGCATTTCCGAGGTGATCGGCCTGGCGCTGCCCGGCTCCGCCGGTGCGCCGGCGCCTGACGAGCGCCGCGACCACTGGGCGATCAAGTCCGGCGAGGCGGTGGTGGAGCTGATCCGCCGCAACCTGCGGCCGCGCGACATCGTCACGAAGGACGCGCTTTTCAACGCGGCGGCGATCGTGGGCGCGACCGGCGGCTCCACCAATGCCGGCCTGCACCTGCCCGCCATCGCGCATGAGGCCGGCATCAAGTTTGACCTGCACGACGTCGCGGAGATCATGCGCGCGACGCCGCACATCGCCGACCTCAAGCCCGGCGGGAAGTACGTCGCGCTCGACGTCTTCAACGTCGGCGGCGTGCCGGTGATCATTAAGGCGCTGCTGGACGGCGGCTACCTCCGCGGCGACGCGATGACGGTCACGGGCAGGACGCTCGCGGAGAACCACCGCGAGGTCATCGTCCCGAAGGACCAGGACGTGGTCCGCCCGACCTCCGATCCCGTGAGCCCGATCGGCGGCGTGGTGTCGCTGAAGGGCACGCTCGCGCCGGAAGGGGCGATCGTGAAGATCGCGGGGATGAAGACCCTGCGCTTCGAAGGCACCGCGCTCTGCTTCGACTGCGAGGAGGACGCCTTCAAGGCGGTCGAGATGCGCGCCTACAAGGCGGGCGACGTCATCATCATCCGCTACGAGGGCCCAAAGGGCGGCCCGGGCATGCGGGAGATGCTGTCCACCACCTCCGCCATTTACGGCCAGGGCATGGGCGACAAGGTCGCGCTGATCACCGACGGGCGGTTCAGCGGCGCGACGCGCGGCTTCTGCATCGGCCATGTCGGGCCGGAGGCCGCGGTGGGCGGCCCGATCGCCCTGATCGAGAGCGGCGACAGGATCGTGATCGACGCGGAGAAGGGCACGATCGACCTGATGGTGGACGAGGCGACGCTCGCGAAGCGCAAGGCCGCCTGGCAGCCGCGCAGGACCGACTACAGCGCGGGCGCGCTATGGAAATACGCCCAGCTCGTCGGGCCCGCGCTGAACGGCGCGGTCACGCATCCCGGCGCGGCGGGCGAGAGCCACGTCTACGCCGATCAGTAGGATGTGACGCGCCCGGGGCCGGCTCGCGGCCCCGGTGCCCGCAAACCGCCTTGATCCCGCCCGTCCTTCGACGCGCCGGGCGCGTTCCATGGGTATCGCGGTGGTCCAGCCCACCACCGGCCGCCGCGCCGGAGGTACCTATGCGCAAGCTTCGACTTCCCGGCCTGCTGCTGCCCCTCGCTTTGGCGTCGGGCTGCGTCGCGGCGGATTACCCCTATGACGGGAACTACGCCTATGCGCAGCGCCCGTACTACGGCGCGCAGGCCTTCTACGCGCCGGCGCCCCGATACGTCGCGCCGCCGCCGGCCTATTACGCCCCGCGCTACGCTTCTCCGGGCTGGGGCTGGCAAGGGTCGCGCGGGCACTGGAACGAGGGCCGTCGCGATTGGCATGAACGGCACGAGGGCCGCGGACGCGACTGGCGTGGCTGAACGCAACCGTCGGAGGCTGCGCTGATGGGTCGGCGATGGTTGCTCGGCATCGCGATGCTGCCGCTCGCGGGCTGCGTGGTTGCGCCGCTACCCGGCGAAGTGGTGGCGCCGCCACAGGCCTATGCGCCGGCGCCGGTCTATGCGCCGCCACCGCCGCCGCCCGTGGTCGTCTACGGCACGGTGCCGATCTATCGCCCCTACTACCCCCGCCCGCCGGGCTGGGGGTACCCGTATTACGGACCGAGGCCCTACTACCCCTATCGCCGCTGGTAGCTTGGACTCGGCGATTTACGCTCTTCGTATGCCCGCCTGCGGCGTGCACACTCGGAGCGACCGCGGGCTAGACCCGTATCGGGCTGACTCTCGTCAGCCCGATACGGGTCCAGCTTTCCCTGGCCCGGCGATTCACGGCCTGGCGTGCCCACCTTCGGTGAGCACACTCAGGCCGATCGCGGGCTACGCGAGCTCGACGATCACGGGCGTGTGGTCCGAGGGCTGGTCCTCTGCGCGCGGCGCGACGTCCACCTCGGCGCCGGAAAGCCGCTCCGCGAGCTCCGCGCTGAGCAGCGCGTGGTCGATGCGGAGCCCCCGGTTCAGCTCGAAATTCGCGCCGTAGTCCCAGTAGGTGTAGACGCGCTCTCCCGGGTGCAGCGCGCGCAGCGCGTCCGTCAGGCCGAGATGCTCCAGCGCCCGCCAGGCCGCGCGGGTCTCTGGCCGCACCAGCGCATCGGTCGGCGGCAGCGCGCCGGGGACGAGGTCGAGGGCGGTCGGACAGACGTTGAAGTCGCCCAGTACGGCGAAGGGGATGAACGCGTCGAGCCTCTCCTTCGCCAGCACCCGCAGCCGCTCCATCCAGTTCAGCTTGTAGGCGTAGCCGTCATCCCCGCCGGAATTGCCGTTGGGGAGGTAGATGCCGGCCGCGCGCATGCCCGCGGCCGAGACCTCGATATAGCGGGCGTGGTTGTCCCCGCCGTCGCCCGGCAGTTCCTCCAGCACGACCTCGAAGGGGATGCGGCCTAGCACGGCCACGCCGTTGCGCCCGCCCTGCTGGCCGATGGCATGGACGCGATAGCCCGTGTCGGCGAAATCGAGCGCGGGGAACTCCTCGGTCCTGCACTTCAGCTCCTGCAGGAAGAGCAGGTCAGGCTGCTTGCGCTCGAGGAAGCGGCGCACATGGCCGACGCGCCGGCGGATGGAATTCACGTTGAAGGTCGCGAGCCGGATCATGCAGCGAACACTGCCTTTGGCGGCGACCGGCGTCGAGGGCCCCTTCCGGATCGCGCGGCAGGCAGGCCGCAGAATCCATGTGCGCCTCGCTGGCCGTGCTGCGTAAGCTCGCGGGATCGGGCGCGGTACCAAGCCGCCGGGAGCGACGACAATGCAGGAAGAGGATTTCATCAGCCAGGGCGGCGTGCGCATCCACATGCATGCCTGGCCCCCTCAGGGGGAGCCGCGGGCCGTCGTCGTGATCTGCCATGGCGTGAACTCCCATGGCGGGCAGCATGCCTGGACGGCCGGGCAACTGGCCAGCCGCGGCTTCGCCGTCTTCGCCGTCGACCTGCGAGGCCGCGGCAAGTCGGAAGGCGCGCGGTTCTACGTCGACGACGTCGCGGAATACGTGGCCGATGTGCGCGGGCTCATCAGGATCGCCAGGGAACGCCACCCCGGACTGCCGGTCTATCTGCTCGGCCACAGTGCCGGCGGTGTCGTCGCCTGCACTTATGCGCTCGATCACCAAGCGGAAATAGACGGGCTGATCTGCGAGAGCTTCGCCTTCCAGGTGCCGGCGCCAGGTTTCGTCCTGTCGGCCATCAAGGGTCTCAGCCACGTCGCGCCCAGGCTCGGCGTCCTGACGCTGCACATGAAGGACTTCACCCGCGATCCCGTCGCCCTGGCCGCGCTCGAGGCCGACCCGCTGACCAAACACGAGACGCAGCCCGCCGCGACCGTCGCCGCACTGGTCCGCGCCGATGAGCGGCTGCAAGATTCGTTCGGACGGATCACGCTGCCGGTGCTGATCCTGCACGGCACGGCGGACAAGGCGACGGTCTGCAAGGGAAGCGAGTATTTCCACGCTCATGCCGGCTCCGCCGACAAGACGCTGAAGCTCTACGAAGGTCATTTCCACGACCTGCTGAACGATATCGGCAAGGAAGGCGTGATGGCCGACATCATCGGCTGGATCGAGGCACGCCTGCCTTCGCCGGCACGGTAGCGGCCGCTAGTCGAGGGTCTGGCGGTAGCGCGCGATCGCCAGCACCGAGACGGCAAGGAGGAAGGCCAGCATCGGCCAGATTTCCGGCCAGGATTCCGCCAGCCCGTTGCCCTTCAGCATCACGCCGCGCACGACGCGGAGGAAATGAGTCAGCGGCAGCGCCTCGCCGATCACCTGCGCCCAGTCCGGCATGCCGCGGAAGGGGAACATGAAGCCCGACATCAGGATCGAGGGCAGGAAGAAGAAGAAGCTCATCTGCATGGCCTGGAGCTGGTTGCGCGCGACGGTCGAGAACAGGAAGCCGACCGCCAGGTTGGCGACGATGAAGACCATCAGGCCGGCCATCAGCGTGGCGGGCTCGCCTTCCATCGGCACGCCGAATAGCAGCCGGGCGGCGACGAGGATCACCACGACCTGCACCATGCCGACCAGCACGAAGGGGGCGAGCTTGCCGATCATGACCTCCAGCGGGCGGACCGGCATCGCCAGCAGGTTCTCCATCGTGCCGCGCTCGCGTTCCCGCGTCATGGCCAGCGCGGTCATGATGATCATGGTCATGGTCAGGATGGTGCCCATCAGCCCGGGCACGATGTTGTACTGGGTCAGCGTCTCCGGGTTGTAGCGGCGCTGGATGCGCAGATCGACCGGCGCGGGACCGCGCGCGAGTGCCGCCAGCTGCCCGTCCAGCAGCGGCGCAAGCGAGGTCTCCAGGATGCGCTCCAGCGCGCCGACGGCGTTGCCTGTGGCGGAAGGGTCGGTAGCGTCGGCCATCACCAGCAGCATCGGGCGGTCGCCGCGCAGCAGGTCGCGCCCGAAGCCCGCGGGGATCTCGATGGCGAACTGCACCTGGCCGAGTGCGAGCATGCGGTCCAGCGCCGCGGCGTCGGCGGGCGGCGCGGTCAGGCGGAAATAGCTGCTGGATTGCAGGCCCGCGACGATGGCGCGGCTGAAGGCGCTGTTGTCCTCGCTCAGCACCGCGGTCGGCAGGTTCCGCGGGTCGGCGTTGATGGCGTAGCCGAAGAGCGTGAGCTGGATCAGCGGGATGCCGACCAGCATCGCGAAGGTCAGGCGGTCGCGCCGCATCTGGATGAATTCCTTCACCACCATCGCGACCAGCCGCGCCCAGGACAGCCGGATCATGCGGCGCCCCCGCCGGCGAAATTGTCGGCCGCCCCCGTCATGAGGTGGATGAAGGCGTCCTCCAGCGTCGCCTCCGCACGTTCCCAGCGCAGCCCGGGCTCCTCGCGATACGGCGCGACCGCGGCATCGAGCGCGGCGCTGTCCTGACCGCTGACATGCAGCGTCGCGCCGAAGGGGGCGACCATCTCGACGCCCTTTGCGCCGTTCAGCGTCCGCGCGAGTTCCGCGATGCGCCGTTCGGGGCCCGCGACGTGCCAGCTCGAGAGGCCCGATCCCGCGATCACCTCCTCCACCGTGCCCTTCGCCAGCAGCTTGCCGTAGGCGATGTAGGCGATGCGATGGCAGCGCTCGGCCTCGTCCATGTAGTGGGTGCTGACCAGCACGGTCATGCCGTCGGCGGCGAGCGCATGGATCTCGTCCCAGAACTCGCGCCGCGCCTTGGGATCCACGCCGGCGGTGGGCTCGTCCAGCAGCAGCAGGTCGGGCCGGTGCAGGATGCAGGCGGCGAGGGCGAGCCGCTGCTTCCACCCGCCCGACAGCGTCCCGGCGAGCTGGCCCGCGCGGTCGGTCAGCCCGAGCCGCTTCAGCGCCGCATCCACCTGCGCGCGCCGGTCCTTCAGCGCATAGAGGCGGGCGACGAAGTCCAGGTTCTCCCGGATCGTCAGGTCCTCGTAGAGCGAAAAGCGCTGCGTCATGTAGCCCACGCGCTGCTTGATCGCCCAGGCGTCGCGCCGGATGTCGAGGCCGAGGCAGGTGCCCTCCCCGGCATCGGGCACCAGCAGCCCGCAGAGCATGCGGATCGTCGTGGTCTTGCCGCTGCCGTTCGGCCCGAGGAAGCCGTGGATCTGCCCGCGAGAGACCTCGAGGTCCACGCCGTCCACCACGGTGCGCGACCCGAAGCGCTTGGTCAGGCCGCGCACGGCGATGACCGGCCCCTCCGTCACGGGATGCGCACCGTCACGGGCTGGCCCGGCGTCGGCGCGCCCGGGATGCGTTCCACGCTCGCCTCCATGCGCCAGACCAGCTTGGCGCGGGTCTCGCGGCTGTAGATGACGGGCGGCGTGTATTCCGCGTCGGTCGCGATGCGGCTGATGCGCGCCGACAGGTTCGGCGGGCACCCTGTGCAGGAGACGGCGACGCGGTCGCCGGGATGCAGCGCGGCGCGGCGGGCCTCGGGGACGAAGAAGATCACCTTGGTCGCGCCGTCGGGCAGCAGACTGACGACGGTCCCGCTCGCCGGCACCCATTCGCCGGCGCGCCGCACCACGTCGTCCACGACGCCCGCGGCGGGGCTCGCGATGGCGCGCTGGGAGAGGCGCCATTGCGCCTGGTCGAGATTGGCGCGCGCGGCCTCGACATTCGCCTCGGCCGCCGCGATGCGCTCGCGCCTGGCGGGCAGGCGCGCGACGGCGAGGTCGGCGCGGATGCGGTCGCGCCTTGCCTCGGCCTGCTGCGCGGCGGCCCGCGCCTGGTCGAGCTGCGCCTGCGCGGCGACGCGGGTGCGGACCAGTTCCTCCTGGCGCTCCAGCGTCAGCTGCGACAGGCGCAGATTCGCTTCCGCCTCCGACAGCTGCGCCTCTATCGAGGCGATCTCGTCGGGGCGCAGCCCGGTCAGCAGGTCGGCATACTGCCCCTCGGCCTGGGCGAGGGCGGCGCGGGCTTCCGCGGCGGCCGCGCGCTCGCGCGTCGCGTCGAGGGTGAAGAGCGGCACGCCGGCCTCGACGCGCTGGCCCTTGGCGACCGCGATCTCCTGCACCCAGCCGGCTTCCGGTGCGGCGATGCGCAGGTACTCGCCTTCGGCATAGCCCTGGAACCCGTCTTCGGGCGGCTTGTCGCAGGCCAGCAGCGCCAGCAGCAGCAGGGCAGGGGTCCAGCGCCTCATCGCGCACCGTCCCGCGCCATGCCGCGCAGCCAGGTCTCGAGGTGCTGCTCGACGACCTTCGCGGGCGGGACCGGGTGGTCCTCCACCGGCGCGAAGGTCGCCTGCCACAAGGCCGTGACCAGCACGGGGAAGACGAAGAGGCGCGCGGCGATCTCGGGATCGGTGTCGCGGAACTCGCCGGCCGCGATCCCGCGCCGGATGACGCCGGCGATGAGCGCGAGCGCGCGGGCGACGACGGCCTCGCGGTAGAAGCGGGCGAGTTCGGGGAAGTTGCCGGCCTCGGCGAGAACCATCTTCGGCACGCCGACCAGGCGCGCATCGGCCATGACCTGGGACGCCATGCCGGCGATCAGGCGCAGCGTCGCGCCGGCGGGGAGGGGGGAGGCGGCCGCGGCGGCCTCGACCCTGTCGAGATTGGGGAGCAGGCGGTCCCGCACCAGCGCCTCGAAGATCGCCTCCTTGGAGGGGTAGTAGAGGTAGATCGTCCCCTTGGAGACGCCGGCGCGCGCGGCGATGTCGTCCATCCGCGTGGCCGCGAAGCCCTTGGCGCGGAAGGTGTCGAGCGCGGCTTCCAGCAGCTCGGCCGGGCGGTCTTCCTTGCGACGGGTGCGGGACGGGCGCGGCATGGCCCGGGATCCTTACTGACTGACCAGTCAGTAATTAGTCCCGCGGAAGCGCAAAGGCAAGCACCGCGTAACGGTACCGGTTCAACCGACGGAGAAGGACGTCCCGCAGCCGCAGGCGCTGACGGCCTGCGGGTTGCGCACCGCGAAATGGGCGCCGATCAGTGCCTCGGCCCAGTCGAGCTCGGCGCCGGCGAGGAGCTCCAGGCTGACGGGGTCCACGAAGACCTTGCCCGCGCCTTCCTCGACCACGAGGTCGTCGGGGGCGGGCGCGTCCTCCAGCCCGAAGCGGTACTGGAAGCCGGAGCAGCCGCCAGCATCCACGGCGAGCCGAAGGCCGGCGCCGGGCTTGCCTTCCCGGGCGGCGATCTCGGCTACCTGCGCGGCGGCGCGGGGGGTGACGCGGAAGGCGGTGGATTCCATGCCCTCAAGATAGAGGACCGCGCCGGTCCTTTAAAGGCCGCGCTGTGTTGCGGCGTCGCCGGGCACGGTGCTAGGCCCTTGATCCATGGACCCCTTGCGGTTGCCGGACGGCCTCGCGCCCTGGGCAGTGCGGGCTAGCGAATCCCGGGGCCGGCTGTTCCCCGAGCCGGCGGGCGGCGCGCGCTCGCCCTATCAGCGCGACAGGGACCGGATCATCCACTCCACGGCCTTCCGGCGGCTGCAGTACAAGACGCAGGTCTTCGTCTACCACGAGGGCGACCATTTCCGGACGCGCCTGACGCATAGCCTGGAAGTCGCGCAGCTCGCCCGCTCCATGGCGCGCGAGCTCGCGCTGGACGAGGACCTGGCGGAGGCGCTGGCGCTGGCGCATGACCTCGGCCACCCGCCCTTCGGCCACGCCGGCGAGGACGCGCTCGACGCGATGATGAAGCCGCATGGCGGCTTCGACCACAACGCGCAGTCCCTAAAGGCCGTGACGGTGCTGGAGACGCGCTACGCCGGCTTCGACGGGCTGAACCTGACCTGGGAGACGCTGGAGGGCCTGGCCAAGCACAACGGCCCGCTGCGCCGTCCCGCGCCCTACATCGCGGAATACGACCGGCGGCACCCGCTGCAGCTGACCACCCATGCGAGCGCGGAGGCGCAGGTCGCGGCGATCGCGGACGACATCGCCTACAACAACCACGACCTCGACGACGGCGTGCGGGCCGGGATGTTCACGCTGGAGGAGGCGGCGGAGCTGCCGATGGTCGGCCAGGCGCTGGACCAGGCGCGCGCCGCGCATGCCGACCTGGCGCGCGACCGCGCGACGAGCGAGACGGTGCGCCGCGTGATCAACGCCATGGTCAACGACGTCGTGGCGGAGACGCGGCGGCGGATCGAGCGGCTCGATCCGAAATCGGCCGACGACATCCGCGCTGCCGACCGGCCGGTCGTCGCCTTCTCGGACGGCATGATGGAGGCGAACAACCAGCTCCGCGCCTTCCTCTTCGCCCGGATGTACCGGCACTGGCGGGTCAACCGGACGACGCAGAAATGCAAGCGGGCGCTGCAGATGCTCTTCACGCTGCTGCATGGCGAGCCGCGGCAGCTGCCGCCCTGGTGGCAGAAGCGGGCGGGGGAGCCGGGATCCCGCGAGGCGGCGGCGGCGGTCTGCGACTACCTCGCGGGCATGACGGACCGCTACGCGCTGGAGGAGCACCGGCGCCTGACGGATCCCACGATTCCGGGATAGTGTGGGAATTTAGTCACTTTACGGTTTTGGCCTTTTGGCCCTCAAACGGGAAGCCTAGCGCCCACTGCATTGCCTGACCGGTTGCTCAGCGAACGGATCGACAGCTTGAAAGAACGGCTGTCCCGCACAAGGACAGAGTTCCTATTCTGCTCCGGCGGGGACAGCACTGTCCAGGCTTTCCGCTACTCCGCCCGGATGTTCGCCGCGCGCACCACCTCGCGCCATCGCGCAATCTCGGCCTCCTGGAAACGGCGGTAATCCTCGGGGCTGTTGGCCACGACCTCCAGGCCGATCGCGCCGAGCCGCTGCACCGTCTCGGGGTGGCGCAGCGCCTCGGCCACCGCGGCGTGCACGCGGGCCTGCAGCGCCGGGGCCATGCCGCCCGGCGCCATCACCGCCTGCCAGGACGTCACGACGAAATCGGCCAGGCCCTGTTCGACCGCGGTCGGCACGTCGGGCAGCAGCGCGTTGCGCCGTTCCGAGGTCACCGCGACGGCGCGCAGCCGCCCGCCCTGGATATGGCCGGCCACCGTGCCGAGGTTCTGGAAGCTCAGCTGGACGTTGCCCGCGATCAGGTCGGTCGCCGCCGCCGCGCCGCCCTGGTAGGGCACGTGCTCGGGGTCCGTCCCGGTGCGCTGCTTGAAGAGCTCCATCGTCAGGTGGTCCGACGAGCCGACGCCGGAGGTCGAGTAGCTGGTCCGGCCGGGGTTGCGCCGCAGCCATTCCGTCAGCTCCGCCAGGCTTTGCACCGGCACGCGATCGGGGTTCACCACCAGCAGGTTCGGCGTGGTGACGGCGAGCGTGATCGGCGTGAGGTCGCGCAGCGGGTCGTAGCCGAGGTTCGGCCGAAGCGCGGCATTGATGGCGAAGACGCCGATCGAGCCGACGAAGAGGAGGTAGCCATCGGCCGGGGCGCGCGCCACGGCGCGGGCCGCGACCTCTCCGTTCGCGCCCGGGCGGTTCTCCGCCACCACGGGCTGGGAGACCGGCATGCGCGCGGCGATGGCGCGCGCGACGATGTCGGAGGGGCCGCCGGCGACGAAGGGGACGAGGATGCTGACGGGCCGCGTGGGCCAGTCGGCCTGCGCGCGCGCGGCGGTCGGCAGCAGCGGCGCGGCGGCGAGCGCGCGCATCAGGGTGCGGCGGTGCATGGCGGTTCCTCCCGGGCGGTTGGAGGGAGGATGCCGCCTGCGCCGCCTGGTTGGAAGGGTCGGACGCCGAGCCAGAATGGAGACGGAGCGGCCAGGATGTTAGCCGCTGACCATGCGAATGCCTGTTCGAGACCTTTTCAGCCAGGGCGAAGACGACGTGAACGACGGCTCGCTGCCGGTCCCGCCAAATGGCCCGGCCGGCGCCTGACCCGCAGGCGCCGGCCGACCGAGGCTCAGACTGTCACGCGGGTGCCGTCGAAACGCGTGAAGCTGAAGCCGTCGAAGGCCTCGCGGTAGGTGGCGTGCTCGTCGCGCAGCAGGCTGATCACCACCTCCTCGCCGAGGACCATGGAGGCCGCCATGTCCGACCACCAGTGGATGCCCATCCAGTTCCGCCCCATGGCAAGGTTCGCCGCCAGCTTGTTCAGCTCCCCGCCGACCGTCAGCGGCGGCCCGGCGTAGGGCACCAGCCGCGTCGGGTCGCGCGGGTCGGGCTGCATCGGGTTCTCAACCACGCGCGCCTCGTCGAAGAAGGCCTTCAGCACGGTCGCGGCGGCGCCCGCGACGCTCGCGCCGCCTCCAGGGTAGGCCGAGAAGACGGGCGAGCCGTCAGGCGAGTTCTGCGACAGCAGGCACGTGCCCTGCTTGGCCCGTGTGCGGCGGAGCGCCTCCGACTGCAGGAAGTCGTCATTCAGCGGGTAGTCGTCCACGCCGTTGACCACCCGATGGTGCGCCAGCCCGCCGTAGGCCTCCGGCCGCAGCGTGCGGTGGACGAACCACTTCTGCCAGTAGGCGGCGCGGGGTGCGAAGTTGCATCCCTCCGCCATCACCGCCTGCAGCGGTGACAGCCCGAAGCTGGCGTTGCCCGCGCTCTGGTTTCGCGAGCGCAGGTACGGGTTCGACGGGTTCAGCGCAGGCTGCGCCAGTGGGAACATGCCGCCGTAGCGCGGATCCGGCCCGCCCGACGCCGTGGCGAGCAGCAGCGCGAGCGTCCAGGGCTGCGGCACCCCGGTGCGCACGGCCTCCGCCAGGTCCCGCCCGGTCGCGATGTAGCGCGGCGTCGCGTCGAACCGCAGCTGGCCGCGCGGCGCCTCGCCGTTCTGAACCCTCAGCCATTCGTCGTACTCGGTCAGGAACTCGCTCTCGGGCGTGGCGGTGCGGATGCGCGCGCCGATCCACTGCGCGCCGTAGGGCACGTCGCGGAGCAGGAACTGCGAGATCACCGGCCCGTCCAGCACGCCCGGCGGCGTGACGGCGCGGCCCTTCGGGTCGATCGCATCGACGTAGAGCGCGCCGCCGCGGAACAGCGTGCCGGGCGTGACGCGCCCCTGCGCCTTCGGCCCCCGGAAGCCGGGGAGACGGCTGAGCTCCTCGGCGGCCGCCAGCACATCCTGGTTGCCGGTGCCGTCGTGGAACTCGGCGAAGGGCACGTCGCGTAGCAGCGCCTGCCAGTACACCTCGGCCGCCTCGGCCGCGCGTTCAGCGCTGGCCAAGGCGGGCGCCGCCGGGATCGCGAACTGCGTCGGCGTGAGGCCGCCGAGGCTCACCGCCATCGGGCCGACCGGATTGCCCAGCCGGCGCGTGCCGCCGAGCGGTATCTTCTCGAAATCCGCCGGGTTGCCGGACTGGCAGGCCTCGAGCATGGCCAACCAGGCGGCCGGGTCCACTTCGCCGCGTGGATTGTGCGGCAGGGCCCGGGTGTCGGAGCCGATTTGGGTCGGGTAGCGCGTCTCGTCGGCGTTGGTGGGGTGCGGGGCGATGGGGGCCTCGCCGATCCTTCGCGCGCCGGCGTCGCGCACTTCGACGGCGCGCCGGCGCATCGCGGCGTCAAGCGGGCGCGTCGGCGGGTCGGTACCCGCGGGCTGCACCGCCGGCTGGGCCGCCGCCGGGGCGATGGGGGATGTGCCCGCTGGTGCGAGCGCAGCGCCGAGCGCCACGCCGGCGCCGCCGAGCAGCCCGCGGCGGCGCACGGACGGACGGGGCGGCGGCGCCCGCGGGCCTGGTCCCGGGCCGAAATCGACTGGAATGCGGTGGCCGGCCATGGAGCTTCTCCTGTGTCGATGGAAGCGGCTTCGGCGGGAACGGGGTGTCTGCCCACCGTCACGGTGGCAGGCGAGCGTCTCACGCCCGCCTCGGGCCCAGAGACCTCAGCGCCGCGCGGCGGGTGATCCGACCGAGTGTCTGTCGCGGCTCGGCTCGCGGCTGGGTGCCGAAACCGACGCCGCACCGTGAGCCCCGGCATGCAGGAACAACAGTGTTATCGGATCAAGACGGCTTGATGAGGGAGACGTGGACGTCCAATGGACGCCGGTGATTTCGCATCAATTCCACATCGCGGCGAAAACCCGGTGCGTGTGAGTAGTCGCGACCTCCGCTTCTTCAGGTTCGTCGGCACAAGCTGTACTGGTGCCGATGGCCAAACAGCCGATCATGGTGGGCACAGCCCATCCACAAGAGATGGTCCGCTTTGGGTCAATGAGGCTGTTCCGGCTTCATTCCGAAGCGGCTTTCATATCCCGATGCTGTAGCCCCCATCCACCGTGATGCTGGACCCCGTCACGAAGTCCGATCCCGGGCCGGCGAGGAAGACCGCGATCGCCGCGAAATCATCGATGCGGCCCCAGCGCCCGGCCGGCACGCGGTCCAGGATCCTCGCGCTGAAGGCCGCGTCGTCCTGCCGGCGCTTCGTCATGTCGGTGTCGATCCAGCCGGGCAGGACGGCGTTGACCTGGATGTTGTCGGGCCCCCAGGCGACGGCGCAGGCGCGGGTGAAGCCCGTCAGCCCCGCCTTGCTGGCGGAATAGGCGCCCATCGTCGGCCCGGCGACCACCGCCGCGACCGAGGCGACGTTGATCACCTTGCCGCCTCCCTGCGCCTTCATCACGGGATGCGCAGCCTGCGACAGCACCATCGCGCTGGTGAGGTTCGTGTCGAGGATGGCGTGCCATTCGGCGGTGCTCATCGCCTCGGGCCGCGCGCCGGAGGGAATGCCGGCGTTGTTCACGAGTATGTCGAGCCGGCCGTGGCGCACGGCGGCATCGACGATGGCGGCGCGGCACGCGGCCTCGTCCGTGACGTCGAGCGCGATGGCCTCGGCGCGCGACAGGGCGCTCAGCGTCGCCACGGCCGCGGCGTTCTTCGCGGCGTTGCGGCCGGCGATGACCAGGGTGGCGCCTGCCTCGGCCAGGCCGCGCGCCATGCCGAGGCCGATGCCGCCATTGCCGCCGGTGACGAAGGCGACGCGGCCGGAGAGATCGAAGGGGGAGGGCATGGGGGGCGAACCTTGTGAATGCGGCGGGACGTGCCCCCACCCTAAACCTTACCCGCAAAAGCGGGGGAGGCGATCAGCGGCGCGACTTCAGCGCGACACGGTCGATCTTGCCGGTGCCGGTTTGCGGCAGGGCGTCCACGATCTCGACGAGGCGCGGATATTTGTAGGGCAGCAGCGCGGCCTTGGCGTGGGCCTGCAGCGCGGCGGGCAGCGTCGCGGGATCGGCGCCGTCCTTCGGCACCACCCAGGCCTTCAGCGTCATCCGGCGGTCCGGCAACTCGAGCGCCAGCACCGCGACCTCCTTCACCTCCGGATGGTTCGCGAGGCAAAGCTCCACCTCCATCGGGTGGACCCATTGGCCGCTGACCTTCACCAGGTCGTCGGCGCGGCCGCGGAAGAAGTGGAAGCCCTCGGCGTCGCGCACGAAGCGGTCGCCGGTGTAGATCCAGCCGGCCTCGCGCATGGTCTCGGCGGTCTTGTCGGGGCGGTTCCAGTAGCAGGGCGCGTTGGAATGGCCGCGGACCCAGAGGATGCCTTCCTCCCCGTCGCCGACGGGATTGCCGTCGGGGTCGCGCAGCACGACCTCGTAGCCCGGCACACGGCGGCCGGCCGAACCCGGGCGATGCGCCTCGGGGCTGTTGGAGAGGTAGATGTGCAGCACCTCGGTGCTGCCGAGCCCCTCGACGATGTCGAGGCCGGTGCGCTGCTTCCAGGACGTCGCGACCTCCTCCGACAACACCTCGGCGGCGGAGATGCAGAGGCGGAGCGACGAGGTGTCCGAGATCGCCGCTTCCGGCGCGTGGTGGAGCGCGTTGTAGACCGTGGGGAGGGCGAAGAGGACGGTCGGGCGGTGCGTCGCGATGGAGCCGAAGATGCGGCCCGGCACGGGACGGCCGGCGAGCAGGACGGCGGAGGCGCCGGCGGCGAAGGGGAAGGTCATCGAATTGCCGAGGCCGTAGGCGAAGAAGATCTTCGGGACGGAGAAGCAGATGTCGTCGGGCGCGAGCTTCAGGATGTGGTCGGCGTAGCTGCGCACGGTGTAGGCGATGTCGTGCTGGAGATGGACGATACCCTTGGGCCGCCCGGTGGAGCCGGTGGAGTAGAGCCAGAACGCCATGTCGTCGCGCGCGGTGTCGGCGGCAGGGAGATGGGCGGGGTGCGGGGCGAGGAAATCTGCGAGCGTCGCGACGTGAGCTTCGTTCGGGGCGCGCTCATCCTCGGACCCCCTCCCTGACCCTCCCCCGCTTGCGGGGGAGGGAAGTTCGAGGCGGGGAAGCGCATCGCCCGTCACCACGACATGCCGCAGCTTCGTCCCCGCGGTCGCTTCCTCGGACAGCGCGGGCTCCGCAAGTCCGCCCTCGATCACCGCGACCTTCGCTTCGGTGTGCGACAGATAAAAGTTCAGGAGGTCCGGCGGTGCGAGGGTGTTGATGCAGACGGGGACGAAGCCGGCCCGGATCGCGCCGAAGAAGGCGATGGGCATGGCCGGCGTGTCGTCCAGCAGCAGCAGCACGCGGTCGCTCCGCTGCAATCCCAGCGACAGCAGCGCATGGCCGAAGCGCGACGCGGCGGTGCAGAGCTCGGCATAGGTCATGGTGCCGCCGGCATGATGGATCGCCACGCGATCCGCGTTGCCGCGGTCGAGGTTGTCGTACAGGACCGACGCCGCGTTGTAGCGGTCGGGTATGGCGAAGCCGATCTCGCGCGCGCCGGGCGCATCGTCGGGGCAGGTGTCGCGGATCATGCGGCGAGCTCCGGGCGTTCCGCGCGTACCCGCGCGACGAAGGCGGGCGCGATCCTCGCCAGGCGGTTCAGGTCGACGCGGCCCGATCGCTGGATGTAGGACAGCGCGAAGTCGATGGGCGCGAGCGCCATCTGCGCCGCGAAATCCTCGTACCAGGCGGCGGAAGCGTCGGCGGCTGCTGTCAGCGTTTCCACCACCGGCCGCCGCGCGGCTTCATAGGCCGCCAGCGCTGCGGGCACGTCGCCCCAATGCACATCGAGCGCCTTGGCGAGCGCGATGGAATCTTCGAAGGCGAGCCGCGTGCCGGAGCCGATGGAGAAATGCGCGGTGCGCAGCGCGTCGCCGATCAGCACGGTGTTCCCAACGGACCAGCGCGCATTGCGCAGGATGGGAAAGCGGCGCCAGACCGAGCGGTTGGAGACCAGCGGATGGCCGTCGAGCTCCGGCGCGAATATCGCTTCCAGCGTGGCGCGGGTCGTCGCCTCGTCCATCGCGGCGAAGCCGGCGCGGTCGAAGGTCGCGGCGTCGCATTCCACGATGAAGGTGCTCATGTCGGGGGCGTAGCGGTAGTGATGCGCGTTGAAGGCGCCGAGTTCCGTCGCGCGGAAGGTCTGGGTCAGCGTGTCGAAGCGCTTCGTCGTACCGAACCAGGCGAAGCGGTTGGTCAGCTCCCGAATGGAGGTGCCAAAGGCCGCGGCGTCGCGCAGGGCGGAGTTCAGCCCGTCGGCGGCGACGACAAGGTCGAAGCCCGCGAGGTCGTCCGGAGTGACGCGCGTGCCGAAGGCGGGTTCGACGCCGAGCGCGCGGAGGCGCGCCGTCAGCAGCCGCAGCAGTTCGAGCCTGGCGATCGCGGTGAAGCCGATGCCGTCGATCACGACCTGGCCCTGCGGGTGGTTCAGCGTGATGGCGGTCCAGGATTCCAGCCGCCCGGCCAGCGCGGCATGGAGCGCGGGGTCGTCGGCGGCGAGGAAATCAAGCGCCCGGTCGGAGAAGACGACGCCGAAGCCGAAGGTCGCGCCCTCCGGGTTCTGCTCGAAGACGCGGATCTCGGCCTCGGGCCGGCGGAGGCGGAGCAGGGCGGCGAGATGGAGTCCGGCAGGACCGGCGCCGGCGATGGCGATGCGCATGAAGGCCTCCCAGGCGTCTCCCTCTGGGCGCAGGGTAGCCGGGCGTCGGCGGGCATGGCGACACCCCACTGGCTGGGCTAAACCCGGCCCGCCATGACGCACGACATCTTTGCCGCCATGCGCGCCCGCACCGTGGCGGCGCTGCGCGAGATCCTGCCGGACCTGCCGGAGGAGGCCTTCGCCAAGGTGCAGACCGAGCCGCCGCGCGACCCCTCCCATGGCGACATGGCGACCAACGGCGCCATGGTGGTCGCCAAGGCCGCCAAGGTCCCGCCGCCGAAGCTGGCGGCGGAGCTGGCGGCGAAGCTCGCCGCGCTGCCGGAGGTGGCGGAAGCCGCGCCGGCCGGCCCGGGCTTCGTCAACCTGCGGCTGAGGGAGGATCACCTTCGCGCGCTGGTGCCAGCGATCCTGGCCACCGGCCCGGCCTTCGGCGACAGCCGGATGGGGCAGGGGAAGCGGGTGAACGTCGAATACGTCTCGGCCAACCCCACGGGGCCGATGCATGTCGGGCATTGCCGCGGCGCGGTGGTGGGCGACGCGCTGGCCGGGCTGCTGGCCAAGGCCGGCTACGACGTCACGCGCGAATACTACATCAACGACGCCGGGGCGCAGGTGCTCGCCCTCGCCTACGCCGCGTATTGGCGATACCTGCAGGCCCTCGGCACCACGATGACCGAGGAGCACTACGCTCAGTCCGTGCCGGGCGGGCTGCAGTATCGCGGCGAGTATCTGATCCCTGTCGGCGCCGCGCTGAAGGAACGTCATGGCGACGCGCTCGCCGCCGCCGACGGCATCTACGGCTACGCCGCCGCCGGCCCCGACACCTGGCTCGAGATCGTGCGCGACACGACGGTCGGCCTGATGATGGACGCGATCCGCGAGGACCTGGCCGCGCTCGGCGTCCGCCAGGACGTCTTCATCAGCGAACGCCAGATCGTCGAGGAAGGCTGGCTGCAGAAGGCCGAGGCGACGCTCGCGGCCAAGGAGCTGATCTACACCGGCGTGCTGGAGCCGCCGAAGGGCAAGACGCCCGACGACTGGGAGCCTCGGCCCCAGGTGCTGTTCCGCGCGACGCTCTTCGGCGACGACGTGGACCGGCCGCTGCGGAAGTCCGACGGGTCGGGCACCTACTTCGCGAATGACGTCGCGAACCACCTGGCCAAGATCGCGCGCGGCTTCCCCGAGCTCGTGCAGGTCTGGGGCGCCGACCACGGCGGCTACGTCAAGCGCATGCAGGCCGCCGTGGCGGCGCTGTCGGACCGGCAGGTCTCGCTGGATGTGGTGCTGACGCAGATCGTGCACGTCGTGAAGAACGGCGAGCCCGTGCGGATGTCAAAGCGCGCCGGCACCTATGTCACGCTGCGAGACCTCATCGACGAAGTGGGCAAGGACGCCGTGCGCTTCACCATGCTAACGCGCAAGTCGGACGCGCAGATGGAGTTCGACCTCGACAAGGTGGTCGAGCAGTCCCGCGACAACGCCGTGTTCTACGTGCAGTACGCCCATGCGCGCTGCCGGTCGGTCCTGAGGCAGGCCGGCGATCCCGCGTTCGATGATCTCGCGGCCGCGCCGATGGAGACGATTTCCGACCCCGCGGAGATGGCGCTGATCCGTAGGATGGCCGCCTGGCCGCGCACAGTTGAGGCCGCTGCCGCAGCGCGGGAGCCGCACCGAATCGCGTTTTTTCTCCAAGACTTGGCGGCCGACTTTCATATACTCTGGAACAAGGGCCGTGACGATTCGACCCTGCGATTCATCCGGGCGGAGGAGCCGGAGGCGACCCGGGCGCGGCTGGCGCTGGTGGCCGCCACGGCGACGGTCCTCCGATCGGGCCTCGCGGTCATGGGGGTGGAGCCGGTCGAGGAGATGCGATGAGCGATGCCGTAATCCCGTCCTATCGGATCCAGCGCGAGCAGAGCTCGATGCCCTGGCGGCTGCTGGCGATCGCCGGCGCGCTGCTCGGCGTCGCCGCCATCGGCCTGGCGGGTTGGTGGGGCTGGAAGTCCTGGGGCGGGATGCGGTCCGTCCCGGTCGTGGAGGCGCCGGTCGGCCCCTACAAGGTCCGGCCCGACGATCCCGGCGGCATGCGCGTGCCCAACCAGACCGAGATGGTGCTGGAGCGCCCGAACCAGCGGAACGCGTTGGCGAACCAAGCGGCGCGGAACACCAACGTCTCGCCGGGCGCGGAGGCGCCGGACCTCGGCGGGCTGCGCGCGGCCGTGCAGCCGCCGCCGCGCCAGGTCGTGCAGCCGCCGGCGGCGGTGCCCGCGCCCGCGGCGCCGCTGGCGCCGCCGACCCCGGTCGCGGGTGCCGCGCCCGCCACCGCACCGCCCGCCCCGGCCCAGCGCGTGGCTGCGCCGAGCCCGACGGGCCGCGTCTCCGTCCAGCTCGGCGCCCTGCCGACCGAGGAAGCGGCGCGCGCCGAATGGGACCGGCTGGGGCGCCGCGCGCCCGAGCTCTTCCAGGGCCGCGGGCCGCAGGTCCTGCGGCTCGACCGCGGCGACGGCCAGGCGCCGCTCTTCCGCCTGCGCACCGGCGGAATCGCCGACCAGGAGCAGGCCACGCAGTTCTGCGAGCAGGTGCGCGCCCGCGGCGCCAATTGCGTGCCGGTGCGGTGATCGCGCGGGCGGCGCCTTCGACGCGATGCCGGGCCCGTTCTCGAAGGTGGCGGGGGGCCTGAACCGCATGCCCGCCCGGAAGGCCGCCGTCGTCGGCATCGCGGGTCCGTCTCTGACGGCCGAGGAAGCCGCGCTGCTCCGCCGACACCGCCCGCTCGGCGCGATCCTGTTCCGGCGCAACGTCGTGGACCCCGCGCAGGTCGCGACGCTCACCGCGGCGTTGCGCGACGAGCTCGGCGAGGAGGCGCCGATCCTGGTGGACCAGGAGGGCGGCCGCGTTGCGCGGCTGCGGCCGCCGCACTGGACCGAATTCCCGCCCCCCGCCGCCTTCGAGAACGGGCCCGGCGCGGCGGCCGAGGCCAATGCCGCGCTGCTTGGCGCGGAATGCGCGGCGGTCGGCCTCGACGTGGTCTGCGCGCCCTGCCTGGACCTCCGGCTGCCCGGCGCGCACGAGGTGATCGGGGACCGCGCCTTCGGCGCCGACCCCGCGGAGGTCGCGCGGCTCGGCGCGGCCTGGATCCGCGGGCTGCAATCCGCGGGCTGCATTCCCGTGATCAAGCACATCCCCGGCCATGGCCGCGCCCTGGTGGACAGCCATGAGAGCCTGCCGCGGGTCGAGGCGAGCCCAGCCGAGCTCGCCGCCGACATCGCGCCCTTCCGGGAGCTGGCGGACCTCGGGGCCTGGGCGATGACGGCGCATATCCTCTACGCCGCCTGGGATTCGGCGCGGCCGGCGACGCTGTCGGACGCCGTCATCCGCGACGTGATCCGGGGGGAGATCGGCTTCGACGGGGTGCTGGTCTCGGACGACCTGGCGATGGGGGCGATGCAGGGGCTGTCCAACGACCTCGCCGGCGCCGCCATCGAGGCGGGATGCGACATCGTCCTGCACTGCACCGGCGTTCTGGCCGAGACGGCGGCGATCCTCGGCACCTGCCCGCCGCTCTCCGACGCCGCGCTGCGCCGGCTCGGCGCCGCCCGCGCCGCCCGCCGTCCCCTTCCGGCGCTGGCCTGACCTTGTTCGGGGAAGTCGCGGCCTCCGTCCTGTCGGCGATTCTGGCGATCACGCTGCACGAGGCCGCGCATGGCTATGCCGCGAAGGCGCTGGGCGACGACACCGCGGCGCGGATGGGACGGCTCAGCCTCAATCCGATCCGGCACGTGGACCCCGTAGGGACGCTGCTGGTCCCGGGGATCCTGCTGGCGAGCCAGCTCGCCACCATCGGCCGGGTCGAGGTGATGTTCGGCTGGGCGAAGCCCGTGCCGGTGGACATCTGGAAGCTCCGGAACCCGCGCTGGGGGATGGTCCTGGTGGCCGCGGCGGGGCCCGCCATCAACTTCGGGCTTGCCTGGGCCTTCGGCTTGGCGGCCCATGGGGTTGAGGTCGTCGCCGATTCGCTGCCACAAGATGTGGTGGAGTGGGCGTACCGCTTCATCGCCCTCAGCATGCTGGTGAACGTCGTCCTGGCCTGTTTCAACCTCCTGCCGATCCCCCCGCTCGATGGTGGCCGAATTCTGGTGGGCATCCTGCCCGCGCCGGCCGCGCGCGCCGTGGCGAGGACCGAGCGGGCCGGGCTGTTCCTGGTGATCCTGCTGCTCTTCGTGCTGCCCCAGCTGACCGACGGCTTCGACCCGCTCGGCGCGCTGGTGCGCCATGTCGCGCTGCCGATCCTGCAGGCGATCTTCGTTCTCTCCGGCCATGGGACCCCGGCATGACCGCCCTTGCCCCTGCCTTCCCCGCCCCGCTCGGCAGCGCGACGCCGCAGCTGCACCTGCAGCTCGAGGGCTATGAAGGCCCGCTCGACCTCCTGTTGGACCTGGCGCGGAACCAGAAGCTCGACCTCGGGACGATCTCGATCGTCGCGCTGGTGGACCAGTACCTCACCGTGATCGAGAAGGCGCGCGGCCTGCGGCTCGAGATCCAGGCGGAATGGCTGGTTATGGCGGCCTGGCTCGCCTGGCTGAAGTCGCGCCTGCTGCTGCCGAAGGAGGAGGCTGGCGAGGACCCCGAGCAGATCGCCGGCCGCCTGACCGACCGCCTGGCGGAGCTGGAACGCATGCGGGCGGGCTCCGCCTGGCTCTCCGCCCGGCCGCAGTTGTTCCGCGACCTTTTCCCGCGCGGCGCGCCCGAAAGCCTCACGGTTCAGGACCGCTCCGGCATCCGGGCCGACCTGTCGGCGCTCTGCCAGGCCTATGTGGCGGGCCGGCGGCGCGCCCTGGCCAAGCGGCCCTACCGGCCGAAGCCGCGGCGCCTGTGGTCGGTGCAGGAGGCGATCGGGCACCTGTCCCGGGCGCTCGGCGACTTCCCCTCCTGGGCGGTGCTGCAGCGCTTCCTCCCGGAGGCGGAAATCGCCGAACTCGACACCGTGGAGCGCCGGGCGGCTCTTGCCAGCACGCTGATTGCAGGCTTGGAGATGGCGCGCGGCGGCGCGTTGGAGCTTCGCCAGGAGCGGGCCTTCGGTCCCATCATGCTCCGCCGCGCCGAGCGCGTGGAGGAGAACAAGGATGTGCGCGCCGCCTGACGAGGGCGAGACGCCGGCCGGGGAGCCGGCGGAGAGCGTGGCGGGGGTGGAGGCGGAGGCGGTGCCCGTGGAGGCCGCGCCGGCGCCTGAGCCCGAGATCGTCCCCGCGACACCCGAGGCGATCCGGATCGCGGAGGCGCTGCTCTTCGCCTCCGACCGGCCGGTCGCGCCGCAGCGCCTGCAGCAGGTGCTGCCGGAGGGCCAGCAGGCGCCGGTGGTCCTGGCCGCGCTCGGCCAGGCACTGGAGGGCAGGGGGGTCGTGCTGGCCGAGGTCGCCGGCGGTTGGGCGCTGCGCACCGCGCCGGACCTGGCGCCGGCGCTGACCCGCGTCGTCGAGGTCCCGCGCCGCCTGCCGCGCGTGGCGATGGAGACGCTGGCGGTGATCGCCTGGCACCAACCCGTGACGCGCGCGGAGGTCGAGGAGATCCGCGGCGCCGGCCTGTCCCAGGCGACGCTTGAGGCGCTGCTTGAGCATGGGCTGATCCAGCCCAAGGGGCACAAGGAGGTGCCGGGGCGGCCGACGCTGTGGGGGACGACGCAGCGCTTCCTCGAGCAGTTCGGGCTGACCTCGCTCAAGGACCTGCCGAAGCGGGAGGAGCTGGTCAGCGCGGAGGCCGCGGCGCCGCTGCTTTCGGCGGCGGAAGCGGCCGGCGAGGAGGCTGGCGCCGAGGACCCGGCCGGCGAGGGGACTGTAGAGCCCCGGCCGGAGGCGCCGGCGGAGACCGACGACGCCGTCCGGTGACCCCCGCCGCCCACGATGGCGGACCGCTTGCGGGCCGAGGCCGCGAACGAGGCCCGCGCACCACCCGCCTTGGCGACCCGCCCACCAGCCGCATGCGCGAAAGCCAAGGCCGCGGATGCGGCCGCCGGCGCCTGAGGCTCCAATAACTTGAGCATCGCCTTCGACCACGTCAGCCACAGCTACCCCGAGCGGGGGCGGGTCCTGCGCGACCTATCGCTGGCCGCCAGGCCCGGCGAGATCGTCTGCCTGCTCGGACCCTCGGGCTGCGGGAAGACGACGCTGCTGCGCCTGGCCTCGGGGCTCGAGCCCCTGCAGGCCGGGCGGATCACGCTGGACGGGCAGACCATCGCCGAGCCCGGCCGGGACGTCCCGCCGGAGCGGCGCGGCGTCGGCTATGTCTTCCAGGACTACGCGCTCTTCCCCCATCTGACCGTCGAGGACAACGTCGCCTTCGGCCTGCGCTTCGTCCCGCGCGGGCAGCGGAAGTGGCGGATCATGGACGCGCTGGCCCGCGTGGGCCTGGAGGCCTACGCGAACGCCTGGCCGCACATGCTCTCGGGCGGGCAGCAGCAGCGCGTGGCGCTGGCCCGCGCGCTCGCCCCGCGCCCCGCCGTCCTGCTGCTCGACGAGGCCTTCGCGAGCCTCGATGCAAGGCTGCGGGAACAGGTTCGCGACGACACGCTGCATGTCTTGCAGGAGGCCGGCATCGCCACCCTCATCGTCACCCATGACGCGGAGGAGGCGATGTTCATGGCCGACCGCATCGCCCTGATGAACGAGGGGCGGATCGAGCAGCTCGGCACGCCGGAGGAGCTGTATCTCTCGCCGGAGACGCGCTTCGTCGCGACCTTCCTCGGCGAGGTGAACCGGCTGCCCGCCCGGATGCGCGGCAGCCGCGCTGAGACGCCGATCGGCACGCTCGACCTCGGCAACCGGCTGCCCGCCCGCCTGCCGGGGGAGGAAGGCGCGGCGGTGGAGGTGCTGCTGCGGCCGGAGGGGCTGCGGGTGCAGGACGGCGGCGGCACCGCGGCCGAGGTCGAGGCCTGCCGGCTGCTCGGTGCGACGACGCTGGTCCACCTGGCGGTCCCGGACGGGCAGGGGGGGCTGCTGCACCTGCACGCCCGGCTTCCGCCGGGGATCCGGCTCACCCGGGGGGAGAAGGTGACGGTTTCGATGGATGCCGAGCGGGCCTTCGTATTCCCCCCGGAGTCACCCTAGATAACAGGCGCCCGCATTGGCGCGGCGCGGCCTTCCTGCTAACGGGATCGGCCCGCCGCGCATGCAGGCGGGGCAAGGGGAACGATGCTCGGTCTCGACTGGACGGAACTCGCGCTGATCGCGGTAGTCGCGGTGGTCGTCATCGGCCCCAAGGACCTGCCGGATGCCGTGCGCGGGGTCGCCAAGGGCATCCAGAAGCTCCGCCGCATGGCCGGCGAGCTGCAGACCCAGCTCGACGAGGTCGTACGCGAGGCCAAGCTCGAAGACGTGCGCAGCCAGATCAACGAGATCCGCAACTTCGACTTCCGCTCCGTCGTGGAGAAGGAGATCGACAAGGACGGATCGCTGCGGAAGACCTTCACCGAGGACCCGATCGGCAACCCGCTGCGCGACGCCTTCACCCAGCAGGCGCCGGCGCATGGCGCCGAGGTGACGCCACCACCCCAGCCCGGGACGGCATCCGACCCGGAACCGCCGCCGCCGCCCGAAGCCCCCGCCTTCGTGCCGCCCGCGGTCGCCAGCGCCGCGGCGCCTGTCGCCGCGCCGAGTGCCGAGCCGGTTGCCGTGCCCAGCGCGCCGCCCGCCACGCCCGCCGCCGCGCCGGCCCCCGCGACGGTCCCCGGGCCGACCGCGCCCGCCGGCTCCAACGCGGCCTGAGATCCGGAAGACCGCACCGTGGCGCGTGACGAGACCGATACGATCGACGACAAGCCGATGCCGTTGATCGACCACCTGATGGAGCTGCGCCAGCGGCTTCTGTGGTCGATCGGGGCGTTCATCATCGCCTTCGTCATCTGCTACTACTTCTCGAAGCAGATCTACGGCTTCCTGGCGCAGCCGCTGGCCGACATCCTGGCGCACCAGGGCGGCGGCGACCGGCGGATGATCTTCACCGCGCTCTACGAGGCCTTCTTCACCTACCTCAAGGTCGCCTTCTTCGGCGCGGTGTTCTTCAGCTTTCCGATGTGGGCGACGCAGCTCTGGCTGTTCATCGCGCCCGGCCTCTACAAGAGCGAGAAGAGGGCGATCACGCCCTTCCTCGTCGCCTCGCCCTTCCTGTTCGTCGCCGGCGCGGCGCTGGCCTACTACTTCATCTTCCCGCTGGCCTGGAAGTTCTTCATCAGCTTCGAGACGCCGTCCGATGGCGGCTTCATCCCGATCCAGCTCGAGGCGAAGGTCAGCGAATACCTGTCGCTGGTCATGCACATGATCCTGGCCTTCGGCATCGCCTTCCAGTTGCCGGTGCTGCTGACGCTGCTGGCGCGGGTCGGAATCGTGCAGGTGGAGACGCTGAAGAAGGGCAGGCGCTACGCCGTGGTCATCATGTTCATCGTCGCCGCCGTCATCACGCCGCCCGACATCATCAGCCAGATCGGCCTCGCGATCCCGCTGATGCTGCTCTACGAGATTTCGATCATCGCCGCGACGCTCATGCTGCGCGGGCAGAAGAAGGACGATGGGTCGTCATGACGCCGAGGCCGGGCTTTCGCCTCAAGAGAATGCCGTGACGGGCGGGCCGGGGCTGCGAGAGGAACAGGCCGGCTTCGGCGGCGTCGTCCGCGATGAGGACATGTACGACGTGACGAACCTCTCGACGCGCCGCACAGGACTTCGCGGAGTGGTCTATTGCTCGACGGCGCAGGGGCAGCACGGGCCGCGCGTCAAATGGTATCCGGGCCGCCCGGGGCGCGAGACTCCCTGCCTGGTCGTGACGCTGGAGAGCCCGCCGCGGACCATCAACCAGGGCCTTCCGCCCCGCGTCGCGAGGGACGCCGAGCACGCGACCATCGCCTGGGTCGAGCTGAACCGCGACGCGCTGCTCGGCTACTGGAACGACGGGCTGGGCTGGACCGAGGAGGAGCACGATGCCTTCCTTGACGGCCTTCGGAAGCTCCCCTAGCCCGGTCAGTACGCCGCGGCGCGCGGCAACGCTGCAACGGGTTCTCGATCATGCATGACATCCGTGCGCTGCGGGCCGATCCCGCGGCCTTCGACGCCGCGCTGGCGCGGCGTGGCCTGCCGCCGACAGCAGAAGAACTGCTGAAGATCGACACTGCGCTCCGGAAGGCGACCACGGAACTTCAGGCAGGTCTTGCTCGCAAGAACGCGCTGTCGAAGGCGATTGGCGCGGCTATGCGCGCTGGAAACAAGCAGGAAGCTGAACGGCTGAAGGCCGAAGCCGAAGCGATCGTCTATTGGGAAGGGCATATGAGCCCGGAATCGCTCGACGTGCTCTTGCGCAGCCAACTCGAAGAACTGCCCAACCGCCTGGATCCCGACGTGCCCGACGGCGCCGACGAAAGCGCCAATGTCGTCCTGCATGTCCATGGCGAGCCCCGCCAGCTCAACTTCCCGCCGAAGCAGCATTTCGAGATCGGCGAGGCGCTGGGGCTGATGGATTTCGCCACGGCGTCGAAGCTCGCCGGCGCGCGCTTCACCGTGCTGAAGGGCGCGCTCGCCAGGCTCGAGCGCGCGCTGGGGCAGTGGATGATCAACCTCCACACCGAGGAGCACGGCTACACGGAGGCGACCGTCCCCTACCTCGTGAACGACGCCACGATGTACGGCACGGGGCAGCTGCCGAAATTCGCCGACGACCTCTTCCGCACGACCGACGGCCGCTGGCTGATCCCGACCGCGGAGGTGCCGCTGACCAACTTCGTCCGCGGCGAGATCCTCGACCCCGCGGCGCTGCCGATCAGGCTCACCTCGCTGACGCCCTGCTTCCGGTCGGAAGCGGGTGCCGCCGGGCGCGACACGCGGGGGATGCTGCGCCAGCACCAGTTCCTGAAGGTCGAGCTCGTCTCGATCGTGGCGCCGGACCAATCGGCCGAGGAGCATGAGCGCATGACGGCCTGCGCGGAGCGCGTGCTGACGGCGCTGGGGCTGACCTGGCGGCGGATCGTGCTGTCGGCCGGCGATACCGGCTTCGGCGCGGCGAAGACCTACGACCTCGAGGTCTGGCTGCCGGGCCAGCAGGCTTGGCGCGAGATCTCCTCCTGCTCCAACTGCCGGGACTTCCAGGCGCGGCGGATGGAGGCACGCTTCCGGCCGACCGGCGGGAAGGGCACGGAGTTCCTGCATACGCTGAACGGGTCGGGCGTGGCGGTCGGCCGCGCGCTGATCGCGCTGCTGGAGACGCACCAGCAGGCCGATGGCTCGGTCGCGATCCCGGAGGTGCTGCGGCCCTTCATGGGTGGGCTCGAGGCGATCCGCCCGGCGGGCTGAACGGCGCGAAGGCGGGTTTGAACCGGAAGGGGCGCCTCGCGGCGCCCCTTCGTCGTCTCAGCCGGATTCGCCGGCGATCTCCGCCGAGCCGATATCCACCTGGCGCGGGCGGCTGTGCTCGTCGAGCCAGATCATGATGTAGGAGGAGAAGCTGATCAGGACGAACCCCACGATACCCTGGCCGATATAGAAGGCCGCGATTCCCGCGAGGCCGCTGATCGCGATGGCCGGCCAGGGCCGTGCGAAGGCCGCGCGGAAGACGACCGCCAGCGGCGAGAGGATCAGCCCGAAGATTGCGTTCATGGAGTTCCTTCCTCGGCCCGGGGCGCGCCTGGCTGGCGCACGCCGCGCAGGCGGCCACACTCCGGGGTGGAACCTTACGGCTGGCTTACGGATCGCCGGCCTGGGCTCAAGTTCATCGCCTCGCCACCCCAGACGCCGCCGTCAGGCCGCGATCCCGACGCCGAGCCGCCCGGCCAGGTCCTGGATGAACTGCCAGGCGACGCGCCCCGAGCGCCCGCCGCGGGTGACCGACCACTCGACGGCGGCGGCGTGCAGCTCCTCCGGCCCGATCGGCAGGCCGAAGGTCGCGGCATAGCCCTCGATCATCGCGAAGAACGTGTCCTGGTCGCAGTTGTGGAAACCGATCCAGAGCCCGAAGCGGTCGGACAGGCTGACCTTCTCCTCGACTGATTCGCCGGGACTGATGGCGGTGCTGCGCTCGTTCTCGATCATGTCGCGCGGCATCAGGTGGCGGCGGTTCGAGGTGGCGTAGAACAGCACATTGGCCGGCCGCCCCTCGATGCCGCCGTCGAGCACCGACTTCAGCGCCTTGTAGTCCGCATCCTCCTTCTCGAAGGACAGGTCGTCGCAGAAGACCAGGCAGCGCCGGGTTTCCTCGCGGAGGATGTTGAGGAGGTCCGGGAGGGTGCGGATGTCCTCGCGGTGGATCTCGATCAGCGCGAGGGAGCCCGGCGCCGCCGCGTTGGCCGCAGCATGCGCGGCCTTCACGAGCGACGACTTGCCCATGCCCCGCGCGCCCCAGAGCATCGCGTTGTTGGCTGGAAGCCCGCGTGCGAAGCGGAGCGTGTTGTCCAGCAGGATCTGCTTCTGCCGCTCCACCCCCTTCAGCAGGACGATGTCCACCGCCGAGACGCGCCGCACCGGCGCCAGGCGCGGCGTGGGCAGGGGATGCCAGACGAAGGCGTCCGCCGCGCCCATGTCGGGGCGCGCGGGCAGCGGCGGGGCCATGCGCTCCAGGGCTTCCGCGATGCGGGCGAGCAGGGCGGTGTCGGGTCTGTCGGACAAGGCAGGAGATCCGGGGCGGGTTGACGCGAGGGGGGCGGAAGCTAGGTTGCGGCCCCGTTCCCCGCAATCCCGACAGAGACGGACGCCGGACCGCCCATGTGGATCTCCCCCGCCTACGCCCAGGATGCCGCTGGCGGCACCGCTTCGGTGATCATGCAGCTGTTGCCGCTGATCCTGATCTTCGCGGTCTTCTACTTCCTGCTGATCCGCCCCCAGCAGAAGAAGATGAAGGAGCACCGCGAGATGCTCGCCAAGCTCAAGCGCAACGACAAGGTCGTCACCGGCGGCGGGATCGTCGGCACGATCGCCAAGGTGCGCGACGACAGCGACGAGATCGAGGTCGAGATCGCGCCGAACGTGCGCATCACCGTCCTGCGCGGCACGATCAGCAGCGTGGTGCAGCCGCCGGGCGCGGCCAATGATTCGAAGCCGGCCGACGCGGCGAAGGCCTGACCTGCGGCCGCCCGGAACGCCGGCATGGAAAAGGGCGCCGGGTTGCCCCGGCGCCCTTCCTGCTCCGCCGCAGCGAAGGCTTCAGGCGCTCTGGCCGCTCGTCAGGCCGCCCTTGGCCATGAGATCGGCCACGACGTCCCAGTTGACCAGCTTGTCCAGGAAGTTCTGCAGGTAGTTCGGGCGGACGTTGCGGAAATCCAGGTAGTAGGCGTGCTCCCACACGTCCACGCCGAGGATCGGCTTGCCCTCGCCGGTCGAGATCGGGTTGGCGCCGTTCGGCGTCTTGGTGATCTTCAGCTTGCCGTCGCTGCCGAGCACCAGCCAGGCCCAGCCCGAGCCGAACTGTGTCACGCCGGCCTGCTTGAAGTCCTCCTTGAACTTGGCGAGGCCGCCGAGGTCGCTGTCGATCTTCGACTGCAGCGCGGCGGGGACGCTCTCGCCATGCGCGCCGCCCGGCGCCATCACCTGCCAGAACAGGATATGGTTGTAGTGCTGGCCGGCCTGGTTCAGCACGGGCGCACCTTCCGCACCCGCCTTTCCTGCTTCGGCGCAGATCTGCTCGAGCGACTTGCCCGAAAGGCCCTTGCTCTCGATCAGGCCGTTCAGCGCCGTGACATACGCATTGTGGTGCTTGCCGTGATGGAGCTCCAGCGTCTCCTGGCACATGCCGTTGGCGGCAAGGGCGGAAGTCGCATAGGGCAGGGGTGGCAGGGTGAAGGGCATGGGTCTCTCCCGATGGCACGGATCGCCGCCGGCTGACCTAGGCGTGGAGGGGTGGGGCGTCAACCGCGTCGCATTCTGTCCCCCGCGCCGCCCCGCTATAGGGACGCCATGGCAGAGACCCCCGCGCTGGCCGGCTTCGTGCGCGCCCATGACCCCGACCGCTTCCTCTGCCTGCTCTTCGCGCCGGCGGCGGGGCGGGATGCGCTGCTGGCGCTGACCGCCTTCAACCACGAGCTCGCCCGCGCACGGGAAGCCGCGACGCTGCCCATCGCCGCGCTGATTCGCCTGCAATGGTGGCGCGAGGCGGTCGAGGAAGCCGCTGCCGGCAAGCCCGCCCGCCGGCACGAGGTTGCGGGCCCGCTGCACGCCGCGGTCGCGGCCGGCGCGCTCGACCCAGCGCTGCTGCTGGCGATGGTGGAGGCGCGGGAGATCGAGGCCGAGGAAGGCGCAATCGCCACCGAACAGGATTTCGTGACCTGGCTGCGCGGCACGGCGGGCGGCTGGTCGGCCGCCGCCGGGGCGGCGCTCGGCGCGACGGAGGCGCAGAGGGAGATCCTGCGCGCGCTCGGCGCGGCCTACGGGCTGGCCGGCGTGCTGCGCGCCATGCCCGCGCAGGCGAGGCGCGGCCGCTGCCTGCTGCCGCGCGACCGCCTGGCGCGCCAGGGCCTGACGGCCGAGCAGGCGGTCGCCGCGCCCGAGGCGCCGCCGCTGCGCGCCCTCGTCGCGGAGATGGCAGCGGAAGGCGCGGTCGCGCTGGCCGGGGCGGATCGCGGCCTGCCGACGGCGCTGGTCGCCGCGGCGCTCCCCGCGGTGCTGGCCCGGCGCGACCTGGCCCGGCTTGCGGCCGGCGGGATGCCGGAGGGCCGCGGGATCGCCGACCGCCTGGCGGTGACGCTGGCCGGCCTGCTGGGCAGGGCCTAGGGCCCGGCGATTCACGCTCTTCGTATGCCCGCCTGCGGCGTGCACACTCAGGGCGATCGCGGGCTAACCCGCTTCGCCGCCATCCGCGCCCGCGGCGAGGCGGTAGCCCACGCCGCGCACGGTCTGCACCACCACGCCGCTGCCCGCCGCGGAAAGCCGGGCGCGCAGGCGATGCACGCAGACCTCCACCGCATTGGGCTGCAGAGCGCGGTCGAGCCCGGCGAGCCGGTTCTCCAGCGTCTGCTTCGCGACCGGCCGCGGCGCGGCGCGGATCAGCGCCTCGAGCAGGCTGCGCTCGCGCGGCGGCGGGTCGAAGGGGGCGCCGGAGACCGTGAGGCCGCGGGTCAGCGGGTCGAAGGACAGCGCGCCGAGCCCGATCGGCGCCACGCCGCGCGGCCCGCGCCGCTGCGCGGCATTCAGGCGGGAGATCAGCTCGGCCAGCGAGACCGGCTTCACGATGTAGTCGTCGGCGCCGAGGTCGAGGCCCTGGCAGACTTCTTCCACCGTGCCGCGGGCGGTCATCACCAGCACCGGCGGCGCGCCGGGCCGGTTCCGCAGGCCGCGCACGAGGTCGAGCCCGTCGCCGTCGGGCAGGCCGCGGTCCAGCACGACCGCGTCGTAGTCGCCGGTGGCCACCGCAGCTTCCGCTTCCTCCAGCGTGCCGACGGCCTCGGCCTGCCAACCCGCGCGCCGGAGGCCTTCCGCCAGCAGCGCGGCCAGGCGATCGCTGTCCTCGACCAGCAGAACCCGCATCGTTGCCTTTTCCGAAGCGCCCGCGATGCTAGCGTGCGACGGCGGGATCGCGCCATCCCGCGTGCACAAGCCCGCCGCCTCTGGTCTAGACTGCCGGCATGCGCGGATACGCCGAACCGAAGAAGCCGAGCCTGCTGCAGCAGCTCGCGGCCATCCACCTCTTCGTCGGGCTGATCGGGCTCGTCGTGGGGGGCATCGTCCTGCACCGGACGCTCAACACCGTGGTGTGGGACCAGCATCGCCGCGCCGTGATCGAGGCCGGCCAGGCCATCATCCAGCGGCTCCGCACCGAGGGGGTGGAGGGGCTGCGCCGGCCCCTGCCGGCCGAGCCCGCCCGCCGCTTCGACGCGGCCACCGGCTCGATGCGTTATGCCGTGATCGACGAGACGGGGCGGGTCCTCGCGGTCTCGCCGGGGGCGGAGTCGCTCTTTCCGCGGCTGGAGTCCGGCCACATCCCCGACGCCTTCCAGGAAGGCGCCGACGGCTCCCGGCTGTGGGGGGTGACGGAGCCGGTGGCGACGCCGCGCGGGCACCTGCTGCTGCAGATCGGGCAGGACATGGACCGCGGCTATGTCGTGCTGGACGACGTGGCGCCCGCCGCGGTCGGGCCGATCCTGCTGGTGCTGGCCCTCGGCGGGCTGGTGCTGTTCGGCGCCAATGCGCTGCTGCTGACGCTGGCGATGCGCCCGCTGCGGCGCGCGGCGGAGGAGGCGACGCAGATCGGCCGCGGCGGGCGCCAGCGCCTGAGCGCCGAGCACCTGCCGCCGGAGGTCGAGCCGCTGATCGCCGCGGTGAATGCCGGGCTCGACCGGCTGGACGAGGCGCTGGTCTGGCACCGCGCCTTCTCCGAGGAGGTCGCGCATGAGCTGCGCACGCCGCTCGCGATCGTGCAGGTGGAACTCGACCTGCTCGATCCCGGCCCCGCGCGGGACCGGCTGCGGCGCGACATCGAGGGCCTGGCGCAGCTCGTGACGGACCTGCTCGAGGCCGCGGAGGCGTCGCGGGACGCGGCAATCGAGGCCGGCGTGTTCGACTTGGCCGCGCTGGCGCGGGAGACCGCGGAGCGGCTCGGCGGCATGGCGGAGCGCGAGGGGCATGTGGTGGTCCCGCCGCCGCCAGGTCCGCCGCAGCTCGTGCGCGGGAACCGCGACGCGATCGGCCGCGCGATCCGCAACCTCGTGGAGAATGCGCTGTCGCATTCGCCGCCCGGAGCGCCGGTCGAGGTGCTGCTGCCCGAGGCGCCGGAGGGCGAGGTGCGGGTCGCGGTCGCGGACCACGGGCCGGGCGTGCCGAAGGCGGAACGGGACAAGGTCTTCCGCCGCCACTGGCGCGCCGGCGACACGCACCGGCGCGGCTTAGGCCTCGGCCTGTCCATCGTGGAGCGGATCGTGCGCGCGCATGGCGGGCGGGTGCAGGTCGGCGACACCCCCGGCGGCGGGGCGCTCTTCGTGATCGGATTGCCCAGGGCGCAGCGAGAGACGGCGGAGGAGCCGGCGCGCGGCGCGCTCGCGCAGCCCCAGCCGGCCTGACCGCCAGTCGCCCGCGGCGACCTGGCCGGTTCAGTCGCCGGAGGCGACGCGGTCGATGAAGAGGGCGCCGCCGCTCACGATGCGGGCGTCGGCGGGCAGGCCCTCCGTGATCTGCACGAGATTGCCCTCCCGCAGGCCGGTGCGCACGCTGCGCAGCACGAAGCGGTCGTCATCCAGCGCCTGCCAGACCGCGGCCTGCGGCCCGCGATAGATCAGCGCGCCGGCGGGCACGGCGACGCTCTCCTGGTTCTCGCCCACCGCGATCCGGAAGGCCGCGAACATCTCGGGCTTCAGCACCCCGTCGGGATCGGCGACCGCGGCGCGCACGGCCAGCCGGCGCGTCGTGGCGTCGAGCGCGTTCGCGACATGCTCGATCCGTGCGGGGAACAGCCGGCCGGGCAGTGCATCCACGGTGACCTGCACCGACTGGCCGACGCGCACCATCGGCGCATCGAGCTCGCGCACCGCCGCAACGAGCCAGACGTCGGAGAGGTCGGCGATGGTGAAGACGGGATCGGCGCCGCCGGCGTTCAGCCACTGGCCCGGGCCGATGCGGCGCTGCACGACGGTGCCTGGCAGCGGCGCGCGGACCTCGATCACGGCGTTGACGCGGCGCGTGCGCTCGATCTCGGCGACGGCGGCGGCGTCGCGGCCTAGCACGCGCAGACGGTCGCGCGCGGCGGCGAGCGAGGCTTCGGCGGTGCGCTGGTCGGCCAGCGCATTGGCCAGGTCGGCCTCGGCCTGCTCCACGTCGCGGCGCGCCGCGGCGCGGACGGCGAAGAGTTCCTTCTGGCGCGTTTCGTTGCGGCGCGTGAGCTCGACCTGGTTGCGCGCCTTGGCCTGCGCGTCGAGTGCCGCGAGCAGGTCGTTGGTGGCGGCCGTCAGGTCCGTCGTCTCGATCTCGAACAGCACGTCGCCGGCCTGCACGGCCTGGCCGGGCTGGGCGGCGACGCGCACGACGCGCCCGTTGTAGGGCGGGTAGACCGGGGTGGAACGGTCCTCGTTGTAGGCGATGCGGCCTTCGGCCAGGCGCTCCGGGCGGAAGGCGCGCCGGGTGACGGGCTCGATCCGCAGCATGCGGGTCTCGTTCGCGTTCAGGCGGAAACTTCCGTCGGCGAGACGTCCCGCATTGGACGCGGCGGCGGCGGGGGCGACCACGGCAGGGGCGTCCAGCATCTCGAGCTTCCAGGCCGCGCCGCCGGCCGCGGCGGCGAGCGCCAGCGCGCCGAGCACCATGAACCGCCGACGCGAACGGAGCGGCGCCGGGGGCGCATCCGCCGTCGTCATCGGGGCGACCTCGGCGAGTGGCGCCTCGGTCTTCGGAGCCAGATGCATCGTGTCTCGACCCTTGGTGTTCGGCGGGGATTCCATCGCATTCCCGTGGCGCCGCCGGGGCGCATCCGTGGCACGGGCGCCGCCGTTGCCATGCTTGTGCCGCACGGCGCTTACGGATTGCTTACGCGCCGGGCGGGCGGCGCGCCGGCGCCAACTTACATCGCCCTTACGCCGCGATTGCGGCCTTGCCGGGCCGGCACGGCGCAGGGTTCTACTCCGCCCGCGTCGGGTAGCTCCGACATCGCAGGAGTTGTCTCGGCTTGCGCCACGTCGTCGCCTTCTCGCTGGAGCGCCGCCCGCTCGTCCTGCTGCTCTTCGCGGTCTTCCTCGTCGTCGGCGCCGCCGGGTTCCGCGCGCTCAACATCGAGGCGTATCCCGATCCCGTGCCACCCACGGTCGTGATCATCACGCAGAATCCCGGCCAGAACGCCGAGGAGATCGAGCGCACCATCACGATCCCGATCGAGGTCGCGATGTCAGGGCTGCCAAACCTGACGACGGTGCGCTCCACCTCGCTCTTCGGCCTGTCCGACGTGCGCGTGCAGTTCAACTTCAACTACACCTATGACGAGGCGGTGCAGCAGGTGCTGAACCGGCTGGGACAGCTGTCGGGGCTGCCGGAGGGCGCGCAGCCCGGGATCTCGCCGGCCTCGCCGATCGGCGAGATCATGCGCTACCGCCTGGTCGGGCCGCCGGGCTTCCCGCTGGAGGACCTCAAGACCCTGCAGGACTGGGTGCTGGACCGGCGCTTCAAGCGCGTACCCGGCGTGATCGACGTGACCACCTTCGGCGGGCTGTCGAAGACCTATTCGGTCGAGGTGGACCTCGGCCGGCTGCGCGCCTACGGGCTCGACCTGCCCCAGGTCATCGAGCAGATCCGCCGGAACTCCGTCAATGTCGGCGCGGGAACGATGAACCTCGGCCCGCAATCCGTGGTGGTGCAGGGGGTGGGGCTGATCCGCTCGCTGGATGATCTGCGCGCGGTGGTGCTGGGCAGCCAGGGCGGCGTGCCGGTGCTGCTGTCGGACGTCGCGACGGTGCAGACGGGCAACTTGCCTCGGCTCGGCATCGCGGGGCACGAGGGCGATGACGACGTGGTGCTCGGGACCGTGCTGATGCGCCGCGGCCAGCAGACCCTGCCGACCATCCACGGCGTGCAGGAGGCGGTTGCCGAGATCAACGGCGGGGGCGTGCTGCCGCCCGGCGTGCGCCTGGTGCCGCTCTATGACCGGGAGGACCTGGTCTCGACCACGACGAAGAAGGTGGTGAGGAACATCATTGAGGGCGTGCTGCTGATCCTGGTGATCCAGTGGCTTTTCCTAGGGGATTTCCGCGGCGCGCTGGTGATCGCCGCGACCATCCCCTTCGCCTTCTTCTTCGCGGTGCTGATGATGCTGGCCCGCGGCGAGAGCGCGAACCTGCTGTCGGTGGGTGCGCTGGATTTCGGCCTGCTGGTGGATGCGACCGTCATCATGGTCGAGAACATCTTCCGCCACCTCGGCCTGGCGCGGAAGGCGCGCGGCGGGCCGCATCCCGTGGTGCAGACCGTGCTGCGCGCCGCAAGCGAGGTGGCGCCCGCCATCTTCTTCTCCGCGCTCATAATCCTCGCCGCCTTCATCCCGCTCTTCACGATGGGCGGGATCGAGGGGCGGATCTTCGGCCCGATGGCCAAGACCTATGCCTATGCCATCGCCGGCGCGCTGATCGCGACCTTCACCATCACGCCCGCGCTGTCGGCGACGCTGTTCAGGGCCGACACCGAGGAACGCGACACGCTGATCATGCGCGTGATCCGCCGCGGCTTCGACGCGATCTTCGCCGCCGGCATGCGCCGGAAGCTCGTCACGCTGGGGCTGGCGGGGTTGATGGTGGTGGGCTCCATGGGCGTGCTGACGCGGCTCGGCGCGGAGTTCCTGCCGACGCTCGAGGAAGGCTCGATCTGGCTGCGCGCGACGATGCCGGCCACCATCTCGCTCGAGGAAGGCAACCCGGTCGCGAACCGCATCCGCCGCACGCTGATGGAATTCCCCGAGGTCGTCACCGTGACGTCTCAGCAGGGGCGGCCGGACGACGGCACGGACAGCGCGGGCTTCTTCAACGCGGAGTTCTTCGTCCCGCTTCGCCCGCAGGAGGAATGGCGGACCGCGGCCGACCGCGACGGGCTGGTCGCGGCGGTCAACGCCAGGCTGTCGCGCGACTTCCCGGGGGTGGAGTTCTCCTTTTCCCAGACGATCTCCGACAACGTCCAGGAAGCGGCGTCGGGCGTGAAGGGCGCGAATGCGGTGAAGGTGATCGGGCCCGATCCTGCCGTCGCGTCCCGCGTCGCCAACGCCATCGCGCGGGAGCTTGCGCGGACGCCGGGCGTCGCCGATCTCGGCGTGCTGCTCTCGGTCGGGCAGCAGACGCTGTCCGTCACCGTGGACCGCGCGCGGGCGGCGCGGCAGGGGCTCGCGGTCGGCGAGGTCAACGCCGCGCTCGCCGCCGCCGTGGGCGGGCAGGAGGCCGGGCGCTTCTACGAGCCAGGCGGCGACCGCAACTTCCCGATCGTGGTGCGCCTGTCCGAACGCTACCGCGACGGCATCGAGGCGATCGGGCGCATCCCGGTCGGCAGCAACGCGACGCTGGCCGATGTCGCGGCGATCGAGCTGCTGTCGGGGCCGTCCTACATCTACCGCGAGAACTCGTCGCGCTACGTCCCCGTGCGCTTCTCCGTCCGCGAGCGCGACCCCGCGAGCACGGTGACCGAGGCGCAGGAGCGCGTCGCCCGCAACGTTCGCCTGCCCGAAGGCTACCGGCTGGAATGGGTGGGCGAGTTCCGCAACCTGCAGATGGCGGTCGCCAGGCTGACGGTCGTCGTGCCGGTCGCGCTCGCGGTCATCGCGGTGCTGCTCTACATCGCCTTCGGGCGGCTGACGCAGACGCTGATGGTCTTCGCGATGCTGCCGCTGTCCATCTCGGGCGGCGTGCTGGCGCTGGCGGGGGCGGGGCTCAATTTCTCGGTGCCGGCCGCGATCGGCTTCCTCGCGCTGCTCGGCATTACGGTGATGGAGGCGATCATCTTCCTGACGCATTTCCAGCACCTGCTCGACCACGAGGGGCTGAGCTGGAACCGGTCACTGTTCCAGACCGGCACGGACCGGCTGCGGCCGGTGATGATGACCTGCTTCGCGTCCTTCTGCGGACTGCTGCCGATGGCGCTGGCGCATGGGATCGGCGCGGACGTGACGAAGCCGCTGGCGATCGTCGTGGTGGGCGGCATCGGCCTGGTGCCGGTCTTCATCCTGGTGGTGCTGCCCGCGGCGGTGGACCTGGTGATGCGCCCGCGCCGCGGCGGCGACGAATTCTCCGCCGCGCCACAGGGCGGCCCAGCGCCGCGCGGCGCCGCATAGCAGGGACGAGCATGCCGAGCCTCCGCCTGGCCCTTCCGCTGGCCTTCATCGTCGCGGTCTCGCCGGCCGCCTTCGCGCAGGACGCGCCCGCGCTGCCGGTCCCCGCCGTCGCCGCGCCGCTGCCGCTGTCCGCTTCGGCGCTCAGCCTGCCGGAGGCCGAGGCGCGGCTGATGGAGCGCAACCTCGCCCTGCTCGCCGCGCGGCGCGGCGTGGATTTCGCCCGCGCGCAGGTCGTGATCGCCGACACCATCCCGCCGCCCACGATCGGCTACAACCAGGTGATCGGGCAGTGGTCGGAACAGTCGCGCGGCAACGGCCAGTACGGCGCGCGCGGCGTCTCGCCGCTGAACAACGCCCAGGCCACCTTCTCGATGCTTATCGAGCTCGGCGGCAAGCGGGAGCTGCGGACCCGCGCGGCGCGGGAAGGCGTCTCGGCGGCGGAGGCGCAGCTGCTGGACGCCCTGCGGGGCGAGGTCTTCCAGCTCCGCCAGGCCTTCATCAACGGGCTGGCGGCGCGCGCCAACCTGCAGGTCGCGCTGGCCAACCGCAACGCGCTGAACGAGGCGGAGGCGCTGCTGCGCCGCCAGGTCGCCGAGGGCCAGATACCGGAGGCCGACCTGCTGCGCTTCCAGGCGAGCCGGCTGCCCTTCGAGCAGGACCTCGCGAACGCCGCGCAGGCCTATGTCGCGGCGGCGGCGCAGGTCGCGGTGCAGCTCGGCACGGATGCGCTGCGGATGCGCGCGCCGCCCGCCGGGCGCGATCCCGTCGCCGCGGTACTGGCGCCGCTGCCCTTCGACCTGCGCGGACGGCTCGACGGTCCGGCGCCCGCCCCACCCGCGCGCGAGGCGCTGGCCGGGGCGGTGGCGAACCGGCCCGACGTGCAGGCCGCCGCGCGGCTCGCCGCCCAGGCCTCGGCCAACACCGCGCTGGCGGAGGCCGGGCGGTGGCGCGACGTGACGCTGAACGGCAGCCTCGGCCGGACGGAGCTGAGCCAGGACCTGCCGAGCGGGACGCGGTCGGCCTTCGCGTCGAACCAGGTCGGCGTCGGGGTGTCCGTGCCGATCTTCACGCGCCGCCTGGCCGAGGGGAACGTCGCCGCCGCACAGGCGCAGCGCGGCCAGGCGGAGGCGCAGGCGCAGCTCGTCCTGACCCAGGCCCAGGCCGATGTCGCGATCGCCTGGGCCAGCTACCAGCAGGCGCGCGACCTGCTGGCGCTGACGACGGCGCAGGCGCTGCGCCGGGCGGAGGAAGCCTATCGCTCGACCGAAGCGGCCTATCGCGCGGGCGGGCGCACGCTGCTGGATGTACTGGATGCGCTGCGCACGCTGAACGCGACGCGCGTCGCAGCGAACCAGGCGCGGGCGCAGCTGCTGCTGTCGCTCGCGACGCTGGAGCAGGCGAGCGGCGTGGCAGGCATCCTGCCGCGCCCCTGAGCCCGCGTCAGGCCGCGCGCGCGATCGCCGGGAACAGCGCGGGCAGCGCCTGGCCGGCGAACCAGCGTTCGAACGCGACCTCGTGCATCGGCGCGGCGACGGTCCTGTCGAAGTAGTGCCCGGCGCCGCCCGGCGCGAAGAAGTCGAAGCCGTAGAGCGTCACGCGCCGCCCCAGCACCAGCGCCGCGAGCACCGTCGCGAAGAGGCCCGTCGTCGGCGTGTCGTAGGTCAGCAGCGCCACCAGCCGCTCCAGCGCGGGTGGCAGGCGCGGCGGATCGGCCGGCTTCTCCTGCCGCGGCATGCCGCGGATGCCGAAGGCCGGGACGGCGGCGAAGCCCGGCTCCCGCGCCTGGAGCCCGGCCAGGATGGGGCGCTTCGTCTCGTGGAACAGCATGAGGTCGGTGCGCCGGCCCGTATCGGCCTCGTGCCCGCTCAGCACGGGGTAGTTCAGCCGGACGACCAGATCATGCCCGTCGATCTCGCCCCCGGCGCCGCGGCCGAGCAGCACCGGGCCGTTGCCGACAATGGCGACGCGGCCGGCTTCCGCCAGGCGCCGGATCGGGGCGGGCAGGCCGGCCTCGGCGATCGGGGCGAGGAACCGCGCGATCACGCCGCACAGCGACGCGGCATCCGCCTCGCCCCGTCGCGCGAAGCGGCGCAGGCTGCGCAGCATGGCATGCGCCGGGGCGGGCTGGCCGGGCAGGGCGAGTTCCCAGTGCCGCCGCGTCTCGGCCGAAGGCGCCAGCAGTTCCGCGCGCAGCAGCATGCGCAGCCAGGCCGGGCGCGGCTCGCCCGGCGCGTCGAGCGTATCGAGCAGCAGGGCGCGCAGCGCGTCCCATTCCTCCAGCCGGTTGTGCAGCCGCGCCAGCGCCAGCGCGGCCTCGGCGCGGCTGCCGGGGTCGTGCAGCAGCCGCGTCGCAGCGCGCCGCAGCGTCTCGGGCTCGCTCACGATCAGCATCTGCGCGAGGTGCCAGCCGAAGCGCCTGGGGTAGTCGCGCAGCCCCTCCAGGTGGTTCGCCAGCGTCTCCCAGCGGGGCCTCGGCGCGGCGTCCTCCAGCGCGGCGCGGAGATCGCCGATGGTGCGGATCATGCGGGGTCGAGGTGGATGTGCCGCGCGACGACACCGGGGCGCGGCCGGCTTTCGATCAGCGCCTTGATGATCTCGAAGCCGTCGCGGTCATCCACGTCGAGGCCGGTGATGCGGGGCAGCACGATCGGATGGATTCTCTGTCCCATGAAGAGCGCGCCGCGGTCCCGCCAGCCCTGGTGGCGGAAGACCTCGAGGTTGAAGGGTTGGAAGACGCGGGGGAATTCCGACCGCCGCATCTTCGACCGCCTGGGATCCCAGATCGGCAGCAGCGGCTCGAGCCAGCCCTCCGCGTTGATCACGTGCAACCGCGCATCGGCTTCCGAGACGATGCGGACGGAATCGACCTCCGGCCGGTCGCGCAGCACGGCCAGCGCCTGTTCCACCGCGGCGACGTCGCGGAAGGGGCAGGTCGGCTTCAGCCAGACCCAGACATCGGGCATCGGGATGCCGAGCGGCGGCAGCGTGGCCTCGAGGTCGGCCAGGATGTCCTCCTCCATCGCGGTGTCGCCGCTGGCCTTGGCGCCGCGCAGCGCCGGCGCCTCGGCGCCATGGGCGCGACCGATCGCGGCATAGGCCTCGCTGTCGGTGGAGAGGATGGTGCGCTCCACCGGCAGCCTGGCCGCGAAGGCCGCGGAATAGGCCAGCAGAGGATGGCCCGCGATGGGCAGGATGTTCTTGTCGGGCAGGCCTTTCGACCCGGAGCGGGCCGGGATCAGGGCATAGGCGCGCATGGCGGTCTCCATCGTCCCCGGCTTGCGCGGGGGTGCCTCGACGCCGAGCTTAGGCCCGACGCCGGGCCGCGTCAGCGCGGCGGCAGGCCGTTGCGTTTGCGCTTGACGCCAGCCCTGCGCGCGGAGCGTGATGCGGGCGGAGGGCGCGCCATGGCAATGCTCTACGGCCCCAATGCCAGCAGCGCCTGGCGCCAGGTGGACAGCGATCCCTCGGCGGCGACCCGCTACCTCGAGCGTGCCGGCGCGGAGATCGCCGACAAGAAGGCGCAGGTCACAGCGCTGCTGCGCCTCGCCCCGGGTCAGGTCGCGCTGGAATGCGGCTGCGGGCTTGGCCGCGACACCGAGGCGATGGCCCGCGCCGTGGTCCCGGGCGGGCGCGCGATCGGCATCGACCTCAGCGCAAAGCTCGTCGCCGAGGCGGCCGCGCGCACCGCGGGGCTTGGCCTGCCGCTGTCCTTCCAGGCCGGCAGCGTCATGGCGCTGCCCTTCGCCGACGCGAGCTTCGACGCCGTGCGCATCGAGCGGACGTTGCAGCACCTGCCGGACCCCATGGGCGCGCTGGCCGAGATCCGCCGCGTCCTGCGCTTCGGCGGCCGGATCGCGGCACTCGAGCCGGATTGGGAGACGATGGCCCTGCCCGGCGATCCCGCCGAGGTCACCCGCGCCTGCGTTGCGCAGAAGGCGCTGCGGCGCATCGCGCAGGCGCGGATCGGGCGCGAATTGCCATGGCTGCTCCACCGCAGCGGCTTCCGCGGGATCGAGCCCGTCATCGGCGCGCCGCTCATCATGCGCGACCTCGACACTGCCGACTTCATTCTGAGCCTGCGGATCACCCTGGCAGAGGCGGTCGAGGCCGGGCTGACCACCGCGCAGGCCGCGGATGCGTGGTGGGCCGACCTCCTCGCCCGCGACGCCGCCGGCGTCTTCGTCGCCACTCTGTCCGGCATGATCGTGGCCGCCACCGCCTGAGCCACGCGGCGCCGTTCGCGCTCGGGCGACGATGGCGCTGCTCTCTTCGCGCAACGCCGCTGTCCCACCCGCGGGGCCGCCGGGCCCTGCGCGCGGAACCCGAAGCGGCTCGCGAGCCTCGCCTGGACCTGGAAGCCTCGCCGGACCTGGCGACCGAGGCCGGGCACACCTTGCCCGTCGCCCGCGGGTTCTGGCAATGAAAGGGCATGAACGGCAACCGCGACACCGGCACCTGCGAGGATGCGACGCGGTGCATCAATGGCGGGCTGAACGGCCTGGCCGGCCGGTCGCTCGGCATCGCATGACGCTCTCCCGCCGTCTCATCCTCGCGGCGTCACTGCTGCCGGCGGCAGCCCGCGCGGAGGCGCCGGCGATCTTCGCGGCGGGAGCGGTGAAGCATGCCGTGGAGGAACTGCGGGACAGCCTGCAGGCCGCCGGCCGGCCGGTGCCGGACGCCGCCTACGACACGGTCGGCGCGCTGCGCGACCGGATCCTGGCGGGCGAGCGGCCGGCCGTGACGCTGCTCTCGGCCGAGGCGATCGCCGCTATCGCGGCGCGCGGCCTGGCGCCGGCGGACGGCATCGCCGATGTCGGGCGGACCGGCGTCGGGCTCGGCGCGCCGGCGGGGCGGCCGGCGCCCGACATCTCCTCCGTCGAGCGGTTCCGCGCGGCGCTGCTGGCCGCGGACAGCATCGCCTATGCCGATCCCGCGCGCGGCGCGACGGCGGGGCGGCATGTGCAGGCCGTGCTGGAGCGGCTCGGCCTGCCGGAGGTGCTGCGGCCGAAGCTGCGCCTGGTGCCCTTCGGCGTGGAGGGCATCAACCTGGTCTCTCGCGGCGAGGTCGCGCTCGCCTTCAGCCAGGCGACCGAGATCATCGACCGGCCCGGCGTGCAGATGGTGGGGCTGCTGCCGGACGAGCTGCAGCTCTGGACCGTCTATCGCGCCGCCATCATCCGCGACGGGGAGGAGGCGCGGCAGCTGCTCGCGCTCTTCACCGGGGATGCGGCAAAGGCGGCCTTCGCCAGGATCGGGTTCCGGCCGGCATGAACGCGATCCTGGCAGCCTTCCCGCGCCGGCCGCTGGCGCTGAAGCCGGCGCGCGGCGCCTGGCGCGGCTGGCTCGCGCTGCTCCTCGGCCTGGTGCTGTTCGGCGGCTTCCTGGCGATGCTGGCGATCGACGTGCTGCCCGGCATCCGCGACGACTTCGCGATCCGCGACGCCGCGAGGCCGGCGGTGGGCGCCCGCATCACGGAGGGGCGCTGCCGGTCGCGGCTGTTCCTGTTCCAGAGCTGCGAGCTGACGCTGAGCTTCCGCGGCAAGGAAAGGGTGTGGAACCGCAAGCTCTCCTACCTCTTCGTCGAGCCGCACATGGGCAACTGGTCGGCGGTGCCGATGGCCGATCCGGCGCGGCCGGAGCTGGTCAGCACCGATATCGGGCTCGACCGGCTGTGGAACCGCGTCGCGACGCTGGCGGGATCGGGCGTTGTCGGGCTGCTGCTGATCGGCGGCCTCGCGCTTGCCGTGCGGAAGCAGGGCGGTGCCGGGAAGGCGCTGAAAGCGCTGTCGGGGCGGATGCTGGTGCCGGTGCCGGTGCTCTTCGAAGGCTGGGGCGAGGGGCCGAGCTGGAAGGTGCTGGACGAGCATGGCGCCCGCCATGAATGGCCGGCGGCACGCGGCAGCAAGCCCTTCATCCTCGATCCGCAGCGCGGCCTGGTGCTGGCGCTGCGCGATCCCGCGGGCGGGCCTGCCTACCCGCTCGACGAGAAGCTGCGCCTGGTGGTGCTGACGCCGGAGGAACGCGCCGCGGTGCTGGCCGCCGCCGCGGCGCGGGGCTGAGGCGCCCCGTCGCTTAGACGCGCGCGATGGCGGGGATAGCCTTGGCCGCAGACTCGCGGGGGACGCCATGTGCTGGTCGATAGGCGCCTCGGTGGGCATGGTCGCGTTCGGCGGGCCTTGTGTCGCCGGCAGCACGCTCTGCGGCTAGCGGCTCTGCCTGGTGTCCGGCGAATGGCACATCGGCTGGTCGGTTCCCTACAACGGGCTGGTGCCGAACATCGAGCTGCTGCCCGGCATCGGAATTCCCTTCCCGAGCTACGTGCTGGCGGCCTTCGTCGTGCCGCTGTTCTACGGTCCTGGCGCTTCCTGCTGTTGCAGGCGCTGGGCGGGCCGATCCTCGCCTCGATGCTCACCGGCGACCCGCATCAGATGCCGGCGATCTGGTGCCTGTTCTCGATCGGCCTGCCCGTCATCGGGCTCAGCCCCTGGCTGCGCGGCCGCGTCGGCGGGCGCGGCGCGCCGCTCAGGCCCGCTTCCGTTTCCTGACGGGCTCCGGCGCCGCCACCGCGCCGTCGCGCGCCAGGATCGGCCCGAGGAAGCGGCCGGTGTGGCTTTCAGGGACGCGCGCCACGTCTTCCGGCGTGCCGGCAGCGACGATGCGGCCCCCGCCCTCGCCTCCCTCCGGGCCGAGATCGAGGATCCAGTCGGCGGTCTTGATGACCTCGAGGTTGTGCTCGATCACCACCACGGTGTTGCCCTGCTTCACCAGGGTATGCAGCACCTCGAGCAGCTTGCGAACGTCCTCGAAATGCAGGCCGGTCGTGGGCTCGTCCAGGATGTAGAGCGTGCGGCCGGTAGCGCGGCGAGAAAGCTCCTTCGACAGCTTGATGCGTTGCGCCTCGCCGCCGCTCAGCGTCGTCGCCTGCTGGCCGAGATGGATGTAGCCGAGGCCGACATCGCGAAGCACGACGAGCTTCTCGCGGATCGCGGGCACGGCGGAGAAGAACTCCACGCCCTCATCCACGGTCATGTCGAGCACATCGGCGATGGACTTGCCGCGGAACTTCACTTCTAGCGTCTCGCGGTTGTAGCGCTTCCCCTTGCAGGTGTCGCAGGTAACGTAGACGTCGGGCAGGAAGTGCATCTCGATCTTCAGCACGCCGTCGCCCTGGCAGGCCTCGCAGCGGCCGCCCTTGACGTTGAAGCTGAAGCGGCCGGGCGCGTACCCACGCGCGCGGCTGTCCGGCAGCTCCGCGAACCAGTCGCGGATGGGCCCGAACAGGCCGGTATAGGTCGCGGGGTTCGATCGCGGCGTGCGGCCGATCGGCGACTGGTCGATGTCGATGATCTTGTCGAGGTGCTCGAGGCCCTCGATGCGGTCATGTGGGGCGGGGACCTCGCCGCTGCCCATCAGGCGGCGGGAGGCGGCCTTGTAGAGGGTCTCCACCGTCAGCGTGGACTTGCCGCCGCCGGAGACGCCGGCGATGCAGGTGAAGGTGCCGAGCGGGATCTCCGCCGTGACGTCCTTCAGGTTGTTGCCGCGCGCGCCGACGACGCGGATGACGCGCTTCGCGTCGAACGGCCGGCGCGTCTCCGGCATCGGGATCTTGCGACGGCCGGAGAGGTACTGGCCCGTCAGGCTCGCGGGGTTGCGCTCGACCTCCGCCGGTGTGCCCTGCGCGATGACGCGGCCGCCGGCCTTCCCGGCGGCGGGGCCGATGTCGATGAGGTGGTCTGCGCTGCGGATCGCGTCCTCGTCGTGCTCGACGACGAGCACGGTGTTGCCGATGTCGCGGAGCCTTCGCAGCGTTGCCAGCAGGCGTTCGTTGTCGCGCTGGTGCAGGCCGATCGAGGGTTCGTCCAGCACGTAGAGCACGCCGGTCAGCCCGCTGCCGATCTGGGAGGCCAGGCGGATGCGTTGTGATTCACCGCCCGACAGCGTCGCCGAGGAGCGGCCGAGCGAGAGGTAGTCCAGGCCCACGTCGTTCAGGAACTGCAGCCGCTCCTCGATCTCGCGCAGGATGCGGCGCGCGATCTCCTGGCGCTGCGGGGTGAGCGTCGGCATCACGCCCTTGAACCAGTCGCGCGCGCGCTGGATCGAGAGGTCGTTGACCTCCCCGACATGGCAGCCCGCGACCTTCACGGACAGCGCCTCCGGCTTCAGGCGGAAGCCGTGGCAGGCGGGGCAGGGGCGGTCGGCCTGGTATCGCGTGAGCTCCTCGCGCGTCCAGGGATTGTCGGTCTCGCGGAAGCGGCGCTCGAGATTCGGGATCACGCCCTCGAACGCCTTCTTCACGTCATAGGCGCGGAGCCCGTCCTTGTAGCGCAGGGTCACGACTTCGGACCCCGTGCCGTTGAGGATGACCTGGCGGACGGCCTTCGGCAGGTCCTGCCAGGGCGTGGTCATCGCGACCTTGAAGTGCCGCGCCAGGCTTTCGAGCGTCTGGTCGTAATAGGGCGAGGAGGCGCCGGCCCAGGGCGCGATGGCGCCGTCCTTCAGGCTGCGCGTGTCGTCGGGCACGACGAGCTGCGGGTCGAAGAAGCTCTGCGTGCCGAGGCCGTCGCAGGTCGGGCAGGCGCCCTGCGGGGAGTTGAAGCTGAAGAGCCGCGGCTCGATCTCCTCGATGGTGAAGCCGGAGACGGGGCAGGCGAATTTCTGGCTGAAGACGGTGCGTTCCTGCGTGTCCGCGTTCTCGGCATAGGCGATGCCCTCGGCCAGCCCCAGCGCGGTCTCCAGGCTGTCGGCCAGGCGGGACTGGATGTCAGCGCGGACGACGATGCGGTCCACCACGACCTCGATGTCGTGCTTGAACTTCTTGTCGAGCTTCGGGGCCTCGGCGATCTGGTGGAGCTTGCCGTCGATCTTCACGCGCTCGAAGCCGCGGCGCTGCCATTCCGCGAGCTCCTTGCGGTACTCGCCCTTCTTGCCGCGGACGACGGGGGCGAGGAGGAGCAGCCGCGTGCCCTCCTCCATCGCCATGATGCGGTCCACCATCTGGGAGACCGTCTGCGCCTCGATCGGCAGCCCGGTGGCCGGCGAATAGGGCACGCCGACGCGCGCCCAGAGCAGGCGCATGTAGTCGTGGATCTCGGTCACGGTGCCGACGGTGGAGCGCGGGTTGTGGCTGGTGGTCTTCTGCTCGATGGAGATGGCGGGCGAGAGGCCCTCGATGCTGTCCACGTCGGGCTTCTGCATGAGCTGCAGGAACTGGCGGGCATAGGCGCTCAGCGACTCGACGTAGCGGCGCTGGCCCTCGGCATAGATGGTGTCGAAGGCGAGCGAGGACTTGCCCGAGCCCGACAGCCCCGTGACGACCGTCAGCGTGTCGCGCGGGATGTCGAGGTCGAGGTTCTTGAGGTTGTGCTCGCGCGCGCCGCGGATGCGGATCTGGCCGCTCATGGATCACCATATGGACAGGCGGACGGGCCGCCGGGTCACGGCCGCGCGTTCGCATCTTGTTCTCAGGGGGTTTACGCCCTTATAGATGGTTCGGGAAGAGGTTTGGCCAGGGGGAGCCCACGGGTATGGGGGCATCCCTGTCTGGCTGGCCCAGGAGCCTGCCGCCGGGGTAGGGTCATGGGCGACACAGGCGAGGGATTCCGGACCATGGCCGGCGTGAACAAGGTGATCCTGCTGGGCCGGCTCGGCCGCGACCCGGAGGTGCGCAACTTCCAGAACGGCGGGCGGGTGGTGAACCTGCGGCTCGCGACGTCCGAGCGGTACAAGGACCGCGAGGGCAACATGCAGGAGCGGACCGAGTGGCACTCGGTCGCGATCTTCAACGAGAAGCTTGGCGAGATCGCCGAGAAGTACCTGCGCAAGGGCAGCGAGGTCTATGTCGAGGGCCAGCTGGAGACCCGCAAGTGGCAGGATCAGTCCGGCCAGGACCGCTATTCCACCGAGGTCGTGCTGCGCCAGTTCCGCGGCGAGATATCGCTCGTCGGCGGCCGCGGCGGCGGGGGCGGCGAGATGGGGGAGCCACCCGAGACTGGGGGCGGCTTTGGCGGCGGGCGGTCCTCGGCTTCGAATGAGCGCGGCGGCGGCGGCTGGGATCGCGGCGGGGCGGGCGGCGGCGGCGCGCGCTCCGGCGGCGGCAGCAGGGCGCCGGCGAAGAGCGACCTGGACGACGACATCCCGTTCTAGCGCCGGAGCCCGGTCAGGAAACGCTCCACCGAGCGGTCCACCACCGGGCCGTCGTCGGTCGGCGTCGGCAGTTGGTAGATGAAGCGGCGGATGCCGATGTAGACGATGCTGCCGTGCAGCGCCCACATCTCCTCCATGTCGGGGGTGCGGTAGGGGCCTGCGGCGACGATCTCCTCGCGCAGCAGCACCAGCAGGCTGTCGCCGACGCGGGAGAGGTAGCGCCGGTTCAGCGCCTCGCCTGCCAGGCCCGCCCACATGAAGATGCGCATCCATTCATAGGTGAAGATCGCCGTCGCGTATTGGCGATAGAAGCGGCGCAGCCGCGCTTCCAGCGGCTGGCTGCGGTCGCGGATCTCGTCGGCCCAGCGCGGCGACAGCCGGTCGAGGAAGACGCGCTCGAACACCGCCTCCACCAGCTCCGCCTTGCTCGCGAAGTAGCGGTAGAGCAGCGCCTGGGTGATGCCGATGCGGCGCGCCAGGTCACGCGTCGTGCCGCCGAAGCCGACCTCGGCGAAATAGCCGACGGCGGCGGCGATGATCTGCTCGCGCCGCGCCTGCGGGTCGAGGCGCCGCGGGGGTTGCGGCATGCCGTCCAAGAGGTTGTCCTCCGTTTCGTTGCGGGGTTCGCGGCCACCGCTTGACAGGCAGCGTAGTTTCCGCTGATCAGATGATCAACAAGGGATCCGGCGCGCGGCGCAACGCGCGGGCACGGAGGGAAAGACGTCATGAAATGGCCGGCCTTCGGCTATGTCCGGGCGACCACGCTGGACGATGTGTTCCGCCTGCAGGCCGAGCATGGCGACGGCGCGCGCCTGCTCGCGGGCGGGCAGACGCTGCTCGCGACGCTGGCCTTCCGGCTGTCCGAACCGGAACTGCTGGTGGACATCACCCGCGTCGCGGAACTGCGCGGCGTCGCCCTCCAGGGAGGGACCTTGCGCATCGGCGCGCTGACGCGCCATGCGGAACTCGGCCGCGATCCGCTGGTGTCGCGGCACGCGCCGCTGCTGACAGAGGCCGTGCCCTTCATCGCGCATCCCGCGATCCGCAATCGCGGCACGATCGGCGGCAGCCTGGCCTATGCCGATCCCGCGGCCGAGCTGCCGGCCTGCGTCGTCGCGCTGGACGCGACGCTGGTGCTGGTCTCGGCGCAGGGCGAGCGGCGGGTGAAGGCCGAGGCGTTCTTCACCGGCCTGCTCGAGACCGCGCTGAGGACGGGCGAGCTGATCGCGGCGGTCGAGGTCCCGGTCGCGACGCCCGCGCTGCGCAGCACGATCGTGGAGGTTGCGCGGCGATCCGGCGACTACGCGATGGCGGGGCTGGCGGCCTGTGTCGCGCTGGAGGGATCGCGCGTCGCCGCTGCGCGGCTGGCCTATTTCGGCGTCGGCAACGGGCCGGTGCTCGCGCGCGGCGCGATGGCGGCGCTGCAGGGCCAGGTGCTGGGCGCGGCCGGCATCGCGCAGGCCCAGGCCGCGCTGGCGCGCGACCTCGATCCGCCGTCGGACCTGCATGGCCCGCCCGGGATGAAGCGCCACCTCGCCCGCGTGCTGACGCAGCGCGCGCTCTCCCGCTTCCTGCCCGCCAACGAGGCCGCCGCATGAGGATCACCCTGACCGTCAACGGCGAGCGCGTGACGCGGGACGTTGAGCCGCGCCGCCACCTCATCGACTTCCTCCGCCTCGACCTCGGCCTGACGGGATCGCATGCGGGCTGCGAGCACGGCGTCTGCGGCGCCTGCACGCTGCGCGTGGATGGCGAGATCGTGCGCGGCTGCCTGGTGCTGGCCGCGAGCCTTGACGGCGCCGAGGTCACGACAATAGAGGGCCTGTCCGACAGCGGCGAGATGGCCGATCTGCAGGACGCCTTCATCGCGCGCAACGCCGCGCAATGCGGCTTCTGCACGCCAGGAATGATCATGGCCGCGGCCGACATCGTGCGGAATCACCCCGGCGCGACGCGTGCGGAGATCCGCGAGCACCTCTCCGGCAACTACTGCCGCTGCACGGGCTACCAGGCGATCGTGGACGCGGTCGAAGCGACGCTGGAGGCACGGCGATGAACGACATCCCGACCCCGGCCTCCATCGGCCTCTCGCGCGAGGACCTGCCGAATTCCTATATCGGCCGGTCGATGCCGCGGCCGAACCTGCCGAAGCTCGTTCAGGGGCGCGCAACCTATACCGACGACGTCCAGCCACCGCGCCTGGTCCATGCCGCCTTCCTGCGCAGCCCCCATGCCCATGCGCGCATCGTCTCGGTGGATACCTCTGCCGCGATGCAGGTGCCGGGCGTGGTGCGCGTCTTCACCGGCGCCGACCTCGCCAAGGTCTGCGCGCCCTGGGTGGCGACGCTCGATCACCTCAAGGGCATGAAATCCGCCCCGCAGCATGCGCTGCCGCTGGAGCGCGCGACCTGGCAGGGCGAGCCGGTGGTCGCCGTCGTCGCGGACAGCCGCGCCGCGGCCGAGGACGGCGTCGCCGAGCTGCACGTTGAATGGGAGCCGTTGCCCGCGCAGCTGGATATCGAGACCGCGCTCGATCCCGGCGCGGTGGTGATCCATCCCTCGCTCGGCGACAACCTCTGCTTCGCCCGCACCGCCGAGAAGGGCGACGTCGCCGCCGCCTTCGCCGCCGCGCACAAGGTGGTGGAGGCGACCTTCGTCACTGCGCGCCACACCGGCGTGACGCTGGAAGGGCGCAGCATCCTGGCCGACTACAACAAGGCCGAGGGCACGCTGACGGTCCACCACTCCACCCAGGCGCCGCACATGATGCAGGGCGTCTTCGCCAAGCAGCTCGGCCTGGAGGAAGGCGCCGTCCGCGTGATCTGCCGGGACGTCGGCGGCAGCTTCGGCATCAAGGTGCATGTCTACCCCGACGAGGTCGCCGTCGCCGCCATGGCGAAGGCGATGGGCCGGCCCGTGAAGTTCGTGGCCGACCGCTTCGAGAGCTTCGTCTCCGACATCCACGCGCGCGACCACCGCATCAAGGGCCGCATTGCGGTGGATGCCGAGGGGAAGATCCTCGCCTTCGACATCGACGACCGCACCGGCATCGGCCCCTATTCCGTCTATCCCCGCACGAGCGCGATCGAGGGCAACCAGGTGGTCAACCTCTGCGGCGGGCCCTACGACTTCACGAACTATCGCTGCACGACCACCGTCGTCTTTCAGAACAAGACGCCGACCTGCCAGTACCGCGCCGTCGGCCACCCCATCGCGACCGCGGTGACGGAAGGCCTGGTGGATCTAGCGGCCGAGGCGCTCGGCATGGACCCCATCGAGATCCGCCGACGCAACCTGATCCGCGACGACGCCTATCCCTACACCTCGCCACCCGGGATGCGCTTCGAAGGGCTGTCGCATCACGCGGCACTCGCGAAGCTGCTGGAGATGGTCCCGCTGGACCGCATCCGTGCCGACCAGGCGGAGCAGCGGAAGCGCGGCGTGTATCGGGGCCTTGGCTTCGCGAGCTTCATCGAGCTCACGAATCCCTCGCCCTTCATGTATGGCATCGGCGGCGCGCGCATCTCTGCCCAGGACGGCGCGACGGTGCGCATGGACCCCGACGGCTCCGTCGTCGTGCTGTCGGGCGTGACGGAGCAGGGCCAGGGCACCGAGGGCATCCTGCGCCAGATCGTGGCGCATGGCGTCGGCGTCCCGCTGGAGCGCGTGAAGGTCATCACCGGCGACACCCAGACCACGCCCTATGGCGGCGGCACCTGGGCCTGCCGAGGCGCCGGCATCGGCGGCGAGGCCGCGCTGCAATCCGCCATCGCGCTGAAGCAGCAGATTCTGGTCGTCGCTGGCGCGATGCTGCAGGCCGCACCGGAGAGCCTCGACATCCTGCTCGGCAAGGTCGTGGACAGGGAGACAGGGCGGGAACGCATGCCGCTCGGCGAGCTCGGCCGCATCGTCTACTACCGCGGCGACACGCTGCCGAAGGACCTGCCAAGGGAGCTCGTGCAGACCCGCCACTTCATCACCAAGGACTACCCCTTCGCCTTCACCAACGGCATCCAGGCGAGCTGGGTGGAGGTGGACACCGACACGGGGATGGTGAAGCTGCTGGAGCATTGGTGCGTCGAGGATTGCGGCCGCGTCATCAACCCGTTGCTGGTGGACGAACAGGTGCGCGGCGGCATCGTGCAGGGCCTCGGCGGCGCGCTGTACGAGCAATGCGTCTATGACGAGCAGGGCAACCTGCTGACGACGACCATGGCCGACTACCTCGTGCCGATGTCGGCGGAGATGCCGGAGATGCACATCGGCCACGTCGAGACGCCCACGGGCGAGAGCCTGCTCGGCGCCAAAGGCGCAGGCGAGGCCGGCACCGCCGGCGCGCCGGCCGCGCTGATGAACGCGATCAACGACGCGCTGCGCCCGCTGGGCGCGCGCGTCACCGAACAGCCCTTCACGCCGGCGCGCATCCTGCGCGCGCTCGGCACGATCTGACCAAGCAGGGAGGAGAGAGAAAGATGCCCATCCGTCGCCGCAGCCTGCTGGCCGGCAGCGCCGCGCTGCCGATCTTCGCCGCGCACACCGCGACCGCGCAGTCCGCGGTGAACATCACCATCGCGGCCAGCCACCCCGTCCAGAATTTCTGGATCCACATCATGAAGAACGTGTTCCAGCCGGAGGTGGACAAGTTCCTCCGCGATAACGGGAACACGCATCGCGTGAACTGGCGCGAGGCCTATGGCGGCACGCTCTATCGCTTCCAGGACACGATGGAGGCGGTGCGCGACAACATCACCGACATCGGCTATGTCGGCACGCTGTGGGAGGGCAGCACCATGCCCCTCCAGAACGTCACCTACTTCACGCCATTCTCGACCGGTGACCACGCGCTCGTCGCCAACACCTTCGAGCAGATGAACGAGACGGTGCCGGCGATCCGGCAGAACTGGTCCTCGCTGAAGATCATCCCGGTCTCGTCCTACATCACTGACACCTACCACATCTGGTCGAACTTCCCGATCCGCACGCTGGACGACCTGCGCAACCGCAAGCTCGCGGCACCCGGCACCAGCGCGGGCTGGCTCTCCGGCACTGGCGCGACGCCGGTGGATGGCGCGTTGACGACCTACTACACCGACATCCAGACCGGGGTGATTGAAGGAGCGCTGTCCTTCTATGTCGGCATCCTGCCGACCCGCGTCTACGAGGTCGCGAAATACGTCACGGAATGCGACATCGGCGCGATGTATGTCGGCGGCATCGGCATCAACAGCGACCGCTTCGCGCGCTGGCCGGAGGTCGTGCGCCGCGCGATGGTCGCGTCCGGCAAGGCCGCGACCGCCGCGCATATCCGCGATGTGTCGGACCGCGTCGCCTCGGCCAAGGCCGAGATGATCCAGAAGGGCGCAGTCGTCACGACGCTGCCGGCCGCCGAGCGCGAGCGCTGGATCCGCGGCCTGCCGAACCTGGCGAAGACCTGGGCCGACAGCTCCGGCCCCGCCTCGCGCGAGGTGCTCTCCACCTACTTCAACGCGATCCGCGCGGCGGGCCAGACGCCCGGCCGCAACTGGGACCGCGAGCTGACCTCGTAAAGCGTCCGGAGGGGCGCCGCCATGGCCGACGACATCGACATGGCGGCGCTCGACGCCGCCGCCGCCCCGCAGGGCTTCGACCCCATCCGCCTGGTGCTGGACGCGCTGGCCGCGATCGGCACGATCTGGACCTTCGGGCTGATGTGCCTGATCTGCGCCGACGTGATCGGGCGCAGCTTCCTCAACGCGCCGATCACCGGGGTGGCGGAGATCGCCGCCAATTCCGTGGTCGGCATCGTCTTCCTGCAGATCGGCGCGACGATCTACAACCGCCGCATGACCCGCGCGGACTTCCTGATCGATCGCCTGCACCGTTCCGTCCCGCGCCTGGCGCGGACGATCGAGATCGTCTTCATGCTGTTCGGCGCCGCGGTGATGGGCTTCATCGCGCAGGCGGCCTGGCCGGGGATGTGGAATTCGATGGCGGCGCGCGAGTTCTTCGGCGTGCAGGGCGTCTACACCGTGCCGACCTGGCCGTTCCGCGCGCTGATCGTGCTCGGCGGCACCGCCGGCGCGGTTGGCTATCTCGCGCTGCTGGTCGCCGAGGCCCGGCGCCTCCTCGCTGGCCGGAGCTGAGCGATGGAGGACATCACCATCGGCTTCGCGCTGATCGGCGCGATGGTCGCGCTGATCGTGCTGGGCATGCCGATCGGCCTTTCGCTGATCTCGACCGGCGCGGCCGGCGTGTGGCTGATCCGGGAGAACCCGGACCTCGCCTTCCGCTTCACCGCCATGGCGACCTATTCCGGCATCCAGGACTATGTGTTCGCGACGATCCCGCTGTTTGTCCTGATGGGGCTGCTGGTCAGCATCTCCGATATCGGCAAGGACACCTTCGAGGTCGCGCAGGCCATGCTGCGGCGGGTGCGCGGCGGGCTCGGGATGGCGACCGTCGGCGCCAATGCGGTCTTCGCCGCCGTCACCGGCGTCTCCATCGCCTCGGCCGCGGTCTTCACGAAGGTGGCGGTGCCGGAGATGGTGCGCCACGGCTACACCATGCGCTTCGCCGCGGGCACCGTCGCGGGATCCTCGATCCTCGGCATGCTGATCCCGCCATCCCTGCTGATGATCGTCTACGGCGTGCTGGCCGAGGTCTCGATCGGCAAGATGTTCATCGCGGGCGTCATCCCCGGCATCATCATCGCGCTGGGCTTCGCGCTGATGATCTGGGTCTATGCCGCCTTCTTCCCCGACCGCATCATGGCGCGCGCGACCGAGCCCGAGCTCAGCCAGCGCGCCATGCCAGGCGGCGAGATGGCGCTGAAGTCCGTGCCGATCATGGCGCTGGTCGTGCTGATCCTGGGCGGGCTCTACACCGGCTTCTTCACGCCGACCGAGGCCGGGGCCGTGGGCGCGGCGGGCGCGCTGACGCTGGCGGTGCTGCGGCGCCGGCTGGACGGCCCGAAATTCTGGCGCGTGCTGCGGGAGACGGGGCTGGTCTCCGCCTCCATCCTCTTCCTGCTGATCGCGGCCGGTCTCTATTCGCGCATGCTCTCCCTCGCCGGTGTGCCGCAGGCGATCGGCGAGATGGTGGAGCATCTCGGCCTCGGGCCCTATGGCTTCCTGCTGGTCTTCGTCGTGATCATCCTGCTGATGGGCATGATCCTGGACAGCACCTCGATCCTGCTGATCATGGTCCCGATCGGCGCCCCGATCGCGTCGGCCATGGGCTTCGACCTGATCCATTTCGGAATCGTGGTCATCATCGCGGTGGAGATGGGCCTGCTGACGCCGCCCTTCGGCATCTCCGTCTTCACGGTGAAGGCGACGCTCGCCGATCCCAGGGTCAGCATCGAGACGATCTTCGCGGGTTCCATGCCCTTCGTCGCGGTGATGGGAGCGGCGCTGCTGGCCATCGCGCTGATCCCCTGGCTGGCGACCGCGCTGGTGAACTGATCCCGCGTCGCGGCCGGCGTCAGTCGCCCTTTGCGTGGCGCGACACGGTCGCGCGCTCACCGAGGATGCCGCGCGGGCGCAGCACCAGCACGGCCGCGATCATCACGCCGATCAGCACGACCTGCAGCGCCGCGCCGCGCGCCTGCTCGGCCGGCGGCAGGATGCCGCGCACCAGGTTGCCGCCGGCGCTCCAGATCGCCCAGACCAGCACCGCGCCAAGCACCGCGCCGGCGTTCCGCCCGGACCCGCCGACGATCAGCATCGCCCAGACCTGGAAGGTGAGGATCGGCAGGAAGTCCTCCGGCGCGATGTAGCCCACGAAATGCGCGTAGAGCGCGCCGGCGAGGCCCATCAGCATGCAGCCCAGCACGAAGGCCTGCAGCCGGAAGGCGCTGGCGCGCTTGCCAAGTGAGGCGGCCGCCAACTCGTCCTCGCGGATCGCGCGCAGGACGCGGCCCCAGGGGCTGGCGACCAGGCGATCGAGGGCCCACCAGGCCGCACCCAGCACCAGCAGCACCAGGCCGAGATAACCGAGGTTCCACGCCAGGCCCGTGCCGAGCGCGTCCCGAAATGGCTTCGGGATGGACTGGATGCCGAAGGGCCCGCCGGTGACCGAGACCGCGTTCAGCGCGACGAGCTGGATCACGGTCGCGATGCCGAAGGTGGTGATGGCCAGGTAGTCCTCCCGCAGGCGGAGCGCGGCGAGGCCCACGACCAGCGCGGCGAGGCCCGAGAAGGCCATCGCGCCGAGCCAACCCAGCACGACCGGCAGCCCGAAGCCGCCGAGACGGTCGGGATCGGGCGGCCCGGTCAGGATCGCGGAGGCATAGGCGCCGACCGCGACGAAGCCCGCGACGCCCACGTTGAACAAGCCGCAGAAGCCCCATTGCAGGTTGAGCCCCAGCGCCATCAGCGCGAAGACGCCGGCGAAGACAAGGAAGAAGGCGGCGTAGTTGAGGACGGGCAGCAGCTCCATCACGCGCGCTCCCCGAACAGGCCGCGCGGGCGGACCAGCAGTATCGCGATCAGCACGACAAAGGCGGTGGCGAGGCGATACTCCGCGCCGACCAGGGGGACGGAGAAGCTTTCGGCGAGGCCCACGATGAAGCCGCCGGCGACGGCGCCGCGCACGCTGCCGATACCGCCCAGGATCGCCGCGGCGAAGAGCGGCAGCAGCAGCTCCATCCCGAGCCCCGGGCGTATCTGGCCGACCAGCCCGGCCATCACGCCGGCGATGGCGGCGAGCCCGGCGCCGATCACCCAGGTCGCGCGGATCACGGCATCGGTGTCCACGCCCGCCACGCGCGCCAGCGCCGGGTTCTGCGCGGTGGCCCGCATCGCGCGGCCCAGCGTCGTGCGGGACAGCAGGATCTGCAGGCCGATCATCAGCGCGACCGTCGTGCTGATGACCAGCATCTGGTCCGGCGTGATGCGCAGGCCCCCAAGCGTATCGCGCGGCACCAGGCGGATCGCGATCTGGATCTCGCGCGAATAGTATTCCGGCAGCGTGCCGTAGAGGAACTGCACGAGGTTGCGCAGCGCCAGCGCCGCGCCGAAGCTCGCGATGACCAGCGTGATGGCGTTGCCCTTGCGCAGCCGGCGGAACAGCAGCCAGTCCACCGCCAGCGCCAGCGCCGCGGTCAGCGCGGCCGCGGCCACCATGGCGACGACGAGCTGCCAGCCGAAGGAGAAGGGGCCGAGCGGCTCCATCACGCCGCCGCCGGTGACGGCCAGCACGACGGCGAGCGACGAGACCGCGAGATAGGCGCCCCAGGTCATGAACTCGCCCTGGCCGAAATTGGCGAAGCGCAGGATCGAATAGGTCAGCGTCAGCCCGACCGCGCCGAGCGCGATCACGCTGCCCACGACGAGCCCGTCGGCGAGAAGCTGCAGCATCAGGCGGCGTGCCCGAGATAGAGCGCGGCCATGCGCGGATCGTCGGAGAGCTCGCGCGCCGGGCCTTCCAGCCGCTCGCGCCCCTCGACCAGGACCACGCCGCGGTCTGCGATCGCGAGCGCGGCCTTCACGTTCTGCTCGACCAGCAGGATGGTCACGCCGGTGTCGCGCACGGCGCGCAGCCTTTCGAACACCACGCCGACCAGCTTGGGCGACAGGCCCGCCGAGGGTTCGTCCAGCATCAGCACCGAAGGCGAGGCGACCAGCGCGCGGGCCACCGCCAGCATCTGCCGCTGCCCGCCCGACAGGCGCCCGGCCGCGAGTCGCCGCTGGCGGTCCAGGTCCGGAAACAGAGTGAACATTTCATCGATCGGCTTGCGGCGCGGCCTGGCGATCAGGGCGGCGGCGAGTTGCAGGTTCTCGAGCACGGAGAGGTTGGCGAAGACGTTCTCGGTCTGCGGGACGAAGCCCAGGCCCTCATGCACCATGCGGTGCGCGGGCAGGCCGGTGATGTCCCGGTCGCCGAGATACACGCGCCCCGACCAGACCGGCACCAGCCCCGACGCGGCCTTGACCAGCGTGGACTTGCCCGCGCCGTTCGGGCCGAGCAGCGCCACGATCTCGCCCGGCGCGACGCTCACGGACGCGCCGCGCAGGATCGGCAGGCCCGGCTCGTAGCCGCCCTCGATGCCGTCGAGGCGAAGGGCAGGGGTCATCCGAGATAGGCTTCCACCACGCGCGGATCGCGCTTCACTTCCTCCGGGTCGCCTTCCAGCAGCAGCCGCCCCTGCGCCAGCACCAGCACGGGCCGGCACAGCGACATCACGAGGTCCATGTTGTGCTCGATGACGAGGAAGGTGATGCCGCGCGCGTTCAGCTCCGCGATCTTCTCCATGATGATGGCCAGCAGCGGCGGCGCGACGCCAGCGCCGGGCTCGTCCAGCAGGATCAGGCGGGGTTCGGCCACCAGCACGCGGGCGAGTTCCAGCAGCTTGCGCTGGCCGCCCGACAGCACGCTGGCGGGCTGCGCGGCGAGCTTCGCCAGCCCCACGAAATCCAGCCAGTGCATCGCGCGCTCGCGGTTGCGGCGTTCCTCGGCGGCAACCGCACCCGGGCTGAGCCAGTTGGTCCAGAAGCGCTCGCCGCGCTGGCCCGTCGGCGCCAGCATCACGTTCTCCAGCACGGTCATGGCGGGGAAGGGGCGGGGGATCTGGAAGGTGCGGGCGAGCCCCCGCGCGAAGACCTGGTCGGGACGGAGCCCTTCGATGCGCGCGCCGTCCAGCGTCAGCGTGCCGGCGTCGTGCGAGAGGGTCGCCGCGATCAGGTTGAACAGCGTCGTCTTGCCCGCACCGTTCGGGCCGATCAGGCCGGTGATCGTGCCGCGGGCGAGCGTGAAGGACACGCCGTCAACGACGGGCGGGCCCCCGAACGCCTTGGTCAGTCCCTCGGCCACCAGCAACGCGCAGATCTCCCGCTCTTGCCGGCGGAAAGGCCGCGCGGCGGGCTTCGCGTCAAGTCCCTGGGTTGCGCCGGGGCGGCCGGCGGCCCGAGATAGCGACCACGGGAGACCGACGATGGATGAGGACGTATTCGACCTCTGGGACCTGCGGGTCGAGGTCGTGGCGCCGCCAGGCGCCAGGCTCTGGTGCGGGGCAGAGCCGGGCGATCATTTCGAGCTGCGGGGCGAGATGCTGCACCTGCCCCCCGGTCAGGGCTTCTCGATCTACTCGCTGGCGGCCGTGCTGCCGCTGCTGGCGGCAAAGCAGCGGCCGACGCATCCCATGGACTGGATGACGTCGGACGCCGAGATCGCCTGCCCCGACCCGAACTGCCCGAGCCGCTTCCGGATCACGCGGACGCAGTTGCGGCGGTTCAAGCGCTTCGAAACGACCGCGACTCAGGCGCCATGATCGTCGAGACCTACGAACTCACGCCGGGCTACCGGATCTCCCGCCTTGTCCGCGGCGGCTGGCAGCTGGCCGGTGGCCATGGCGACGTCCAGCGCGACCGCGCCATCGCCGACATGCGGGCCTTCCTCGACGCGGGCGTGACCACTTTCGACTGCGCCGACATCTACACCGGCGTCGAGGAGATGATCGGCGCCTTCCGCGCGACGCTGGCGCCGTCCGATCGCGAGCGGCTGCATGTCCACACGAAGTTCGTGCCGGACCTGTCCGCGCTGGCGACGCTGACGCCAGCCGGGATCGAGGCGATCATCGACCGCTCCCTGCAGCGGCTGCGGACGGACCGGCTCGACCTCGTCCAGTTCCACTGGTGGGACTATGCCATCCCAGGCTGGCTCGAGGCCGCGCAGCACCTGGCGCGGCTGAAGGAGAAGGGAAAGATCCGCCACGTCGCCGGCACCAACTTCGACACCCCGCACACGAGCGCGATGATCGATGCCGGCGTGCGGATCGTCTCCATGCAGGTGCAGTATTCCCCGCTCGACCGCCGCGTCGCCGGCGCGATGAGCGATCTCTGCACGCGCACCGGCATGAAGTTCCTCTGCTACGGCACGGTCGCGGGCGGCTTCCTGTCCTCGCGATGGCTCGGCAAGCCCGCGCCGGCGGAGCCGCTCGCGAACCGCAGCCTCGTGAAGTACCGGCTGATCATCGAGGAATTCGGCGGCTGGGACGCCTTCCAGGCGCTGCTGTCGCTGCTGGACGGGATCGCGCGCAGGCACGGCGTGTCCATCACCGCGGTCGCGACGCGCTGGGTTCTGGACCAGCCGCATGTCGCCGGCGCCATCGTCGGTGCGCGCTACGCCGAGCACCTGGCGGACAACCTCGCTGTGTTCCGCTTCGCGCTGGACCAGGCCGACCGCGATGCCATTGCCGCGCTGCTGGCGAGGCATCCCGGCCCGCAAGGCGATTTCTACACGCTGGAACGCGACCGCACCGGCCCGCATGGCCGCATCATGAAGTACGAGCTGAACCGTGACTGAGGCGGAAGCCTGCGCGACGGAAATCGTCTCGCTCCATCGCGTCTTCGAAGCCGTGCTCGGCGCGCCCGCGGACGACGGCACCGCCCGCTTCGAAGCGGCCTTCGCGCCGGGCTTCGCCATGGTCATGCCGAACGGCCGCCGGCTTGACCGGGCCGAGGTCCTGGCCTTCCTCCGCGATGCCCGCGGCGTACGTGGCTCCGGATTCCGCATCGCCGTCGAGGACGTCGCCGTCCTGCACGAAGCCTTGCCCCTGGTCCTGATGCATTACATCGAGCGCCAATGGCTGGCCGGCGGCGTCGAGACTGCCCGCCGCGCCGCCGCCCTGTTCCGGGTGGAGCCCAGCGGCCCGCGCTGGCTTTTCGTGCAGGAGACATGGATCAGCCCGCCTCCGGCGTGACGGTTACGCCCCCTCCCGCCTGATCCCGGTTTACAAGCCGCCACCGCTTCGCGAGATTGCGCCCCAATCACGTCCGGGACCGGGAGACAAACCCATGACGATCACTCGCCGCGCCGCGCTCGGTGCCGGCTTCGGCCTGATGGCCGCCCCCGCCTTCGCGCAGGCGCCCTCGACCACGCATACGGTGGGCGTCGTGGTGTCGCTGACCGGCCCTGCCGGCCGTTTCGGCCAGGCCGCGGCGAAGTCGGTCGAACTCGCCTTCAACGGGCTGAACGAGGCCGCGGGCAGCGCCGGGATCGCCGGCGGGCGCCTCGGCTTCGACCTGCGCGACGCGCAGTCCCAGGGCTCGGTCGCGGTGGACCAGGCGCGGCAGCTCGTGGACCTGCGTCGCGTGCCGGCGATCATCGGCGGCATCATCAGCTCCGTCTCGATCCCGATAGTGACCAGCGTGACGGGACCCTCGGGCGTGGTGCAGATCTCGCCGGCCTCGTCGTCGCCGACGCTGACGCGCATGGCGACCGAGGGCCAGACGCGCGGCTGGTTCTTCCGCACCATCACCTCCGACGCACTGCAGGGCACGGCGGCGGCGAGATACGCGATGGACCAGGGGCTGCGGCGGCTCGCCATCATCCACGTCAACAACGATTTCGGCGTCAACATGGTCAACGAGTTCCGCCGCGCCTACCTCGCGCTCGGCGGGCAGATCGTGCAGAGCGTGCCCTACAACCAGGGCCAGGCGAGCTACGCCCCGGAAGTGACGCAGGCCATGCGCGGCGACGCGCCGGCGCTGTACCTCGTCTCCTACCCCGGCGACGGGACGAACATCGCGCGCACCTGGATCCAGCAGGGCGGCGCGCAGACCTTCCTGCTGAACGACGGCATGAACAGCGCGGACTTCATCCGCGACGTCGGGCCGCGCTTCCTCAACAACGCCTTCGGCACATCGTCCGGCACGGTCACGACGCCGTCCACCGAGTATTTCCGCCGCGCCTATCCCGCGATGTCCGGCGGGTTCAGCGCCGAGGCGCCGGCGGCCGACCGCGCCTATGACGCCGCGGCGATCCTGGGCCTGGCGGTGGCGAAGGCCGGCCGCTTCGAGGCCGGCCCGATCCGCGACGCGATCCGCGAGGTCACGGGCACCGGCGGCACCGAGGTCCATGCCGGGCCCGACGGCTTCCGCCAGGCGCTCGAACTGCTGCGCGGCGGCCAGCGCATCCGTTATGTCGGCGTGATCGGCGCGGTGGAGTTCGACCAGAACGGCGACATCACGGGCCCCTTCCGCAAATGGCGCATCCAGAACGGCGAGATCACCACCGTCGGCCAGATGACGACCGAGGAAGTACAGGCCGTGCAGCGCCAACTGCCGCCGAGGTGATTGCCTCAAGCGCCGGCACCGCCTTCGGCGGCTTGGCTTGCGCGCATGCCGCCGGCGCGCCCGCGTGACTGATGGTTTCTGCGCGGCGGCCGTTCGACCGCTCGGCGCGCTGTGCGCGCCGCCACCGCTAGGAATCATGTCGTGAAACCACCGCGCACGCTGCTCGCCCCGGGGTTCGAGGTCAGCCGCATCGTCACCGGCCTCTGGCAGGTGGCGGACCAGGAACGCGAGGGCCGCGGCCTGGACCACGCCGCGGCCGCGGCCACGCTGGCGGAGTATGCCGCGGCCGGCTTCGACGCCTTCGACATGGCCGACCACTACGGCGGTGCCGAGGATATCGCCGGCCTGTTCCGGCGCCAGGGCGGGCAGGCCGCGGTCTTCACGAAATGGGTGCCGACGCCGGGCCCGATGACGCGCGACGTGGTGCGCGAGGGCGTGGGCCGCAGCCTGCAGCGGCTCGGCTCCGCGCCGGAGCTGATGCAGTTCCATTGGTGGACCTTCAGGCATCCGGCCTGGCTCGACGCGCTGAAGGAAATGGCCGTGATGCGCGCGGAGGGCGCGCTGCAGCATCTCGGTGTCACCAATTTCGACACCGACCATCTGCGCGTCGCCGTGAAGAACGGCGTGCCGGTCGCGACCAACCAGCTGTCCTTCTCGCTGCTCGACCGGCGCGCGGCCGGGGACATGTCCGGCTTCTGCCTGGCGAACGGCGTGAAGCTGCTGGCCTATGGCACGCTGGGCGGCGGGTTCCTGTCCGATCGCTGGGTCGGCCGCGACGAGCCCGCGGAGGCCGACATCGCGGACTGGTCGAAGATGAAATACCGCCGCTTCATCACGGCCATGGGCGGCTGGGGCGTGTTCCAGCGGCTGATGAGCGAGTTGCAGGCCGTCGCGCGGCGCCACGGCGTCTCGGTCTCCAACGTCGCGACGCGCTGGGTGCTGCAACATCAGGCGGTCGGCGCGGTGATCATCGGCGCCAGGCTGACGGAATCCGAGCACCGCGCGGACAACCTGCGCCTGTTCTCCTTCGCGCTGGACGAGGAAGACCAGGCGCGGATCGGCAGCGCGCTCGCGGCCAGCACGCCGATCCCCGGGGATTGCGGCGACGAGTACCGCAAGCCGCCCTATCTCACGGCCGCCGGCGACCTCAGCCACCACCTGGAGAGCCTGCCCAGGATCTACGGCGCCACCGAGTTCCGGCCCGGCCGCCTGCGCGTGGATTCCGGCAGCGTCTGGGAAGGGCTCTGCGGCTATTCCCGCGCGGTGCGCGTCGGCAAGCGCATCATGGTGAGCGGCACGACGGCGACGCATACCGACGGCTCCGTCGTCTGCGCCGGCGATCCCGGTGGGCAGGCCGTCTACATCCTCGACAAGATCGCCGCCGCGATCGAGGCGCTGGGCGGCACGATGGACGACGTCGTGCAGACCCGGGTCTGGCTGCGCGACGCCAGCCACTGGGAGCCCGTGGGATGCGTGCATGGCCGCGTCTTTGCCGCGGCGCGGCCGGCCAACACGCTGGTGGAAGTCGGCCGCCTGGTCGGCGACTACCTAGTCGAGATCGAGGCCGAGGCCGTCCTGGACTGAGGAGCGTCAGCTCTTCGGGAAGACCGGCGGCGCTTCGAAGCGCGTGATCTCCTCGATGAACCCCATCCTGCTGAAGTCGGTCATGCGCATGGGGTAGAGGACGCCGTCGAGGTGGTCGTATTCGTGCTGCACCACGGCGGCATGGAAGAAGCTGACCTCGGCGGAGACCTCGCGGCCGTCGCAATCCACGCCGCGGTAGCGGATGCGCTTGTAGCGCGGCACGGCGGCGCGCAGGCCGGGGATGGACAGGCAGCCTTCCCAGCGCAGGTGCTTCTCCTCGGTGACGGGCTCGATGACGGGGTTGATGACGACGGTGTTGCCGACGATTGTGTCGCCTGGCTCGCCGCTGGACCGGTGCGGCTGCACGCGGAAGACGAAGAGCCGCAGAGGCACGTGAACCTGCGGCGCGGCCAGGCCGGCGCCGGGCGCGTCCTCCATCGTCTCGTACATGTCCTGGACGAGCTTGCGAATCTCCGGCGCGCCGGGATCCGCGACGGGTTCGCATTTCTGCAGCAGGACAGGGTGGCCCATGCGGGCGATCTTCAGGATGGCCATGCCCGCAGCATAGGGCCGCCGTGCCGCATCAGGCGAGGGGGGCCGTCCGGTACAGCGTCACCCGCAGCCCGCCATGCGGAACCGGCGGGCCGGCTTCGAGGAAGGGCAGGCGCGTCGCATGCGCCAGGCGCTTCTCGCTGGCGATCAAGCCGACGCGCCAGCCCCTGAAGCGCGTGAGCAGCGCCTGTCCCAGCGCCTGGTAGAGCGGCAGCAGCGCGCCCTTGTCGCCGAGCCGCGTGCCATAGGGCGGGTTGACGATCACGAGGCCCGGCGGGCCGTCCGGCGGGACGATGGCGCCGACCGGCCGCTGCTCGAACAGCGTCAGGTCGCGGACCCCTGCACGTTCCGCATTCGCGCGGCTCATCGCGACGGCGCCGGCGTCGCGGTCGCTGCCGTGGAAGCGGAAGGGCGTCTCGCGCCGGCTCTTCGCCTCGCGCAGCTTCCGCCAGGCCGCCTCGTCGAAGGTGGCGAGGTGTTCGAAGGCGAAGCGCCGCGACCGGCCGGGATTGAGCCGCGCGGCGATCTCCGCGGCCTCGATCACGAAGGTGCCGGAGCCGCACATGGGGTCCAGGACGGGTTCGCCGCCGTCGAAGCCGCAGGCCAGCAGGAACAGCGCGGCCATGCTCTCGCGCATCGGGGCGGCGTTCACCTCCTGCTTGTGGCCACGGCGGTGGAGCATCTCGCCGGAGGTGTCCACGCTGATCGTGCAGAGATCGTGGTCGATGCGGGCGCGGATGGTCACCTCGGCGTCGGGCGAGGGAGGCGTGCCGAGCGCGTCGCGTATCGCGCGCTCGATGCGCTCGGCCGCGGCGCCGCTGTGCCAGATCTTCGACGCGGCGCAGCTCGCTTCCACGCGGAAGGGCACGCCCGGCCGCAGCACGGCGCGCCAGTCCAGGCCATGCGCGCGATCGTCGAGTTGCGCGAGATGCGTCACGCGGAAGGACGCGATCCGCGCCAGCACGCGCGTCGCGCCGCGCAGCCAAAGATTCGCGCGCCAGACATCGGGCCAAGCGCCGCGGATCGTCACGCCGCCTGGCACCGGCTTGATCTGCTTGAAGGCCTTTGAGCGGACCTCCTGCGCCAGTGCCTCCTCCAGCCCGGGCGGGCAGGCCAGGAAGATCTCGAAGCCGCGCGCGTCGGTCACGTCGGCATGCGTGTGTCGTGGCGGGGACGGCCCCGGTCGCTGTCGGTCGCGACGGCGCGGGCGGCGTCGTCCTCCGGCAGAGGTCCTCGGCGACCAGGCATTCCGCGGCTGGTCAGAACTCGGCGTCCAGTTCCAGCTCGACGATCTGCTGCTCGGGCTCGGCCAGCGCGGCGCGCACCCATTCCTGCACGTCGGGCCAGGCCTCGATGGTCGTCGCATAGCCCTCGCACGCCGCATCCAGCGCGACGCCGTAGCTCCGGCAGCGCAGCACCACCGGCGCGTACATCGCATCCGCCACCGTCGGCCGCGCGCCGAACAGCCAGGGGCCGCCCCATGCGTCCAGGCAGTCGCGCCAGAGGCCGAAGATGCGCTCGAGGTCGGCGCGCGCCGCCGACCACACCGTGAAGCCCGGGATGCTGGCGCGCAGGTTGAAGGGCAGGGAGGAGCGCAGCGCGTGGAAGCCCGCATGCATCTCGCCCGAGATCGCGCGGCAGCGCGCCCGCGCGATCCGGTTCTCCGGCATCATCCGCGCCTCCGGCACGATCTCGTTGAGGTGCTCGGCGATGCCGAGGGTGTCCCAGATCTCGATGCCGCCGTCCTGCTCCAGGCAGGGCAGCAGGATGGAGGAGGAGTTGTTCAGCAGCTCCGCCCGCGTCGAGGGATCGTCGGGGGAGGCGACGACGACCTTGAAGGGGATGCCGGCAAGCCGCATCAGCAGGAAGCCGCGCAGCGACCAGGAGGAGTAGTTGCGGCTGCTGATGCGCAGGATCGCCGGCGCCGCACCCGGATCAGCGGGCGCCTTTCGGCCGGGCGGGGCAGGCGGCATCGCGGGTCTCCGTGTCCGGTCGCGACGCTACCAGCGATCTCGCAATTGCGAAATGGCGCGCTTCTTGCCAACCTGCCGGCGCTCAACGCCTGGGGGTGCGAGTTGGCGCGGATCTTCTACCCGGCGTTCCAGGCGCGGCAGGACACGCTCGCTCCGTTGCGCGGGGCGGCGCGCGGCGTCTCGGGTCTCCTCGCCGGGCTCGACAGCCGCCACCCCATCTTCGACCCGCTGCGCGCCTGGGCGGCGGCGGCCGGCGTGGTCGGCCATTTCCACCTCACCCAGGCCAGGCCGGATTTCGCCATCGGCCCCGTGCGCGTCGGCAACCAGGTCCTGGAGGTCGAGGAGCAGGTCGTGGCCGCGACGCCCTTCGCGAGCCTGGTGCATTTCCGCCGCGATGTCGGGCATCGCCTGCCGCGGGTTCTGGTCGTCGCGCCGATGTCGGGCCATTTCGCGACGCTGCTCGCGGGCACGGTGCGCGTGCTGCTGCAGGACCACGACGTCTACATCACGGATTGGCACAACGCGCGCGCCGTGCCGCTCGCCGCCGGACGCTTTGGCCTCGACGAGTATGTCGAGCACATCATGGCGTTCCAGCGCGCGATCGGCCCGGGCGGGCACGTGCTGGCGGTCTGCCAGCCCGTCGCTGCGGTGCTGGCCGCCGTCGCGATCATGGCGGAGGACCATGACCGCGCCTCGCCGCGGACGATGACCCTGATGGCCGGGCCGGTGGATGCGCGCCAGCACCCGACGGAGGTGAACCGCCTGGCCTTGAAGCATGGGATCGAGTGGTTCGAGCGGATGCTGATCTCGCAGGTGCCCTGGCGCTTCGCGGGATCGGGGCGGCGCGTCTATCCCGGTGCGCTGCAGCTCGCGGCCTTCATGTCGATGAACATCGGGCGCCACGTGAAGTCGCATCAGGACCAGTTCTGGCACCTGTTCGACGGCGACGAGGCGCGGGCGACGCAGCACCGGAAGTTCTACGACGAGTACCTCGCGGTGATGGACCTGCCGGCCGAGTTCTTCCTTGAGACCGTGAAGTCCGTCTTCCAGGACTTCTCGCTGGCCAGGGGCGAGATGACCTGGCGCGGCCGCAAGATCCGGCCGGAGGCGATCCGCCGCACCGCGGTGATGGCGGTTGAGGGCGAGAAGGACGACATCTGCGGCATCGGCCAGACCATGGCGGCGCTAGATCTCTGCCGGTCCGTGCCGCTGACCATGCGGCGGTACCACCTGCAGACCGGCGTCGGCCATTACGGCGTCTTCAGCGGACGCCGCTTCGCCCAGGCGATCTACCCGCGCGTGCGGGAGATGATCCAGGCGCACGAAGGGTAGGGCGGCGTCACCTGTCCCAGGGCCGCCGGCCCGGTGCGGGGGCCGCGGCCGCGGGGCCCGGTGCCGCCGCGCGCATCGCCGCCGGACGCGCCGCCTTCCGCGACGCGCCGAGCCGCGACACCGCGAAGGCGCCAGCGAGCCCGACTGCCAGCACGCCGGCCGCTACCAGCGGGCGGTAGAAGAACCAGGCCACCGCGATCACCGTCGGCGCCAGCACCAGCGTCAGCACCAGCCCCACCAGGAAGGCGCCGGCGCCCGCCACCGTCTCCAGGAACGGAATGACGCTGACCAGGGTCGAGAGCGGCGACCACAGCAGGCAGAAGCCGACCAGCATCAGCACCGCGCCGACCGCCCGCAGGATCCAGGTCAGGACGGTGTTGGAGGCCTCGGCGTCGTGGAACATCTCGGCCGCCGGCACCTGGCCCGCGGCGGTCAGCAGCAGCCGGTCTCCGGCGCGCGTCGCGAAGGGTGCGAAGCCGTCCCCAGCCTGGGCGGCGACGATGCTGGCCGAGGCCGGCGCCGCGGCCTCGAAGCGGATGCGGAGGTCGCCGATGCGCGGCCGCTCGGGATCGGCGCCGACATAGATCGCGTCCCCGACGATCCGCGCCCCCGCCGGCAGCGTCAGCATGGCCTGGTCGAGCGGCAGGGGCCTCGCCTCCCCGATCCCGGCCAGCTGCGCCGCGGAGATGCGGCGGGCGCCCAGCATCGCCTCCGGCGCGGTCTGTGTCGTGCCGGCATAGCGCGGCGTCGGGTTCTGGTGGCCGGATTGCTGGCGGAAGCGGCCGGAATCGATGCGGTCCGCCGCCCAGACCTGGCGGTAGCTGTAGGTCGTGACGGTGTCCTGCGAGCCGCCGAGGTTGGTTCGGCGCTCGGACTGGCTGTCCTCCCGCCACTGGAACATCTCGACCCTGCGGACCAGGCGCGTGGTCCCCGGGCCGGATTGCAGGCCGAAATCGCGGTCCGCTGGCGGCTTGGCGACGGCAAGCGGGCCGGCGACATGGATTAGCCGGCCTTCCATCGCCGGGTCTATCCTGCCCGCATCCGCCGCGGTGACACCCGCAGCGCCCTCTGCCAGGGACCGCGCGGTCTGCACGGCCCGCCCCTCGTTCCAGAACAGCAGGACCGACGCGCCGGGGACCATCGCCAGCCCGATCAGCGCCGCGACCAGGGAGCCGAGCAGCCGCTGGAACCAGGATTTGTGGGTGGTCTCGGTGACGCTATCGCCGCTGGCGTCCTGCTCGACGCCGACCGCGTCAGTGCCGCCCCAGCCGCCATTCCCGTCGCTGTCCGACATCTGCCCCAATCCCCCGATCCGGCGGGGCAAGGGAAGCATCCTGCGGGCCTGCATGGAAGCCGTGCCCGGCGAGGCCGGCAGGGCCTGTCCCCGGTTTGTGCCGTGGCGCCGGGATGCCTATATTCGGCCTGGAAAGCGACCCGCCGCGCCAGGCCGGAGTCGGGAGTTGCGGCAGGGTCCGGCAGGCTGGCAGGCCCGCGGGCGGATCGGCCCGCGGCCGCGCCGCGCATCTGCACGGCGCCGGCGTCCCGGCACCCGGCCCGCTAGAGGACATTGGTTTGAGCGACACGACGCCTGAGGACCCCAACGCGCCCTCCGACATCGCCCCCGTGGGGCTCGAGACGGAGATGCGGCGGTCCTACCTGGACTATGCGATGTCCGTCATCGTCTCGCGCGCGCTGCCCGATGCGCGGGACGGGCTGAAGCCGGTGCACCGGCGCATCCTGTTCGCGATGCACGAGGCCGGGAACACCGCCGACAAGGCGCACCGCAAGTCGGCCCGCGTCGTCGGCGACGTCATGGGCAAGTACCACCCGCATGGCGACAGCGCGATCTACGATGCGATGGTGCGCATGGCGCAGCCCTTCTCGATGCGGGTGCCGCTGATCGACGGGCAGGGCAATTTCGGCAGCATGGACGGCGATGCCCCGGCGGCCATGCGCTACACCGAGGTGCGCCTCGCGCGATCCGCCGCCGCGCTGCTCGCGGGGATCGAGGAGGACACGGTCGACTTCGTCCCGAACTATGACGAGAGCGCCGAGGAGCCGCGCGTCCTGCCGGCCGCCTATCCGAACCTGCTGGTCAACGGCGCCGGCGGCATCGCGGTCGGCATGGCGACGAACATCCCGACGCACAATCCGGGCGAGGTGATCGACGCCACCCTGAAGCTCATCGAGGATCCCGCGACGAGCCTGCAGGATCTCATGCGGATCATCCCGGGCCCCGACTTCCCGACGGGCGGGCTGATCCTCGGGCGCGCCGGCATCCGCAGCGCCTTCGAGACGGGCCGCGGCTCCATCCCGCTGCGGGCGCGCGCGACGATCGAGGAGATGCGCGGCGGGCGGTCGATGATTGTCGTCTCGGAGATCCCCTACCAGGTCAACAAGGCGACGCTGATCGAGAAGATCGCGGAGCTGGTGCGCGCCAAGGCGATCGAGGGCATCTCGGACCTGCGCGACGAGAGCGACCGCGATGGCTTGCGCATCGTCGTCGAGCTGAAGAAGGACGCGACGCCCGAGGTCGTGCTGAACCAGCTCTACCGCTTCACTCAGCTGCAGACCTCCTTCAGCGTCAACTTCGTCGCGCTGGACGAAGGCAAGCCGCAGCTGATGGGGCTGCGCGACGCGCTGCTCGCCTTCATCAGGTTCCGCGAGGAGGTGATCACCCGCCGCAGCCGCTTCCGCCTGGACAAGGCGCGCGACCGTGGCCACAACCTGATCGGCCTGGCCGTCGCCGTCGCGAATATCGACGAGGTGATCCGCCTGATCCGCGCTGCGCCGGATGCGAATGCCGCGCGCGTCGCGCTGATGGGGCGGGACTGGCCGGCGGCCGATATCGGCCCGCTGCTTGCGCTTGTGGACGACCACCGCAACGTGCTGACGGAAGCCGGCACGGTCCGCCTGACCGAGGACCAGGCCAAGGGCATCCTGGAGCTCCGCCTGCAGCGCCTGACGGGCCTCGAGCGCGAGAAGATCAACGCGGAGCTGACCGAGGTCGGCGCGACGATCCGCGAATTGCTGGAGATCCTGGGATCGCGCCCGCGCCGGCTGGAGCTGATGCGGGAGGAACTGCTCGCGGTGCGCGCACAGATCGCCGTGCCGCGGATGACGGAGATCGTGGATGGCGTCGCCGACCAGGACGACGAGAGCCTGATCGAGCCCGGCACCATGGTCGTCACCATGACGCGCGATGGCTACGTCAAGCGCACCAGCCTCGACCTGTTCCGCGCGCAGCATCGCGGCGGCCGCGGCCGCACCGGCGCCGGGCGGCGGGAGGACGACATCGTCGTCCGCAGCTTCGTGGCCCACACCCATCAATGGGTGCTGTTCTTCACGAGCCGCGGCATGGCCTTCCGCGAGAAGATCTGGCAGTTGCCGGAAGGTGGAGCGACGGGCCGCGGGCGCAGCCTGCGCCAGGTGCTGCAGCTCCAGCAGGACGAGACGGTCACCGCCGTGCTGCCGCTGCCTCAGGACGAGACGCTGTGGGAGAACCTGCACCTCGTCTTCGCGACGGCCTGCGGGAATGTCCGGCGCAACAAGCTCTCGGACTTCAGGAATGTCCGCGCCACCGGCCTGATCGCCATGAAGCTCGAGGAAGGCGACAGCCTGATCGGCGTCGCGACCTGCCGCGAGGGCGACGACATCATGCTGGCGACCCGCAACGGCCGCTGCATCCGCTTCCAGGCGGAGGAGGAGACGCTGCGCGTCTTCGCGGGACGCGCGTCCGACGGCGTGCGCGGCATCAGGCTGCTCGGCGAGGACAGGGTGATCTCGCTTGCCGTGCTGCGGCACGTGCCGGGGACGCTGGAGGAGTTCCGCGCCTATCTCCGCGTCGCCGCCCAGCGCCGCCGGCAGGCCGGCGAGGAGAACGGCGACGCCGAGCCCGAGGCCGTCGCGTCGGATGAGGCGGAGGAGCCGGTCGAGATCGTCACCCTTACGCCGGAACGCGAGGCCGAGCTCGCCGAGGCCGAGCAGTTCATCCTGGCCGTGACGGAGAAGGGCTTCGGCAAGCGGAGCTCGGCCTATGAATACCGGCTGGCCGGACGCGGTGGGCAGGGCATCCGCGCGATCGGCTTCGACGAGGGGAAGTGGCGCACGGGGCGCGAGGTGGTGGCGACCTTCACGGTCGAGAAGGGCGATCACCTCATCCTGGTGACCGACGGCGGCAAGGTGATGCGCACCATGGCCGACCAGGTCCGCGTCACCGGCCGCACCGCGATGGGCGTGCGCATCGCCCGGCCGGAGGCCGACGAGCGCGTGATGTCCTGCTTCCCCGTGATGGATGACGAAGAGGAGCCGGCGCAGAACGGCGAGACCGGCGGGGAGAATGGCTCGTTGGCGGCAACGGACGGCAACGGCGATGAGTAGGCAGCGCGTCGGGCTCTATCCCGGCACCTTCGACCCCGTTACCAACGGGCACCTCGACGTCATCGACCGCGCGGCGCGGCTGCTTGATCGCCTCGTGGTCGGCGTTGCGATCAATGCGGGGAAGGGGCCTCTCTTCCCGCTGGAGGAACGCGTCGAACTCGTGCGCGCCGAGACCGACAGGATCGCGGCGAGGACGGGCTGCAATGTCGAGGTGCACCCCTTCACCGGCCTTCTCGTCGGCTATGCGCGGGAGGTGGGCGCGCAGATGATCGTGCGCGGGCTGCGGGCCGTGACAGACTTCGACTACGAGTTCCAGATGACCGGCATGAACCACCGGCTGGACCCGGAGATCGAGACCGTCTTCCTGATGGCCAGCGAGACCAATCAGTTCATCTCCTCGCGCTTCGTGAAGGAGATCGCGCGGCTCGGCGGCGACGTCTCGAGCTTCGTGCCCGCGCTCACCCTGGAACGCACGCTGGCGCGCGTGCGCAGCAAAGACAAGGACGCCGACGCATGACGATCCTCCGCCGCTCGGTCCTGATGGGATCCGCGCTCGCGCTGCCGGCGCTCGCCGCGCGTGCACAGCAGGCCGCCGATCCCGCCAACACGCTGCTGCTCGACCTGAAGGACGGTCAGGTCACGATCCGCCTGCGCCCGGACCTCGCGCCGCTGCATGTCGAGCGGATCAAGACCCTGTCGGGCCAGGGCTTCTACGACGGCACGCCCTTCCATCGCGTGATTGAGGGCTTCATGGCCCAGGGCGGCGATCCCACGGGCCGCGGCACCGGCGGATCGCCCCTGCCGAACCTGCCGGCCGAATTCTCGCAGCCCAGCCGCGCCCGCTTCCTGCGCGGGACCTGCGGCATGGCGCGCTCGCAGGAGCCGAACAGCGCGAACAGCCAGTTCTTCATCATGTTCGCCCCGGCGCCGAGCCTGGACGGGCAGTACACGATCTGGGGTCAGGTCACCGCGGGGATGGAGGCAGTTGACAAGATCAAACGCGGCCAGGGCCAGATGGGCCTGGTGCCGCCGCCCCCCGATCGCGTGATCCGCATGCGCGTGGCCGCCTGAGCCGCCTTCGCCTTGCGCCCTGAAGGGGCGCATGTGACACAGCGCCGACAACACGCCAGGACACCCGCCATGCCCGACATCGCCCCCGAGAACACCCTGCTGCTCGAGACCAAGGACGGCACGGTGACAATCGAGCTGGCGCCCGAACTCGCGCCCCAGCATGTCGAGCGGATCAGGACGCTCGTCTCCCAGGGCTTCTACGACGGCACGCCCTTCCACCGCGTGATCGAGGGCTTCATGGCCCAGGGCGGCGATCCCACGGGGACGGGCACCGGCGGCTCCAGCCTGCCGGACCTGCCGGCCGAATTCTCCCCGCCCGCAAAGGCGCGCTTCCTGCGCGGCACCTGCGGCATGGCGCGGACCAGCAACCCGAACAGCGCGAACAGCCAGTTCTTCATCATGTTCGCCCCGGCCAGCAGCCTGGACGGCCAGTACACGATCTGGGGGCGCGTGGTGTCGGGGATGGAGATCGTGGACCGGATCAAGCGCGGCGGCCCGCCGAACGGCATCGTGCGGGAGCCCGATGTCGTCAAATCCATGCGCCTCGGCGCCGCGCCGGCGGGCGGGGCCGCCGACGGGTCCGGCACCGGGGTTGACAGCGCGCCGGCCGCCGACGCCTAAGACGCCGGCCGCCGTGCCCGCTCGCGGTGGCCAGCGAGCCCGTAGCTCAGCCGGTAGAGCACGTGACTTTTAATCATGGGGTCGTGGGTTCGAGTCCCACCGGGCTCACCACCTCCGCCGGCGCGCCCGCCGCGCCTTCGCCATTCGCCAATCCGTCTCGACGCATCCTCGGCGCCTGGGCGAGGAGGGGCGCGGTGCGGACGGGGCCATGGCGATGAACGACGAGGCTGCGACCGCCGCTGGGACGACAGAAGCCGACGCCGCCCCGCTCGGACTTGTCCTCGGCGCCGCGCACCTGATGCACCTGCCCTTCGCGGGGATGCGCATCGCCGGGCACGTGACCGGGGCCCTTCCGCCGGGGCAGGAGGGATTGCGCCAGGGCAGGGTCACCCTCGCCTGGCTCGGCGCGGATGGCACGGTGCTGCGCCGGGACGAGGTCGCGCTCGCCCTGCCATTGCCGGGGGACGGGGCGGTGCCCTTCGGGATCGATTTCCTCGACGAGAGCCTGCCACCCGGGCCCGGCCTGGCCGACGCGATCCTGCTCGACGCGCGGGGCGGGGTGCGCGCGACGCTACGGGTCGAGACCTGCGTCGTGCCGCATGGCGACCTGCCGCTGCGCGACCACGCCATCGCCCTGCCGCTGCGCGCGATGCGGCTCGAGGCATTGCCCGAATTGCCGCTCGGCGCGCCGGTGCCGCCGGCGCTGGCGGGCGCCGACCGGCGCATCGCGATGCGCGCGCCAGGCCCGATCCCGCTGGCGCCGCTCGAGGCCTCGGACCTGGCCATGATGGGGGCGGCGGGGGGCGCGCCGAAGCGCTTCGTCCATCGGACCTATCCGCTCAATGGCCTATGGGCCGGTGTGGTGCATGGCGCGACGGTGCTCGGGCAGTCCGGGGCGGTGTTCGGCCGCGGCGGCATGGTCGACGAATCCTGGGCCGCGGCGCATCCCCGGACGCCGCCCTGGCACCAGCTCCGCCCCTTCGTGGAGACCCCGGCGGTCCGGCCGGAGCCCTGCGGCGATGCCGGAATCTGGTGGGTCGGGCCCTGGCGCAAGCACAACTACTACCACACGCATGGCGAGGCGCTCTGCGCGCTGGTCCAGCTGGAGATCCTCCGCGACCTCGGCGGCGTCGGGGAGTTCGATATCCTGCTGCCGTCGCTGGCGGGCTGGACGAAGGATGCGGTGGAGCTCCTCGGCCTCGACGCGCGCCGCGTCCGGGTCATCGGCGACGAATGCCTCCGGCCGGAGCGGCTGTACTGGCCGAGCGCGCTGCTGCGCCACAACCTAGGGATCGAGCCACTGCTGCGCACAGTCTGCCGGCGGATCCGGACCGGCGCGCTGGCGCGCGAGGCCGCCGGCACGCTCCGCCTGCCGGAGGCGGCGGGCAGCGGCGACGTGGTCTATGTCGCGCGCACCGACTCGCCGCTGCGGCCGATGCTGAACGAGGACGGGCTGATCGAAGCGTTGCGCGCGCGCGGCGTGCGCATCTTCCTCGCGAAAGAAATGAGCTACCCCGAGCAGGTGCTCTGCGCATCGAGGGCGCGGGTGATGATCGGCCCGCATGGCGCGGGCCTGACCAATGTCGGCTTCGCGCCGCGCGATGCGCTGCTGGTGGAGATCCACCCGCATTTCCTGAACTCGCCGCTCTATCATCGCTTCGCCCAGCTGCTGGGCTGCCGCTACCGCGCCTTCACCGCGCCGGAGGCGGACCCTGCGGAGACCGCGCGGCAGGGCTGGCGCGTGGATATCCCGGCCTTCCTCGGTTATCTCGACGGCCTGCTGGAGGCGGAGGCCCGGGCCGGCCGGCTCTGATCCCCGGCGATCGGCGCGGGAGCTTAATGCGTCAGGCCACGGGCTGGCGGGGATAGGCGGGAAAGCGCTTGTTGCGGAAGTCGGGTGCGAGGTTGCTGCGCACCGCCCTGTCCGACACGAAGACCAGGTTCGACCGCCGCAGGTGCAGCCGGTTGTGCCGCTCGAAAGCCTGCTCGGCGACGCGGAAGAGGAAGTAGCCGAGCGGGCTGAGGAAGCCCAGGAACTCGCCGATCGGGACATGCTTGTCGTTGTGGTGGTGCATGCCCGCCTCCACCTCGAGGAAATCCACCTTCTGGTCGCGCAGCATGCCAGAGAAGCCGCGCAGCACCTCGAGGTCGTGGCCTTCGGTGTCGATCTTGAGGTAGCCGATGCGCTCGATACCATGCGCGGCGCAGAAGCCATCGCCTGTCTCGCGCCGCACGGGTTCGCTCGCTACCGTCGCGCCGTCGCGCAGGATGGCGTTGGAGACCGAGGTTCCCGAGGTCGTCACCCGGACCTCGCCCTCCGCGCTTCCCAGCGCGAGCCGGTGGCAGGCGACGCGCGGCTCGCCCTCCACCGCCCTGCACAGCTCCGCGAAAGAGGCGCTGACCGGCTCGAAGGCGTGGATGCGGGCGGCGGGGAAGAGGCCGAGGAAGGCCAGGCTGCTCTGCCCGCAATTCGCGCCGACGTCGAATACGCAGTCGAAGGGCAGCCTCGGATAGACGCGGCGCGCCAGCGCGATCGCCTCTTCCTGCTTCATGATGCCGCTTCCTCTGCCCGTGCCAGCGCCGCGGCGAGCGCGGCGGCGTCGACCTCGATGTCGAGGTCGCGGTTGAGACGCCGGCAGGGCAGGGGGACGTAGCGGCAGCCCCGGGCCAGCGTCGGATGCACGAAGAGGTGGGTCGGCAGCGGCCGCGGGTACATCTCCACCAGCACCGACCGCGGGTCGGCGAAGAGGATGCTGGTGCAGCCCGCGCCGTGGACGGAGATCACCTGGCGGGCGGCGGCGAAATGCGCGGCCTGGTCCCAGAAGTCGAGCGATTCCATCCGGCGCGCGGCGTAGCCGGCGGCCTCGGCCGCCGCGGCGAAGGCGTCGTGGTCCATGATGCGCCGGCGCTGGGCGCCCTGGCGCGAGACATAGAGCCGCCGGGGCAGGTGGGCGCGCGCCGCCGCGCTGGTCAGCCCGGCGCGCCGCAGCGCCTCCGCGCCCAGCCCGGCGAAGACGTCCAGGATCTCCGGCTGGAACATCAGGTCCCAGCGGTCCCCGGTGGGCTGGAATAGGAAGAGGTCGCGCACGCGATAGGCGCCGGCGGGCACGGGCAGGTAGAAGTTGCCGGAGCCGAGCGGCGCGATCTCCGGCAGGCGGAACATGAACTCGTTGCGCATCGCCGTGGGGTAGTGCGCGCGGTACTCCGGCAGGTCGGGCACCAGGAAGGTGGTGTCGCGCAGGCGCGATCGCGCCGCGATGACGCGCATCACGAAGAGTCCGAGGAAATGCGCGTAGTTCGCCGCCGCCGGGCAGAAGCCGAGGAAGGCGCGGTCGATTGTCGCGTTCACCTGGATCGCGTCGTTGAAGAACCAGTTCTGGTCGCGGTCGAAGCGGACGAAGGGGTTGCCGGGGAAGATGCGCGGGCTGCCGCGCGTCGGGCGCAGGAAGCCGCCCTCGCGGTCGAGCGCCATGCCCTCGGTGCGGGGATGGACGATGACGATGGCGTCCGGCACGCGCACCAGCTGGAAGGCGCCGGGGACGAAGGGCGCCTCGCCCGCGGCGGGCGCCACCGCGGCGAGGGCTGCGCGCTCCTCGGCGTCGTCGGTCAGCAGGCGCGCGGCCCCGTCCGTGACCGGGGGCGGGGAGGGCAGGGTCGTCACGAGCTCGGCGCCGGGCGCGTGGGTGGCGTGGACCTTGGGACGCAGGCTGAAGGAATGCCCGGCCTCGAGGATGCGCGGCGCGTCGGTCACGCCGACACCTCGGTCCAGCCCTGCGGCCCGTGGCGCTGCGCGAAACCCGCGAGCCAGGCGCGCGCCTCCCGCGTCGTCTCGAAGCCGCGCCGCAGCGCGCCTTCGGGGAGCGAGCGGTAGTGCGCGAGGACGCGGGCGAAGTAGTCGGCCTGGGCGAAGCGGCGTCCGTTGATGACGAAGCCCTCCTCCGCCCCGCCAATGCCGAGCTGCCGCGCCGTCGAGGGGAGCATCGGGATGTGCGGGCTCGGCAGGTAGTCCGCGCCCTCCTCCGGCAGGTCGGCGAGCTGGTCGAGCCGGGCGAGGATGCGGTTGGCGAGCGCCACGAAGATCGCCCGCACGGGGTGGTTGACGGTGTGCCCGACCTGGCCGCGGCGGCAGGCTTCGGCGTAGATGTCGGAGGCCGCGACATCCACGCCGCCCTCGGCCTCCCGGGCGCGGAGCGCGTCCAGCGCGGCGGCGAGGGCCGCTTCCGTCGCCTCCGCGCTGCCGAAGCCGGGATCGAGCAGCGTGGCCAGGATCGCCTCGTCCGGCATCCCCGCCAGCACCATCGCGCCGAGAGGCCAGCAGTGATAGGCCATGCGCAGGCCGCGCAGCCGCGTCTCGCCGCCGCCGAGATAGCCCCAGCCAGAGAGCTGGCCGTCGAAATAGAGCGAGGGGATGCGCAGGATCCGGCAGCTCGGCCGCGCCAGCGCCGCCACGCCTTCCATCGAGAGCCAGTCGGCGCCGCGGTAATGGCGCCGGATCGGCTGAAGAACGATGGCGTCGGCCGCGCCGGCGTCGGCCGCGAGTTCCGCCTGCTGCTGCAGCGCCGCGGGCGTGTGCACCTCGCGCGAGGCGAGGATCCAGTTGGGCCGGGCCTCGGCGACCAGGCGGTGCAGCACGGGAAGCTGGCAGTTGCCGTGGAAGTAGACGCGCATCAGGGCCGGCCCGGCTCGCTCACGCGAAGTGGCGCGTCCGGAAATGCGCGATGGTGCGCGCGAGGCCTTCCTCCAGCGGCACGGTCGGCGCCCAGCCCGTGAGCGCGCGCATCCGCGCAATGTCGGGCTGGCGCTGCTTCGGATCGTCCTGCGGCAAGGTGCGGTATTCGATGCTCGACGCCGATCCCGTCATCCGCACCGTCATCTCCGCGAGCTCGCGGATGGTGAATTCCGCGGGGTTGCCGATGTTGAGCGGGCCGGGCTCGTTCGCCGGCTGCTCCATGAAGCGGATCAGCCCCTCCACCAGGTCGTCCACGTAGCAGAAGCTGCGGGTCTGGCTGCCGTCGCCATAGATGGTGATGGGCTCGCCGGCCAGCGCCTGGACGATGAAGTTGGACACCACGCGGCCGTCATTGGGGTGCATGCGGGGGCCGTAAGTGTTGAAGATCCGGGCGACGCGGATCGGCACCCGGTGCTGGCGGTGATAGTCGAAGAACAGCGTCTCCGCGCAGCGCTTGCCCTCGTCGTAGCAGGCGCGCGGCCCGATCGGGTTGACGTTGCCCCAGTACTCCTCGGTCTGCGGATGGATCTGCGGGTCGCCATAGACCTCGCTCGTGGAGGCCTGCAGGACGGGCACGCGCAGCCGCTTCGCCAGGCCCAGCATGTTGATCGCGCCGGCGACCGAGGTCTTGGTCGTCTGCACGGGATCGAACTGGTAGTGCACGGGCGAGGCCGGGCAGGCCAGGTTGTAGATTTCGTCCACCTCCACGTAGAGCGGGAAGGTGACGTCGTGACGCAGCACCTCGAAGAACGGATTGCCCAGGAGGTGGGCGATGTTCTCCCGCGCGCCGGTGAAGAAATTGTCGGCGCAGATCACGTGGTGGCCCGCGCCGATCAGCCGGTCCGCGAGGTGCGAGCCGATGAAGCCCGCGCCGCCGGTGATCAGCACGCGCTTGCGGTAGTGGCGCATCTCAGGGCTCCGTCGGAGAGCGCATCATGCGCGCGCGAGGGTGAAGGAACGACGCATGCACGCCGTCACGCATGCTCCTCCGCCAGGAAGGTGCCGAAGGGCGGCACCGGCAGGTCGCGGTCGCCATAGACCTGACGGCAATGCGCGGCATGCTGGCCGCGCGCTGTCTCGAGCGCGAGGCGCAGGCTGCGCTCCTCCGGCCAGTCGAACTCGGCCTGCTCCTCGGGGAAGATCTCCTCGTGCCCGTAGCCACGCTTGGCCCAGCTTTCCGGGGTGAAGTTCACGCCCTCCGCGCCGACATAGCGGGCCTGGCAGACGAAGGGCATCAGCCGCACGCGGCCGACCGCATAGGTCGCGAGCATCTTCATCGCGTCCTGCGACAGCGCATGCGTCGCCATGCCGAGCGACTTGTGCACGCCGCCAATCCTTGCCTTGGGCCGGACGCGGTAGTCGCAATCCGAGACGATGCGGATATAGGGGTCGATGATCTCGCGCACCTTCAGCCAGTGCTCGCGCGTCACGCCGTAGCCCCAGGCGTGGCCGAGGTTCATCACCTCGCGCCGGCGCGCCATCTGCTCCGCCAGTTTCGCGCGGTGGTGCCCATAGGCCGCGACATAGCCGACCAGGCCGAAGGACGCGGGGCTGGCGGCATAGTCGAGGAAGCGCTGCAGGGTGGCGAGGTAGTGCGGGCCGAGGACCATGTCGTCCTCGAAGAAGGCGGCGGAGGGGAAGCGGCGACGGAGGAAGACGTAGCGCTCCGCGCGGTCGAAGTTCAGCGCGATGCCGATGTTCCGCGGCGCGACGTGGATGGTGCCGTGGGGGAAGACCTCGCGGAAGGTGGCGACCGCGGCCTCGATCTCCTCGTCGGTGGCGTAGCGGGTGCCGGAATGGAAGTTGACGGCGCCGTCCTGGAAGAGGTGCACCTCCCGGCTGCCATCGGCGACCGAGGCCTGGGCGGCGATGGACAGCAGGGTCTGGCGCAGATAGGCCGGGCGGTTGAAGGACATCACCACGACCGGCCCCAGGCCGCCAGCCGCCACGCGATCCGATTGTTCCCTCGGCCCGGCGTCGTGCGGGCTTCCACTCGCCATGCGCTGCCGGCCCCCGGTCACTCAGGCTGCGACTTGCCGCCGCCATGCATGCCCTGTCAACCGCAAGGTGGGATGAAGGCGCGACGGGCGCGCTGGCCGTGTTGCAGGCCCATTGCTAGAGAAGGCCGCATGAGCCAGGACCGACCGGCGCGACGCGAGCATCCCTATGCCGGCCTGCCCGACCGCAACTTCTGGCGCCGGGTCGCCGGACCCTGGGCGGCGGGCGCGCCAGCCGCGGTCTACCGCCCGAAATTCCCCATTGGCCGCGACACGCGGATCGCGACGGCCGGAAGCTGCTTCGCCCAGCATGTCACGCGCGCGCTCCGCCAGGCCGGCTGCGCCATCCTCGACGCCGAGCCCGCGCCCGAGCTCCTGCCGCCGGAACGCCTGCCCGATTTCGGCTACGGGCTCTATTCCGCGCGCTACGGCAACGTCTACACCGCCCGCCAGCTGCTCCACCTGACCGAGGCCGCGCTCGGCCGCCGGCGCATCGAGGAGGCCTGGGAGGAAGACGGGCGCTGGTTCGACCCGATGCGGCCGGGGATCGAGCCCGGCGGCTTCGGCTCGGCCGAGGAGATGCGCGCGATGCGGCGTGCCCATCACGCCGCGATCCGCGGCCTGATCGGGCAGGCGGAGCTGCTGGTCTTCACGCTCGGCCTGACGGAGTGCTGGTTCAACCTCGACGAAGGCCATGCCTACCCCGTCTGCCCCGGCACCGTCGCCGGCCGCTTCGACCCCGTGCGGCACGGCTTCCGCAACCTCAGCGTCGCCGAGGTCGTCGCGGATCTCCGGCAGGCCCTGGCGCTCATGCGGGAGGTCAACCCGGGCCTTCGCCTGCTGCTGACCGTCTCGCCCGTGCCGCTCGCGGCGACCGCGACGGACCAGCATGTCGTCGTCGCGACGACGCTGTCCAAGGCGGTGCTGAGGGCGGCCGCGGCCGAGGTCGCGGCGGGCGATCCCGGGGTGGATTATTTCCCTTCCTTCGAGCTCGTCACATCGCATCTGTCCGGCGATGCGTTCGGGCGGGACCGCCGCAACGTGCGGCCCGAGGTCGTGGACGCGGTGATGGCCTGCTTCCTCGGGGCCTGCGGGCTGGCAGACCGGCCTCCGCCGGGGGCGGCCCTCGACGCGACAGCCGCCGAGGCCGAGGATCTGGCCGAGGCCGAGGAGATGCGGATCATCTGCGACGAAGCCGAACTCGATCCGGAGCTGGCCGCCGCGCGATGAAGCTCCGGATCGTCGGCGATTCGCACGTGGTCGCGCTGGCGGCGGGACGGCGCCTCCTCCCGCCCAGCGCCTGGCCGCAGGGGATCCCGATCGCCAAGCTCTTCTCCTTCCCCGCGACGCGCAGGCCCTTCCACCAGGCCGGCGCGGATGGCGTCGCCTTCCTCGACGAGGACATGGGCCGGCGCCTGCACACCGTCACCGGCGACAGCGTCATGCGGGCGGGGGAGGACGTCTTCGCGATCTCGCTGCCCTTCTCCACCAGCCTCCTGCTCTGGAGCGCGACCTGGCGGACGCACCGGCCATGGCGGCGCTGCCCCGACGGGCTGCAGCCCGTCAGCGACGGCGCCGTCGCGGCGATGGTCCTCGACCATTTCCGGCACGCCCTGGCCTGGCTGGCGGATCTGCGAGGCGCCGGGGTGCGCTTCTTCGTCATGGAATCCCCGCCGGTGCGCCAGCGGGACATCGGCGTGAAGAAGACCGGCTCGCCGGAGGCGGTGATCGAGCTCGACCGGCTCGCGCGCGACGCCATCGACGCCGAGCTCGGCCGCCTCGGCATCCCGGTGCTGCGCGCCCCGCGGGAGGCGTACCAGGGCGCACCCCGGGCCAGCTTCCTGCGGGAAGAGCTGGGCGAGCCGACCGACCGCCATCACGCCAACGCGGCCTATGCGGCGCTGCAGCTGCCGCGCCTGCTGGATTTCGCGGCCTCGCTCGGCCCCGGTCCGCAGGGCAGCGTCCACCACGCGGCCATGCTGGCCGAGGCCGAGGCGCGCTGCGCGGCCGGCGAGAGCGAGGCGGGCTTCGCCCTGTTCGACCGGGCGCTCGCCGAGGTGGATCCGGCGGCCGATCGCGCCGGCTTCGCGGGGGTGGCCGAGCGCTACCTCGCCGCCGCGGCTCGCGGCCGCGAGCATGTCGAGCACGCCCGGGCCTTGCTCGCGAGGCTGCGGGGGCTCGCCGGCAGCACGCTGCCGCTGGGCTGCGAGCTCGTCGCCGCGCGCTCCAAGGTGCTGATGGACGGGCCGGAGCGGCTGCGCGTCTTCCTCCGCGCGCTGCATGAAGGCGGCACACCGGCGCTGCGCACCGAGGCGATCCGGGGCGGGCTGATCGCCGCGATCGCGCTGCGCGACCGCGCCGCCCTTGGCTTCCTGGCCGCGCAGGGCGAGACGCTGCGGGATGAGATCGCGGCCGGCCGCCATGCCGTCGAGACCGCGCAGCTGCTGGGCGATGCGGCGCTGCTGCTCGATGCGCCGCACCGCGCGCGGCCCTTCTACCGCGCCGTGCTCGCCGCCCGGCCGGACCTCGTGCCGGCCCTGATCGGCGAGGCCGCCGTCGCGCTCGAGGCCGGGGAGGTGGCGGCGGCGCGGTCGGGGCTGGAGCGCGCGCTTGCCGAGACGGACCCGGTGCGCGAGCCGTTGCTCGCGACCCTGCTGTCCTACGGCACGGCCGCCCTTGCAGCGCCGCCGGAGCCCTCGGTGGAGGCCTTCGTCTTCACGCATCTGCATCGCCGCGAGAAACTGCAGGCCTTCGCCGATCTGGCGGGCCCGGGCCTCGGCCTGATCGAGCGCACCGTCTCCACGATGCGCGAGCGGATGGAACTGCCGCCGGGCTTCCCGATCACCGTGCTCTACGACCACCAGGACACATCGGACAACGCGACCTATCGCCGAAACCTCGAGGCCTGGTGCGCGGAAGAAAGCCTCGGGCTGGTGGTGAACCACGGCAACGGGCTGCGCCGGCAATGGCTGGACGCGATGGCGCGGGCGCGGACGGACCTCGTGCTGCTGGTGGAGCACGACCTGGAATTCCAGCCGACCTGCCCGCCGCTGTCGCGCGTCGCGGGCACGATGCGGGCGCGGCCGGACGTCTTCTACATTCGCTACGCCCGCCGTTCGAACGTGGTGGCGGGCTACGACACGATCCTGACCCAGGGCGCGCGCGACCGCGAAAGCCGGATCTGCCGGACGCCGAGCTTCTCGAACAACCCGCAGCTCGTGCGGCGCGACTACCTGCTGCAGGTCATCCGGCCGCTGATCTCGGAGCGCTCGGGGGCCGACCAGGAGAATTTCGGCGCCGGCGGCGTGGAGCGCACGGTCAATGCCCGCTACCGCCATGTCGAGGCGCGGGTCGGGCTGCCCGCCGCCATGCGGCTGTTCGGCACCTTCATCTGGGGCCATCCCGGGGACCCGCGGACGGCGACGCATATCGGGCGGTAGCCGGCGGTCGGCCCGGGCGAGCTCAGCCTGGGACGAGGATGCTGACCGCGGCCTGGGCGGCGATGCCCTCGCCACGGCCGGCGAAGCCGAGCCGCTCCGTCGTCGTCGCCTTCACCGAGATCCGGTCCAGCGGCGCGCCGAGCAGGCCCGCCAGGCGCTCGCGCATGGCGGTCGCGTACGGCGTGATCTTCGGCTGCTCGCAGATCAGGGTGACGTCGGCATTGGCGAGCACGGCGCCGCGGGCCGCGATGCGCTCGGCCGCGTGGCGGAGGAAGCGGGCGCTGTCGGCGTCCTTCCACCGCATCTCCGAGGGCGGGAACCAGCGGCCGATGTCGCCCTCGGCCAGCGCGCCGTAGATGGCGTCGCACAGCGCGTGGATGCCGACATCGGCGTCGGAATGGCCGTCCAGGCCGATGGGCCCGGGGATGGTCACGCCGCACAGCACCATCGGCCGGCCCGCCGCAATGCGGTGGACGTCGAAGCCCGTGCCGGTGCGCGGGATCAGGCGGGCGAGCAGGCTGGCTTCCACGCGGGCGAGGTCCTCGGGCCAGGTGATCTTCACGTTGGATTCGTGCCCGGGGACCAGCGCGACGGGCAGCCCCGCGCGTTCCAGGAGCTGGGCATCGTCGGTCGCCTCCTCCGCCCCTTCCGTCCGGTGCGCGGCGAGCAGGTCGGGGTAGCGGAAGGCCTGCGGCGTCTGGGCGCGGAACAGGCCCGCGCGCGGGACGGTGGCGGCGATGCGCCCGTCCTCGCCGCGCTTGAGGGTGTCCGCCACCGGCAGGGACGGGATGGCGCCGGGCATCTCGCGCAGCGCGGCGAGCAGGGCAGGGACAGTGCCGGCCGGCACCACGGGGCGCGCGCTGTCATGCACCAGCACGATGTCGGGCGGGTCGGCCGCGAGCGCCTCCAGCCCGTTCCGCACGCTGGCCTGGCGGCTGGCGCCCCCGGCTACGGGAAATCGGCAGGGCAGGCCGTCGAGCAGGGCGGCGAGCGTCGCCTCCTCGCCGGGCGCGGAGACCGGCTGGATCTCCGTCACGCCGCCCTCCCGCAGCAACGCCTCGGCGGCGTGGCGCAGCACCGGGCGGCCGAGCAGGGGCAGGTACTGCTTGGGCCGATCGGCGCCGAAGCGCTGGCCGCGCCCGGCCGCCACCAGCAGGGCGACAATCCTCATGCCACAATGCTAGACGCCCCCGGCAGGCTCGGGGAGGGCTCCTCGACTGCCGTCAAAATCGGCAACTGCCCGCATACATGAGGGCTGCCGGTGGACGAAACAGGGTTTTGGCATTAGATCGCACAAATCATGAGCAACACGGCCTCCCCGCCGGCCATCGCGCCCCTTGATCTCGGCGGTGTCCGGATCGAGACGCCGGTCATCCTTGCCCCGCTGTCGGGCGTGACGGACCTGCCCTTCCGCCGGCTCGCGCGCCAGCACGGCGCCGGGCTCGTCGTCTCGGAGATGATCGCCTCCAACGCGATGGTGCGGGAGAACCGGAACACCCTGAAGATGGCCGAGGTGCCGCGGGAAATAGATGGCTTCGGCGCGCCCTCCTCGGTCCAGCTCGCGGGGTGCGACCCCGCGGTGATGGCGGAGGCTGCGCGGCTGGTGGTGGATCGCGGCGCCGCGATCGTGGACATCAATTTCGGCTGCCCCGTGAAGAAGGTGGCGCTCGGCCAGCAGGCCGGCAGTGCGCTGATGCGCGACGAGATCGCCGCCGCGCGCATCCTGGAAGCGACAGTGAAGGCGGTGCCGGTGCCCGTGACGCTGAAGATGCGCATGGGCTGGGACCACAACAGCCTCAATGCCCCGCGGCTCGCGAGGATCGCCGAGGAATGCGGCATCCGGCTGGTGACCGTGCACGGCCGCACGCGGCAGATGTTCTACAACGGCACCGCGGACTGGGACTTCGTGCGCCTGGTGAAGGACGCGGTGCGCATCCCCGTCATTGTCAACGGCGACATACTGGGCCCGGAGGACGCGGCCGAGGCGCTGCGCCGGTCCGGCGCGGACGGCGTCATGATCGGGCGCGGCAGCTACGGCCGGCCCTGGCTGCCGCGCGTCGTGGCGGAGTACCTGATGACCGGCGTGATGGGCGGGGAGCCCGCGCTGGCGGAGCAGCTGGAGACGCTGCTCGTCCACTACGACGCCATGCTGGAGCATCACGGGCGCAACCCGGGCCTCCGCCTCGCGCGGAAGCATGTCGCCTGGTACTCGAAGGGCCTGCCGGGCTCGGCCGAGTTCCGCGCCGAGGTGAACCGGCTGGACGACGCGGACGCCGTCATCGCCCTGATCCGCCGCTTCTATGCGCCGCTGGTGGAACGGGGCGTCGCGCGCGAACGCCCGGTGAGGGAAGCCGTCACGGACCCGGAGCTGATGGCGGCATGAAGACCGGCGTGCTTCCCGCGCGGCCGCGCCAAGCGGCGCTGCTGCCCGAGGCCTCGGCCATCCTCGGCGCGCTGCCGGTCGCGGCCGTGGTGCTGGACGCGGAGGACCGCTTCCGCTTCGCCAACCCCGCGGCCGAGCTGTTCTTCCAGCTCTCGGCTTCCTCCCTCACCGCGATGTCGCTGCGCGACCTGCTGCCCGGCGACAACCGGCTGTTCAGCCTGCTGGAGCAGGTGCGGCGCCACGACGCGCCGGTCTACGACCACGACCTCTCGCTGGAGAGTCCGCGCCTTCGCCGCTACGGCGTGACGGTGCAGGGCTCGCCCCTGCCGGAGCTGGAGGGCGGCGTCGTGCTGACGCTGCAGGACAGCTCGACCGCGCAGATGCTGGATCGGCAGCTGAACTTTCGCGGCGCGGCGCGCGGCGCCTCCGCGATGGCGGCGATGCTAGCGCATGAGGTCAAGAACCCGCTCTCCGGCATCCGCGGCGCGGCGCAGCTGCTGGAACAGGGCGCGTCGGAGGCCGACCGCGAGCTCTGCGTGCTGATCCAGGACGAGGCCGACCGCATCCGCGACCTCGTCGAGCGGATGGACATGTTCTCTGAGCGCCCGGTGCAGCGGTCCGAGGTCAACATCCACGAGGTGCTGGACCATGTCCGGCGCATCGCGCTGTCCGGCTTCGCCGCGCAGCTGCGCATCACGCAGGACTACGACCCGTCCCTGCCGCCGGTCTACGGCAACCGCGACCAGCTGATCCAGGTGCTGCTGAACCTCGTGAAGAACGCGGCCGAGGCGGTGGACCCGCGGGAGGGCGAGATCCACCTCGTCACTTCCTACCACCACGGGCTGCGTATTGCCGTGCCCGGCAGCGCGGAACGCGTGCACCTGCCGCTTTCCGTCGTCGTCCGCGACAACGGGCCGGGCATCCCCGAGGAAGTGCGCGCGACCCTGTTCGAGCCCTTCGTCACGACGAAGCGGGGCGGCCAAGGCCTGGGTCTTGCATTGGTGGCCAAGCTGGTGACGGACCAGGGCGGGCTGATCGAATGCGACAGCCGCCCGGGCCGCACCTCCTTCCGCCTGTCGCTGCCGGCGCCGCCGCGCCGCGCCGAACCCGGAGTGAAGTGATGAGCGACGTCGCGACGCCTGCCGCTGCCACGACCCGCACGATCCTGATCGCCGACGACGACCGGGCGATCCGGACGGTGCTGAGCCAGGCGCTGGGGCGGTCGGGCTACCATGTGCGCGCGACCTCCTCGGCCGCGACGCTCTGGCGCTGGGTGGAGGACGGGGAAGGCGACCTCGTCATCACCGACGTCGTGATGCCGGACGAGAACGGGCTCGACCTGGTGCCGCGCATCCGCCGCGTGCGGCCCGATCTGCGCGTCGTCGTGATGTCGGCGCAATCCACCTTCTCGACCGCGCTGAAGGCGACCCAGCGCGGCGCCTTCGACTATCTCCCCAAGCCCTTCGACCTGAAGGAGCTGCTGGCCGTCGTCGGCCGCGCGCTGGCCGCGCCCTCCACTGCCGAGACGCCGGAAGGGGAGGAGCAGGAGGAGAGGCTGCCGCTGGTCGGCCGTTCCGCCGCGATGCAGGAGATCTACCGCACCGTCGCGCGGCTCACGACCACCGACCTGACGGTCATGATCACGGGCGAGTCGGGCACCGGCAAGGAGCTCGTCGCCCGCGCGCTGCACGACTACGGCCGTCGCCGTTCGGGGCCCTTCGTCGCGATCAACATGGCCGCGATCCCGCGCGAGCTCATCGAATCCGAGCTCTTCGGGCATGAGCGCGGCGCCTTCACCGGCGCGCTGAACCGCGGCGTCGGCCGGTTCGAGCAGGCGGCCGGCGGGACGCTCTTCCTCGACGAGATCGGCGACATGCCGCCCGAGGCGCAGACCCGGCTGCTCCGCGTGCTGCAGGAAGGCGAGTTCACCACCGTCGGCGGCCGACAGCCCATCAAGGCGAATGTCCGCATCGTCGCCGCGACGCATCGCGACCTCCGCCAGGCGATCCGCGCCGGGCAGTTCCGCGAGGACCTGTTCTACCGCCTGAACGTGGTTCCCATCCGCCTGCCGCCGCTGCGCGAGCGGATCGAGGACATCCCGCTGCTCGCCCGCCACTTCCTGGAACGCGCGCGCAATGCGGGCCTGCCGGCCAAGCAGCTCGACGCCGGCGGGCTGGAGCGGCTGAAGGCGCATCCCTGGCCCGGCAATGCACGCGAGCTCGAGAACCTGATGCGGCGCATGGCGGCGCTCTACCCCCAGGAGATCATCGGCGCCGATGCCGTGGCCAGCGAACTGGCTGAGGCGGCGGCGCCGGCCGAGGACAGCCCGCGCACGCCGGAGACGCTGGAGCAGTCGGTCGAGCGGCACCTCGCGGGCTTCATGGCTGCCCACAAGGACGGCATGCCGATCCGCGACCTCTATGACCGCGTGCTGGCGGAGGTCGAGCGGCCGCTGCTGCGCCTCGCGCTCTCCGCGACGCGGGGCAACCAGATCAAGGCGGCAGCGATGCTTGGGCTGAACCGGAACACGCTGCGCAAGAAGCTGCGGGAGCTCGACCTGCCGGTGGTGCGCGGCCTGCCCTGACCCCGGGGTGCCATCCCGGGCGCTTTCTCTGGTATGAGAGCGGGGTGACCCGCCCCCCCGTCACATCCCGCCCATCGCGGGCCATCGCCTCATGAGCGGCAGCGCGGCCGGCCAGCGCCGGCTCGGCGACGTGCTGCTTGGCCGGCACATGACCATCGGGCTCGCCATCACGGCGATCCTGCTGGGGCTCGCGACCTTCGTCCTGCTCGCCGGCGGATCGCCGCTGGGCCCGACGCGGCCCGGCCAGATCGTCGCCGTGGTGCTGGCCAATGCGGGGGTGCTGCTGCTGCTGGCGGCGTCGCTGGCGACGCGGCTGGTGCGGATCTGGGCCGAGCGGCGCCGCGGCAGCGCGGGCGCGCGGCTGCATGTCCGCCTGGTGCTGCTGTTCGGCGTCGTCGCGGTCGTGCCGGCGCTGGTCGTCGGCGCCTTCGCCGCGATCTTCTTCAACCTCGGCATCCAGGCCTGGTTCAGCGACCGCGTGCGCACCACGCTGGAGGCGTCGCTCGTGGCGTCCCGCGCCTGGCTCGACCAGCACCGCGACGAGATCCGCGTGGATGCGCTGGCCATGGCGGCCGACCTCAATCGCGCCGCGCAGGTCTACCTGCCCGCCAATCACGCGGCCTTCGAGCGGTCGCTGGCGACGCAGGCCATCATCCGCAACCTGACCGAGGCGCTGGTCGTGGACACCCAGCTCGGCCAGGTCGTGGCCCAGGCCGGCTTCGTCAGCGGTGGCGTGGTGGAGCTGCCCTCGCCCTGGGCGCTCGAGCAGCTGCGCAGCGGCGAGGTCGCGGTGATCCCGGGCGACGCCGACGCGAGGGTGCGCGCCATGGCGCTGCTCGACACCCATCCCGAGATGGTGCTGATGATCGGCCGGCCGCTCGACGCCGGCATCCTGGAGCATCTGCGGCGGACCGAGCTTGCATTCCAGGAATACGACACGCTGGACCGCAACCGCGACAGCCTGCAGGTGACCTTCGCGCTGGTCTTCGCCTGCGCGGCGCTGCTGGTGCTGCTGGCCGCCGTCCTGGTCGGCGTTGTCTTTGCCAACCAGCTGGCCCGCCCGATCAGCCGGCTGATCTCGGCGGCCGAGCGGGTGCGCGCGGGCGACCTCTCGACCCGGGTCGAGGAAGGCACGGCGGATGACGAGCTCGCCTCGCTGACCCGCGCGTTCAACCGCATGACCTCCCAGCTTTCGGCCCAGCGCGGCGAGCTGATGGAGGCTTATCGCCAGATCGACGAACGCCGCCGCTTCACGGAAACCGTGCTCGCCGGCGTGTCGGCGGGCGTGGTCGGCCTGGATGCCGAGGCGCGCATCAACCTGCCCAACCGCAGCGCGTCGGAGCTGCTCGGCATCGACCTCGATGCCGGCATCGGCCTGCCGCTGGCGCGCGTCGTGCCGGAATTCGCCGAGCTGATCGCCGAGGCGGCCAGCGCGCCGGAGCGGCCGCGCACTGCGGAGATCCCGATCGGCCCGCCGTCGCGCCGCAGGACCCTGATCGCGCGGATCGGCGCGGAGATGCAGCAGGGCAGGGTGGCGGGCTATGTGCTCACCTTCGACGACATCACCGAACTGCAATCCGCCCAGCGCAAGGCCGCCTGGGCCGATGTCGCGCGGCGCATCGCGCATGAGATCAAGAACCCGCTGACGCCGATCCAACTCTCGGCGGAGCGGCTGAAGCGCAAATACCTCAAGGAGATTGGGACGGACCCCGACACCTTCCGAAGCCTGACCGATACCATCGTGCGCCAGGTCGGCGACATCGGGCGCATGGTGGACGAGTTCTCGGCCTTCGCCCGCATGCCCCAGCCCGTGATCCGCCCGGAGAACCTCGGCACCGTGCTGCGGGAAGCGCTGGTGCTGCAGCAAGCCGCCCATCCCGAGATCGCCTATGAGGTCGCGATCCCCGATCCCGCTCCCCATGTCCCGCTCGACCGCCGGCTGATCGGCCAGGCGCTGACCAACCTGCTGCAGAACGCGGCGGACGCCATCGCCATGCGTCCGCGCGGGGCGGATGAGGGCGGGGGCCGAATCGCGATCCGGCTCGAGGAAGCGGGAGAGGACTGGGCCGTGGTGGTCGAGGATGACGGCCTTGGGCTCCCCGCTGGGGAGGAAAGGGCCCGCCTGACCGAGCCTTACGTCACGCATAAGGCGAAAGGCACCGGTCTCGGCCTTGCCATCGTCAAAAAGATCATGGAGGACCATGGGGGCAGGCTGGCGCTGGAGGACCGGGCGGAGGGGCCCGGGGCGCGGGCCGTGCTGATCCTGCCGCAGGATGCGGCGGCGGCGGGGCGGCGTGAGGAGGTCGGGTTGGGCTTGGGGCGGGTCGGCCATGGCGCATGACATCCTGATCGTCGACGACGAGCCCGACATCCGTGCCCTGATCGAGGGCATCCTGTCGGATGAGGGCTACCAGGTCCGCCAGGCCGCCAATTCCGACCAGGCGGTCGCGGCCTTCCGCGCGCGCCGGCCGTCGCTCGTGATCCTCGACATCTGGCTGCAGAACTCGAAGCTCGACGGCCTCGGCATCCTCGGCGTCATGCACCAGGAGGAGCCGCGGGTTCCCTGCATCATGATCTCCGGCCACGGCACGATCGAGACGGCCGTGCAGGCGATCCAGATCGGCGCCTACGACTTCATCGAGAAGCCCTTCAAGTCCGACCGGCTGCTGCTGATCGTGCAGCGCGCGCTGGAAGCCGCGCGGCTGAAGCGCGAGGTCAGCGAGCTGAAGCTGCGGACGGGCGGCGAGAACGAGCTGGTCGGCGTCTCCGCCTCCATCGGCCAGATCCGCCAGGCGATCGAGCGCGTGGCGCCTACGGGATCGCGCGTGCTGATCAGCGGCCCCGCCGGCGCCGGCAAGGAGGTTGCGGCCCGGATGCTGCACGCGCGCTCGCGCCGCAACGACGGTCCCTTCGTCGCGCTGAACTGCGCGACGCTGGCCCCCGGCCGCTTCGAGGAGGAGCTCTTCGGCGTCGAGGCCGGCACGGACGCCAACGCCCAGCCGCGCCGCGCCGGCGTGCTGGAGCGCGCGCATGGCGGGACGCTGCTGCTGGACGAGGTCGGCGACATGCCGCTCGAGACCCAGGGCAAGATCGTGCGTGCGCTGCAGGAGCAGGGCTTCACCCGGCTCGGGGGCGCGCAGCGCGTGCAGGTGGATGTCCGAGTCATCGCAACCACCAGCAAGGATCTGCAGGCCGAGATCGCCGGCGGGCGCTTCCGGGAGGATCTGTACTACCGGCTCGCCGTCGTGCCGCTGAAGATCCCGCCGCTGCGCGAGCGGCGGGAGGACATCCCGGCGCTCGCCCGGCATTTCATGGCGCGGTCCGTCGAGACTTCCGGCATGCCGCCGCGCGAGCTGAGCGAGGACAGCCTGGCCGCGATGCAGGCCTATGAGTGGCCGGGCAACGTGCGGGAGCTGCGCAACCTCATCGACTGGCTGCTGATCATGGCGCCCGGCGAATCGCGGGAGCCGATCCGCCCGGACATGCTGCCGCCGCAGGTCGGCGCCGCGGCGCCGGCGGTGCTGAAGCTCGATCGCTCCAGCGAGATCATGACCCTGCCACTGCGCGAGGCACGGGAGCTGTTCGAGCGGCAATACCTCGAGGCCCAGCTGCTGCGCTTCGGCGGCAACATCAGCCGCACCGCGGCCTTCGTCGGCATGGAACGCAGCGCGCTGCATCGCAAGCTGAAGTTCCTCGGCGTGAACGCCGAGGACCGGGCGCCCGCGGGGCAGTAGGACCACTTGTTCCCTCCCCCGCCACTCTTGTCCCCTCCCCCGTTTACGGGGGAGGCTTAGGGTGGGGGCACGAGAATGGGCGCACCCTGACATTCCGCACCCCCACCCCATCCCTCGCCCGCCTGCGGGGGAGGAAGGCGCTGGGCGGGGCAGGGCAGCGCGGAGCATCGAGAGAGAACCGATGTCGAAGATCGCGTATGTGAACGGCCGCTACCTCCGCCAGCCCGAGGCCTCGGTGAACATCGAGGATCGCGGCTACCAGTTCGGCGACGGCATCTACGAGGTCGTGCACCTGTATGACGGCCGCTACGTGGACGAGGAGCTGCACCTCGCCCGGCTCGAACGGTCGCTCCGCGAGATCCGCCTGCCGATGCCGATGTCGCGCGCCGCGCTGCGCCTGGTCCTGCGCGAGGTCGCGCGGCGTAACCGTGTGACGGAAGGCCTGCTCTACATGCAGGTCACCCGGGGCGTGGCGCGCCGCGACCATCCCTTCCCGGCCAGGCCCGTTCCGCCCGCGCTCGTCGTGACGGTCAAGCGCGTGCCGCCCTATCCCACTGACGTGGACAAGTGGCAGGCCAGCGCGATCACGCTGCCCGACCTGCGATGGGCGCGGCGCGACATCAAGTCGGTCAACCTCCTGCCGAACTGCCTGGCCCGCCAGGCCGCGCGGGAGCAGGGCGCGATCGAGGCCGTGCTCTACGACGAGGCCACCGGCATCGTGAACGAGGGCGCCGCGACGACCTTCTGGATCGTGGACGAGCAGGGCGCGATCCGCACCCGGTACCTCGACCAGGTCATCCTGCCGGGCTGCACCCGCGCCGCGCTGATGGCGGAACTGCGCGCCGAGGGCATTGCCTTCGACGAGCGCCCCTACACCGTCGAGGAATTGCGCATGGCGCGGGAGGCCTTCCTGACGTCGGCCACCAGCTTCGTCCGTCCCATCACGAAGATCGACGGCGCGCCGGTCGGCGATGGCAAGGTCGGGCCCGTGGTCCGGCGGCTCTTCGACATCTTCGCCCGCCACGTGAAGGGCGACATCCGCAACGCCGCATGACGCTGACGCAGCCCGCCTGCATCCTGTGGGACTGGGACAACACGCTGGTGGATGGCTGGGCCGCCATCCAGCACGGGCTGAACGTGACGTTCCGTGACTTCGGCATGCCGGAATGGGATCGCGCGACCGTGCTCGCGCGTGTGCGGGGGTCGCTGCGCGACACCTTTCCCGGCATGTTCGGCGATCAGTGGGAACGCGCGCGCGACATCTTCTACGCCGCCGTGCGCTCCTGCCACCTGCAGGTGCTGAAGCCGCTGCCCGGCGCGGCTGCGGCGATCGCCGCGGCGTCCTTCGCCCCGCAGGCCGTCATCAGCAACAAGCAGGGTCCTCTGCTGCGCGCGGAGGCCGCGCATCTCGGCTGGGACGGCCGTTTCGCGTCGCTGCTCGGCGCCGGCGATGCGCAGGCGGACAAGCCCGATCCCGCACCGTTCCGCATGGCGTTCGAAGCCTGCGGCGTGATGCCGGGCGCAGCGGTCTGGTATGTCGGCGACACCGCGATGGACATGCAGGCCGCGCGCAATGCCGGCTGCATCGCGGTGCTGGTCGGCGGCGCACCGCATGACGGCGGCGTGGCGGCCGCGAGCCCCGACATTGCCTTCGCCGACGCCACCACGCTGGCCGAGGCGCTGCGTGGGATGGCAGACCGGCGCTGACCGCGGGCTTACGAGGGCGGCTTGCCCTTGCCAGACCGGCCCCGTCGCTGGAAACTGACGGGCAGAAGGCCCTGCACGCGGCGCGGTGCTGCGCGGCAGGCCAGCAGAAGAAGGGCAACCCTCCGTGGCCGCCGAGAAGTCGCAGAATGTGCAGGACGTGTTTCTGAACCATGTCCGCAAGTCCAAGACGCCCGTCACCATCTTCCTGGTGAATGGCGTCAAGCTGCAGGGCATCATCACCTGGTTCGACAATTTCTCGGTGCTGCTGCGGCGCGACGGCCACACGCAGCTCGTCTACAAGCACGCGATCAGCACGGTCATGCCGGGTGCCCCGATCTCGCTCTTCGACGCGGGCACGACGGGTGCCGGCGCCACCGGCACGGGGGAAGCGGCGCCTGCCGCGGCGGGTGCCGCCGCGCCGCGTGAAAACCGCCTGACGCTGGGCCGAGAGGTGAACCCTGTCGGTCGCGGCGAATAGCAACGTCCCGCGGGGGGAGCAGGGGCCGACCAAGGCCGCCGTCATCCTTCCCCACGAGCGTGCCGGCCGCGGCGACGCCGCGCGTGCGGCCGAGGCGCGGCTGGCCGAGGCGGTGGGCCTCACCGCCTCGATCGGGCTGACGATCGTCCATTCCGCGGTGTATCCGCTGCGTGCCGTCCGGCCCTCGACCCTGCTCGGCGAGGGCCAGGTGCAGATGGTCGGGGAAGCGGTGGAACGGCACGGCGTCACCGTCGTCGTCGTGGATGCCGCGCTGAGCCCCGTGCAGCAGCGCAACCTGGAACGCGCCTGGGGCTGCAAGGTCATCGACCGCACCGGCCTCATCCTCGAGATCTTCGGCGAGCGTGCGCGCACCAAGGAAGGCGCGCTGCAGGTCGAGCTCGCGCATCTCGACTACCAGCGCACGCGGCTCGTGCGGTCCTGGACGCACCTCGAGCGGCAGCGCGGCGGCTTCGGCTTCCTCGGCGGTCCCGGCGAGAGCCAGATCGAGCTCGACCGGCGTCTCATCACCGACCGCATGGTCAAGCTGAGGAAGGAGCTGGAGCAGGTCCGCCGCACCCGCGGGCTGCACCGCAAGGCGCGCGAGCGCGTCCCGTATCCCGTGGTCGCGCTGGTCGGCTACACCAATGCCGGCAAGTCCACGCTGTTCAACGCGCTGACCGGCGCCGGCGTCTATGCGCAGGACCAGCTCTTCGCGACGCTCGATCCCACGATGCGCGCGATCCGGCTGCCGTCCGGGCGCACCGTGATCCTGTCCGACACCGTCGGCTTCATCAGCGAATTGCCGACGCAACTCGTCGAGGCGTTCCGCGCGACGCTTGAGGAGGTGGCGGCCGCCGACATCATCCTCCATGTCCGCGACGCCGCGCATCCCGACACCGGCGCGCAGCGCGCCGACGTGCTGAAGGTGCTGGCCGAGATGGCGGACGGGCAGGACGCGCCGCTCGATGCGGGGTGGGAGTCCCGCGTGGTCGAGGTGCTGAACAAGGCCGACCTGATGGGTGGCGCGGACGCCGTGCCGAAGCTCGAGAACACCATCGCCGTCTCGGCGCTGACGGGTGACGGGCTGGAGACGCTGCGCGCCGCACTCGATGCCCGGCTCGCCGCGGGGCTCGAGACCGCGGAATTCCGCCTGGCGCCATCGGACGGCGCGGGCCTCGCCTGGCTCTACGAGCATGGCGAGGTGCTGGCGCGCGAAGACGCCGAGGAGGCGATCCGCCTGACCGTCCGGCTGTCCGCGGCCGATCGCGCGCGCTTCGCCCAGAGGGGCTGAGGGACCGGGATGACGATGCGCATCACGCGCGCCCTGGCAAGCGACGTGGCCGCCCTGTTGCGCGACGCCGCGCGGACCGAGATCCTGCCGCGCTTCCGTCGCCTCGCGCCTGACATGGTGCGCGCGAAGTCCGGGCCGCTCGACATCGTGACTGAGGCGGACGAGGCCGCGGAGCGCGCGATCGCGGCCGGGCTGGCGCGCCTGTTGCCGGGCTGCCTGGTTATCGGCGAGGAGGCCTCCGCCGCCGATCCTGCTCTGCTCGACCGGCTGGCGGATGCGGATTGCGCCGTGGTGGTGGATCCCGTGGACGGGACGTCGAACTTCGCCGCCGGCGTGCCGCTCTTCGGCTGCATGGCCGCGCTGTTCCTGCGCGGCGAATGCATCGCGGGCTGGATTCACGACCCGCTCGGCGACGACACGGCGGTGGCGCTGCGCGGGGAGGGGGCCTGGATCGAGGATACCGAAGGCCGCAGCCACGGTGCGCTGCGCGTCGCGGCGCCGGTGCCGATCTCCGCCATGGTCGGCGCGATCTCCTGGGGCTGGATGCCGGAGCCGCTGCGCTCGCGCGTGCCGTCGCGCCTGCCGCGGCTCGCGCAGACCGTGAACTACCGCTGCGCCGCGCATGAATACCGCCTGGTGGCGGGCGGGCATGCGCATGTCCTGGTCTACAACCGGCTGCTGCCCTGGGACCATGCCGCGGGCTGGCTGCTGCATGCCGAGGCCGGCGGCTATGCCGCGCAGTTCGACGGCCGCCCCTATGACCCCGCGCGGGTGCGCGGCGGGGGGCTGATCGTCGCGCCGGACCGCGCGGGCTGGGAAGCCGCCCATGCCGCGCTGATCGCGGATGGCTGACGACGATGAGGAGGAGGACGGCCCGCCCGGCCTTCCCCCCGGCACGCCCTTCTACATGACGCCGACCGGCGTCGAGGCGCTGCGGACGGAACTGCGGAACCTGTGGGAGGAGGAGCGGCCCAAGGTGGTGGAGGTCGTGGCCTGGGCGGCCGGCCTCGGCGACCGGTCGGAGAATGCGGACTACCAGTACGGCAAGCGCCGCCTACGCCAGATCGATGCGCGCGTGCGCTTCCTCCGCAAGCGGCTGGAACGCGTCCAGGTCGTGGACCCCGCGGAGCAGGCAAAGCGCGATCAGGTCTTCTTCGGCGCGACGGTGACCTATGCGCGGGCGTCTGACGATGCCGAGGTGACGGTGACCATCGTCGGCGTGGACGAGGCGGATGCGCAGGCCGGCCGCATCTCCTGGGTGGCGCCGGTGGCGCGAGCGCTGCTGGGGGCGAGGGTCGGCGATGTCAGGCGGCTGCGGACGCCGGCGGGGGCCGAGGAGATCGAGGTCGTGGCGATCGCCTACCCCTGAGCACGAGCGTCGAGGACCGCCCCCGGAGCGCCAGGGCAGCAGCGCCCACCACCGCAGGTAGAAAGACTTATGTGCCGCACGCTGCCAGCATCACTGGGAAGGCACAGGGTTTACCTCGGCACCGATCACTCGCAGAGGTTGTATTCAGAAGGCATATCTGTCGTTTTTTTTGCACATAGTCCCGCGCTTTGCGCTACGGGCCCTTCTCCTTTTCTAACCCTTGGTTTACGATTGGTATCGGAACGCGCTCAGATGGTTTCGGACCAGCCTTGGGATGCGTGCTGAACAGCATTTTGCCATTCGCGAGGGAGGGCCTCTCATGGCCGTCACGGTTAAAGCGCCGAGCAAAGGTGTCGCGCAGGTTGCGATCAAGAACACGCCGCAAGCGGTCAACGACACCGGCACCATCAGCGAGAACGGCACGACTACGCTGAATGTGCTCGCCAACGACCTCGGCGGAGGGGCGAAGCAACTCTGGTCGATCTACCAGGACGATCCGTCTGTTCAGACTGCGGTCGGTGTCGACGTGGAGGTAGTTGCCGACAAAATAGAGGCCACGATACTCGCGGATGGCCAGCTCGAACTCACGATCATCGAGGGTGCCTACGACTATCTAGGTGCGGGCCAGACGGCGACCGTGACGTTCAACTACTCGATCCGGATGTCCAATGGCGCGATTTCCGTCGCGCAGGTCACGCTGACGATCACCGGGACGAACGACGGTCCGGTGCTGAGCGACACGGCGGATCCGGCGGCGGTGGTGGAGCTGTCTGACGCCGCGGCGCAGAACCTGGCGGCGATCACCGGCAGCTTTGCGGTCACCGACCTCGACGTCGGCGACACGCTGACGCCGTCAGTGGTCGGCTCGCCGGAGGTGAAGCTCGACGGCCTCGCCTTCGTCCTGCCGGCCGGCGCGGCGGCGCTGGTGGCGCCGGGCGCCTTCAGTCTGACCGGGGCGGTCTCGAACGGCGGGGCGACCTCGATCGGCTACAGCTACGATCCCGGCGCGGCCAACCTCGACTTCCTGCGTGCCGGGCAGAGCCTGACCATCACCTACGCGGTGAAGGTCAATGACGGCACGACGGACTCCGCCACCCAAAACGTCACCTTCACCATCACCGGGACGAACGACGCGCCGGTGGCGGTGGACGACACCGCGACGGGCGACGAGGACACGGCGCAGACTGGC